>NZ_QNRR01000002.1:94880-394880 GCF_003315205.1 Roseimicrobium gellanilyticum | reverse complement strand
GTCGGCTGATCCACGGTTTCCAGACCACGCCCGAGCGCGTAGCCCAAGAGTCGGGAACAGAGGGTGCGGGAGAATTTATCCTTCTCCTGCATGAGCACCTTGCGGAGTTCCGCAGGGTTGGCAAAGGCGCGGCCGTCAGGCATCACGCCGCCCACGTCGAGGGCCTTGCCGTTTTCATTGTCGCGCCACTGGCCCACGGCATTAAAGTTCTCCAGTCCAAAGCCCAGCGGATCCATCCGGGCGTGGCAGCCGATGCACGCCGCTTTGTCACGGTGTGCTTCCAGTCGCTTGCGCAGGGTGACCTCCCCCTTCAGGTCGCGGTCGTCCTCAGGGAGCTGGCCCACGTTCGGTGGCGGCGGCGGCGGCGGTGCGCCGAGCAACTGCTCCAGCACCCACTTGCCACGGAGCACGGGACTCGTGCGCTGCGGATACGCCGTGGCCGAGAGGATCGCTCCCATGCCCACGAGACCGCCGCGTTTGCCATCCGTAAATTTCACCTGGCGCATCTCCGGCCCCTTCACGTCCGGCACGCCGTAGTGATTGGCGAGCGACTCATTGAGATAGGAGTAGTCGCTGTCCAGGAAATCCAGCATGCGTCCATTTCTTCGGAGGATGTTGTCCGCGAAATTGAAAGCCTCGTCATACATGTTGCGCCGCATCTCATCGTTGAACTGCGGGAACTTGCGCCGGTCCGGATCCACGGTGTTGAAGAGTTCATCAAAGCGCAACCACTGTCCGGCAAAGGTCTTTGTGAAGGCTGCAGCACGCTTGTCTGCCAGCATGCGTTTTACTTGCGCAGCGAGCACTGCGTCATCTTGCAGCTTCTTCTCAGCAGCAAGCTTCAGCAACTCCTCATCCGGGATGGAAGACCAGAGGAAGAAGGAAAGGCGAGAGGCCATCGCATAGTGATCCACTTGGTGGACCTGACCGGGCTTCGCAGGCTCTTCTTCGCGAATGAAGAGAAACTTGGGCGAGAGAATCACGCTCTTCACGGCGACCTTCAGTGCTCCATCCCAGTTGGCTCCACGTTTGAGGGCAGCGCTGAAAACTTGAATCACTTCCTTCAACTCCTGCTCGGAGACAGGCCGGCGCCAGGCACGCTGCACCAGGGGCCGAAGAATGAGCGCAGCACCTTCCTCGGGCGGGAGCTTGTCGCTGGTGCAGGGGGCCATGAGGCGCTGCCTCAGCGGATCCTTGCTCCACACCTCCTTCACCACGTCATCTGCCGTCGTGATGTACTTCTCAATCAGGAGAGGCGATAACGTCAGCGTATCCGCATTGTTGGAGAAGCCCTCACCACCCGCGCCATCCGCGGGGAATTTGTCCCCCGGCTTGGACTCGATGCCCAGCAAATCACGCAAGGCGTAGGTATACTCGTCGCGAGTCAATCTCCGGACCTTGCGCACGCCGGGATCCGTGGGAGCCTGCGCAAGGGTGGCCCTTTCATTCATGCCCACCCAGTCGAGGATGGCCTGCTTCCCCTGTGGTTCGAGCGGGGTTTTGTTCTTCGGAGGCATTGTCCCGGCCTTGAGCTGCTCGCGCACCTTGTCCCAGAGCCGGATGTCATTCCGCGCCGGATGACTTTGGTCCGTGAGCGCCTGGAGATCCACATCCCCCTTTTTCATCTCGCCGTCATGGCAATCGAAGCAGCGCTGCTCCAGCACCGGGAGCACGTTCTTCTGAAATGCATCCGAAACCGCTGCGCGATCCTGGGCCTGAGTGCTCTGGGAAGCCAGGGAGACTGCGGCGGCAACACTCAGGAACAAAGGAAAAGCGACACGGGAAACTGGCATGAAATCAGATAGAACGTGGGAAACCAAGGGGGAAAAGGGGCAGGAAGCATACGTCCTGAAACCCACTTGGCTATCCTGTCGTAGGGTGTCGCGGAATTAGTTTTGAAGCGAAGGTTTCGCCTCAGCTGCCCCAAGCGCTTCCAGGATCAGTACACCGCGTGTCGGTGGAAGAGCCAGCTCTCCAGCAGGAGGATGCCGAGAGCCAGCCACAAGAGTGTGGTGCTCCAGTTCCCTCCCCCGGCCCATTTCACACCCTTGTCATTCGACGCGTCAGGAGCTGTCGCGTCTGCATTCACAGAGGGAATATCCGTCTCACGCATGGACAGGAGCAAGCTCGACTGCGCGCGGCCCTTGCTATCCTCGAAGAGTCCCACGTAGGACAGGTCCATCCAGCCGGAACCGGCCTCCTGGGAAACATCATGGATAGATACACCGTCCCACACCCGCCACTTGACGATTCCGGGCGCGACCGGAATCACCTCACCCGGATGATGCGGCTGCAGAGAGGCCAGAGTCTCCGCCTGCTCCGCACACCAGTAAATCGCATTTCCCACCAGCAACGGAAAAGCACTCAAAAGCGCAAGCTGCTCGCTACGGCTTGGTTGGAAGGCGGTGACCACCAGCCGTTGCCCTCCCGCCTCACCAGCCGCCAGCACGGGTTCATTGCCCGCCATCCAGAGCGTCTCCAGGGTATCGCTCACGTTGAGCACGGTGGTTTGTGTGACCGCGGCTCGATTGCTGGTCACCCGGAAAAGCACGGGATGCTCCGGTTGCACAGCGCGCACCGCATCATAGGGGACAGCTCGCTCCAGCTTCTTCGCATGGATGGGGCCTTCGCTCCTCGGTGGGTTCAATACCAGGGCGGGGCGATCCGTGGGCCACGGCGTAGGCAGCCAATTTTCGAACACATACACATCTGGCTTCTCTTTCATGGGCCAGTCCTTCACTCCCCCCTTCAGAATCTGGATGCGTTCTTCCGCCAACAGGGAAGTGAGCGCGAGTTCCACAAAGGGATCAGGTGACTCTGCAAGCCAGGCTACGACGAGTGGCTTCGTCTCCGGCAGCGCCGCCAGCACCACATTGTCCCAGCCCAGGCAGTCGTTTGCAGAGCGCATTTCCATTTCCAGACGCTGCCCTCGCCCGCCTTCCACGGGAAGGATGATGCGCGTGCTCTCGCCCGGCTTCAGTTCAAACTCACGCAATCCCCGCGGATTGCCGTCCAACCGCGCCTCGAGTGTGATCTCCATGGGCGCTTTGTTCGCGGAAGAAGCGGACACCTCCACAAACACGTCGAAGCGATTGCGAGCCAGCGGTGCTGGGCGGATCTGGAAACCCGTGATGCCCGCATTCAGCGGTTCCTTGAGGGCGACGTCGATAAATCGCTGACGGGGCTCGGCCTCACCCGGCTTTATCGCCGCTGCTGGCGCATCACCGTCGACACCAGCACCCAAACCAGAGGCTGCCTCTTCCTTCGAAAAGGCACGGTCACTGGCGTACCAAATCTCTGCTGGCGCATCCAGCGCAGCCAGCCGTCGCGCCACCACTAGCGCCTCCTCCGGGTGATCCTCCTCGGGCACGGCCTGGGCTTGGTCAATCATGCGCAAAAGCTCGCGGCGGTTCGTGCTGCGCGACTGCATGACCTCTGCTTCGGAGCCATACACCACCAATGAGGTGATGATGTTCTCCGGCAACGCATTGAGGCGATCACGCAGGACTTCCTTCGCGACATCCAGTCTCGTCTTTCCATCCGCATCCTTCGCATCCATGGAGGCGGAACAATCCAACAGCACCACGAGGCTCTTCGGCGTGTCTCCCCCGCCCTCACGGAAAGGCCGTGCCAGCGCAAGTACCGCCAGCAGGATGACCAGCAGCGTCAGCAGCAGGGAAAAGATTTTCTTCAGCCGTCGCAGCCACGCTGACTCCTGATGCTCCCGCGCCAGCGTGCGGAAGAAAAGCAACGTGGAAACCTGTACCCGCTTCGCCTTCCGGCGGAACAACCACAAGGCCACGGGAATGAGCCCGAGCCAGAGCAGATGCAAATACTGGGAGTGGAGGAAGGTCAAGGGGACGTGGAGTGACGGTACTGTTTTGTGATCTTATGAGTCTGATGTCAAAACCTGAGGCTCTGCGTCTTTGTATCCTTGATACGCTTCCAACAGTCCTTTCTCCATGTCGGACTCCTTGGACATGTCCTTGAGTTCAGCATCGAAGATCACATCCCGAACGTCAGGACGCGCCTTCAGGATGATGGTATGTTCAGGCAGGTCAGGACTGATGGCAATCGAACCGATGCGGTTACCCCGTCTGGTGAAAATTGAACCTGTGCCGACGCCACGCCGTACAGGGTTGAGACCAGTGGGATATAGCCGATTTTCGGGTCTGTGTTTGAACTGTACTCGCAGCAAAAGGTACAGATCTTTCCCCAATCGGCGGTATTCATAGTCACCCGGTTCTTTGGACAGCCAGAAACAGAACACGGGAGGATCCTGCTCGAATCCAACGGCAGGATAATGCTGCGCCAACTCCGCTCGGGTCATGGGGAATGTCAGACCTTTGAGGACCTTCTCCGCCTGACCGCGCGTGATTCTCACGCGAGGCTGACTTGGAGTGTCCAATGCACTCCCGCCACTCTGGCACGAAACGGCCAGAGGCAGAACAGCTATCAGAATCAACCGCCCCAAGACCATCATTTCCTGCGCGCGGGCTTCTTCTTTCTCGCGGCAGCTTCCGTTTTTTCCGCTGCCACTTCGGACTGGGTGGAGATGCCCAGGAAACGAATCTCCTTCTTCAGCACGATCTGTGCGCTCACGATGCTGTCTTCGGGGAGAGGCGTGACCTTCAGCCGCTTCACTCCATCCATGGTAATGACAAGTGGATCCAGCGATGGATCGGGCGCGGCGGCGGTTGTGCCGTCAGCCACCACGCCTGCCACGATTGATTCCGGGACATCGGGTGCTGGAGTCACCAGGTCGGCAGCGGCAGAGACATTCGCCGCAGCGCGAGCGCGCTTGTCTTCCACCACTACCGGCTTCTGCTTGTAGCCGACCTGGAGCATCAGGCGGGCATCATGATTGAGGATGTAGAATTCATAGTCCTGAGGCTCCGAGCTGTGAGAAAAGGAAAACGTCGCGAAAGCCTCTCCGGTTTTCACCGGTACCACTTTGGGAAACTTCTTGGCGAAGTCCTTGCGCGTCGCCGGAAGCGGCACGTCCACTACCGCCTGCCGCCACCCCTGGGTCGTCTCCGGTGGAGGCGGCGATTTTGCAAAGGGATTGTTGGCGCAGGACGCGAGCATCAAGACTGCCGGGACAGTCAGGAGGGATGGGAGGAGTGAGCGCATGGGGAGTTGGGGGGGATTTACAAAAGGATCGGCTAGGCACCGGCCAGTGCGCTTCCCCGGGTGAGCAGGGTAAGGAAGCGATCCTCAAATGGTTCATCACTCGCACAGCGGAAGAAGTCAATCTGGCGGCTGGCGCAGGCGTTGTTCAGGTTTTCGCTGAAGGCATCGAACATTTCCGTGTAGAGCTTCACTTCGCGGCGGGTAATCCAGAAGCGGCGCTTCTCACCCGTTTCCACATCCGCCAGTTCCACCTCACCGTCGAGATCCGGGCGCTGCTCCCAGGGATGGATGACCTGCACAAAGTGGGTCTCACCGGGCCAGCCTGCTGCACGATTCACCGCTTCCACCGCTGTACCGACCTCACGTCCGAAGAAGTCCGAGATCACGAAGATGATGCCGTAGCGCTGACGGGAAGGCCGGAAATCGCTAAAGCATTTCTCAAGATCGGTGAAGCCACCGTATTGCCACTTCCCCACGGTCTGGATGAACTTCTCAATATTCCCCTGCCCCCGCAGCGGTGGCAGTTCCTGCTTCACCCCTTCATTCATGGAGTAGAGGCTCACGCGATGCTGCCCACTCAGGCCCAAGTACGCCAGCGCCACGGCGAAACGCAGGGCCTGCCGCTTTTTTTCGGGAAAGGGCAGCGCCATGGAACCGCTGGTATCCACCACGACGTGCACGTGCAGCTCCTGCACTTCCTCGTAGAGGCGCACGAAAAGTTTCTCCAACCGTGCATAGAGACGCCAATCGATCGCGCGGAAGTCATCCTTCGCCGTATAGTGGCGGTAGTCCTTGAACTCGCGGGTGAATCCCGTGGCCGGTGTGCTCTGCATGCCCCGCTTCATGAGCGCGCGGCGCTTTCTCAGCCGCAGCGCCAGCGTACGCAGCCGATCCAGGAACGTGGCGTCAAACAGGTCTTCGCGGACAAGGGGTTCAGGCATGTGGTGCTTCGAATAGAGTCAACGGTTCGAATCAGGCGGGACATTCACAGGAGCAGCGGTCGCGACGGGTTTCTGCTTCAGAAACTGGCCACGAAGACAGATGACAGCACGATCATGCAACGGTGCAATCCACAAATCCTCCGCCACCGCGGAAAGCGGTCCACAGAGAATGCCGCCGCCCATCCGTTGATCCTGCAGGAACACTCCCTGGGGTACATAGACCCGGCGATACTGTGGGGCCATCGCCTGCCCACCCATGCCCGGCAACATGGGCATCATGGCAGTCGGGTGTCGTGAAGTCTCCGCCTTTACCCACTCCGCCGCATCCTTCGGCCAGGGAAGGTCAAACAAGGTCGCGCCGCTGCGAACATCGGCCGCACGAAGCCTGTCCGGCGTAGAAGCATAAAAGCGACTGCCCTCGAGCACGGAAGAATGCACCGGCTCGCCAGGGGCGCCGGGATTGGCACTGGCAAGCTGCTGCCCGACGATGACGAATCCGGACGGCGTTGAAATAGTCCCTATGCCGCCACTCGCGTTCAAACTCTGGCCAGGCTTGATGTCGGGCTCCGGGAATAAAGTAATCGAGTTGGAAGGTGTTCCCACCATGGTCACTGTCGCCACACCTCCGAGATCATTGATCACACGCCGTCCCTCAAAACCCACCACACAGCCTCCGCCCCCCCATCCGGCGACCGGCAGCCCCAGCATGGTGACCAGGCCATCATTGTTGGCAGTGGCGCCCCACACCTCTTCACCACGCAAGATGAGAGTTGGGGCGAGACCACTCTGCGGTTGCAACAGACGACGAAGGGCATCCCCATACACCCATCTCTGAGCAGGCCCAGAGCGAGTCGAATGCGGGCCGTTGATGGCGAGGCCCACACCAGGTCCAAAGGTCAGCTGCACTGAGCGTACCAGTGTCTGGGTAGCCGTACCCACCGCCGCCAGGGCGGAAGCGAGCTCATCCTCGGTCTCAAGCCCCACCGGGAAAGCTGGCAGCTCCCCCGTACCCGTGCGCCAGATCAGGGCACCAGTCTCTGCATGCAGCAGTGCCGCCGTCTGCGCCCATGCCAGTACCCTGCCCTGGTCCACGCTCAGGCCAGACCGCAGCCGCGCATACATGTCCATGTTCTGCCACTGGTTGTTCGGGTTCACCGGTGCCGCAGGAAGTTGAGGCAGCTCCGTCTCCCACAACAAACGACCCGATTCCAATTTCATCGCGGATACCCGGGATGTCGCCGGTCTCCAGTAGTACACGCAGCCGCCCTCCTCGACGAGACGACTCTGCGGCACCATGGACTGGGTTCCTTGAGCCTGACTCTCACCACTCGGCGCACTGCGCCACAGTACGCTGCCATTCGCGGCACTCAGGCACTCAACTCCGTTTTCCGTGAGTACGAGCAACCGGCCAGTCACCGCCTGGAACTGGATGGCTGCACTAAGTTCCGGCACCTGACCTCCGTAGCGATTGTACGGGTAGCCTCCGATGATTCGCCCCCTCCCACTTCGTCTCACCGCGCCCGGATTCGTGAAGGCATCTGTCGGCGCACCATCCGCGCGATAGCGCCAGCGGAGCTTCCCAGTCTTCAAATCCACGGCAAAGATATTCCACCGATCGTCTCCAAAGTACGCGAGACCATCAGTTTGCGAAACACCAGTCCGGGTGAGGATGGCGCCATCCTCCAGCGCAAAGGCCCATGCCGTCTCAAAGGGAGGTAGAGGCGCGGAGATGAGGGGCGCCTGCGGAATCTTCGCCGCAGCATTTCCATCTGGAGGTGATTTCAGCTTCGCCTGCAGCATGTCGCGAGCAGACTGCACGCTGAGTTCCATGCCATCAGGAAAGGCAATCCAGGTCTTGCCATCCACCTTGCCAAGTTCGGTGAGCGCGTCTGCCACCGCCGCGCCGTCCCCGATGCCAGCACTGAACCACGCCCGCAGCCAGCGCAGCCACAACCGCTGCTCGTGCGTGAGCTCCATCCTTTCAAACTCCGCCGCCGCACGTCGCGCAGCTGCCCAGTCCTGCATGTCACCCTCGAGAAGGGCCATTTGCACACTGCGCCATTGACTGGCCACCAGATGATCTCGCAGGGACTGTTGCACCTCCTCCGCAAGCTTCCAGTCATGCGCCTTCCCCAGTACCTCGCGAAGAGCGATGCGCAGGCGCTCTTCTCCTCCGCTGTTGGCCAGCAAGCTGATCCATTGCGCCCAGTGTGCGCGCTCTGCTGGCTCCAGCTGGGTCAGTCTCTCCGCACACGCCAGCGCCTGTCCGGCGAGGTTGCGCTCCTGCAGCAGCGGCAGCAACGCACGGAGGTCCTGCGCCCCGGTGACCTTCCCCACATCCAGGTCATCCAGAAATTCCCGGGCCAAATCCCCACGGCCAGCCCGCTGATACAAAAGTGCCAGTCGCACGCGATGGTCCTCCCGATGCGCCGCGTCCCGCTCCATCAGGGAACGCAAGCCCGCCTCTGCCTCGGCCACACGCGTGCTGTCGCTGCCCAACAACTCCAGCCGCATCTTCTCCAACTGCAAACGCCGTTCCGGAGTAAGCGAAGCGGCCAGAGCCCTGGTGATGGCGGCCTCGGCGAACTTCTCCTCCTGCCTCGCGATCGCCTGCTCGAGGAGAACAATCCATCTGCCAAACAAAGTATCTTCAGGCACCGCCTTTCCCGTCGGAAGAAGGAGCTCCGCTTCGCGCTGCAGCCACAGCCCGGTCATCTCACGGGCACTGGCATACTCCAACAGGGCGTCCAACCACGCCTGGTAGCGGGCCTCGGTATCACAGAGCGCACGTGCCGCATCCAGCGTGGCCTGTACCTGCGCATCATCGCCCAGCTTGCCGAAAATCTTTGCCAGCAGCAGCCGTCCCTCGAAGGCTCCTTCATTGGAAGCCACCCACGGTTCCACCAGCTCCTTCGCCTCGAGCCAGAGCTGCTTCACCATGAGAAACTGTGCAATCTCCAGACGAGCATCCGGCGGGAGATCTTTGCTCCAGGAGCCGGCAAAGAGCTTCGCCACATCCTCCTTGCGACGCTGGCCCATGTAGAGCTCTGCCAGCTCGCGCCGGAGATCCCAGCGCTGGGGCGCCTTCTCCACGGCAGACTCCAGCAACGCCACCGCTTCCAGGGATTGATTGCGCCGCCGCAACCAGCGCGCCATCTCTACTGTGCGCTCGATCTTTTGCGCATCCTCCAGCGAAGTCAGCAGCTTGTTGAAAGCCGCCTTCGCCTTCTCCGCTTGATTCATGGCGTAGTACCAGCGCACCCGGCGCAGTTGCAAATCACCGCGCTCGGGTTGCTTCTCCAGCTTTTTCTCGAGCCACGCAATAGCCTCCGTATCGGGCCCCTGCGCCTCCCACACCTCCAGCACTCTCGCTTCCAAAGGAGCGGACTGGGGAAACTGCACCACCGCTTCGCGTAGTACCTTGAGCGCCTCATTGCCACGATGCGCCGCCAGCAGCACATCGGCAAAGGTCAGTGCGTCCGCTTCCGTGCGTGATTCCTTCTTGCTCCACTTCGCCCGCGCTTCTTCCACGAAACCATCGCGCCCTTTGGCGCCCGCAAGGTCCAGACGCAACATGAGGATTTCGCGATGTCTCCAGTGCTCCGGGGAAAGCTTTTCCTGCAGCGCTTGCAGCATCTTCACTGCGGCGGGCGCATCCCCGTTCTCTGCGAGCAGCTGCGCCCGGAGCACCGTGGCCTCCACACCGCTGTCCGCCCCGAGCGACTGCTCCGGCAGATCCTTGAGGAGGAGAGCCGCGGTCTTCGGCAACTTCGCGGACATGGCCTGCCTCGCCCAGCGAAGGCGTTGCTCCGGACTCATCGCGCCCTCATCCATGAGCTTCTGCGTCTGGATGAGCACGAGGTCCTCGCGAGCTTGCACAGAGGCGGCCTTGAGGAGCTCGCCATACCACAAGGCGCGACGGGCCACACCTTTCTCCAGGGACACAGCGCGAGCCATCTCATCCACCGCCTTCGGGTCGTGTTGCTGCAGCAGTGCGCGCCCATATTCCCACGCCAGCAACGCATGCTCCGGATGCTGCGCCACGGCCGACTTCAGGAACTCCATCGCCCGCCGGTCCTGGAGCGCACCATAGATGCGGGAGAGCACCAACTTCGCATTCCCGTCCTCCGGAAACTGCGCCACGTGCGCGCCATACATGGAGAGCAGCTCCTCCGTCCGTCCGGCATCCCGATACAGGGCCACCAGCTTCTGCAGCGGCACATCCACCGCCGGGTCATAGTGCAACGCCGTGCGCAGGGCGATGGATGTCTTGTCGAAGGAGTCAGGGGCTGCGGGTGCGGAGTCTGCAGTTGGGGCGGATTGCTGGGAGTGGGTGGGAGGAACTGCGACGAAGAAGCTGATGGCGAGGAGTAGCAGCGTTGCGCGGAGCGGAGCACCCCAAACGTGGTCCGCACACTCCGCTGTGCGGTCAGGGATGCCTCCTCCCTGACCAAGCCTCCCGAAAAATGACCCCACTTGGAGCCGCAACGTGCTTCCCGCACAACGGAGTGTGCGGACCACCAACCCTGCCTCAGGGCGGCCCGGACCAGTCTGGGTGGGAAGCATCATGCGCAGTACAGCCTTGCGTTCGCCCAATTAAACGCAAGCACGTGAGTTTGAGTAGTTTTATCTGGGCATCGCGTTCAGCTTCTTTCACTTTTACTTGTGGACTCAGCTACGCGCCATTCCCCATCTCTATCATCACCACCTCATGCGAACATCGAAAACGAAGGGGCAAGGTATCTCCCAATCCTCGGGAAATGATGACAGGAACACCATCGACTTCGCGCCGGTCGCAGCACCAGCGGTAGAACATATTGGCGGGGAAGTGCGTGCCACTGCCGGTGCGATGGAAAACGAACTGTCCTCCGTGCAGGTGTCCCGCGAGCACAAGGTCGCAGCCCGGGAGTTTTGCCAGGTCGAGGTCTTCCGGATCATGCACCAGCACGATGCGGTGGCGCCCTGAATCACGAGCCGTGGTCGAATGCATCTGCCATGACATGAACTCACACCGCAAGCCCCACTCGCTATCGAAGTTCCACGACATCTCATCCACGCAATGCGCCCCTGATACACCGTGGAAAGGTTCCAGCGCCTCGGGACCGAACCAGTGATCGTGGTTGCCACGGATCCAGCACACGGGACGCGTGCTGGCAATGCGCCGGAGGAAATCGCAACACAAGTCCGCGCCTCGAGGTGTATCAAACCAATCACCGGTAAACACCACCACCTCCGGCTGCTCTTCATCGAGGATGGCTGCGACTTCATCCAATCTCCTGCTGCTCCACCAGACGTGGAAGTCGCTCAAATGCGCCATGCGCAGCCGGCCCGAGTCTGGGCCACCCGACTTCAAGCACACCCTCTCCCGGCGAATCTCCACACTCATCGATGCACATCCGCCAGGATGAGGATGGCAAAGTTCGCCAGACACACCGAACCCCGCCAGTGCCAGCGCACGGCGAGTTCTTGGGGCGGCCATCCGAAGCCAGGCAGATTCATGGCGAGAGCTGCGGACATGAGCACCGTGAAGATGTCCCATGGATCATAAGCACCATCTGTGAAATGAAACGCCTGGCAGACCTCGATGCCCACCGCCATCGCCACTGGAAGCAGAGCGAGATGAAGTGTGGTTCGTCCCCAGCTGACCCGAAGGTCGCGAGCCAACAGCGTGGCAGCAAACACCCACAATCCACCCGGCACCCGCCAAGCCAGCTCATCCGGTACGAAGATGATGGTGTGGAGAATTTCCCGAGCGTGATGGAGCGCCCCGACCGGAAGAAGGCTGGCTACGAGCAGATTGATCCACGTCTCCTCACTCCGGTAGCCGACATACAGCCACAGGCTGGACAACAATGAGAACAACGAAAGCGCGACGCTGGCGAGATTCATTTCTATTTCTGCAGAATGACAAACGTGAACCATCCACCGGGGAGGCAGGACTCCCGGTGAATTACCGAAGACGCAGGCCAGCCCGGGATGTCTGCGAAGCGGAATTGCGACCGCAGTCGCAACCATCGGCGCACGCGCGAGACCCAGCCATGAGGAGACGCTCTTGTCTCGTGATTCAGGATGAAAGCGAATCCTCCCGGCTTCAGCACCCTCCACGCTTCCGCCAGCATGCGCTCCGGATGAGCTGTGACGGAAAGCACATACGTCATGACGACACGGTCAAAAGCAGCATCGCCAAACTGCAGAGACTCTCCATCCATCACCTTGATATCTACCTCACAGCCGAGGGAACTCTTCTGCCGTGATGCCATCTGTATCATGCCCGGTGAAACATCCACTCCGGTCACGTGCGTGGCAAGGTAGTCACTGAGATGCCCTCCCGTGCCCACACCAATTTCCAGGAGGCTCCCGGGAAACCGCTCATTCACTGTGGCCACCAGTCTGTGACGAGTGCTGGAAAGGAACGGCTCAACGAGCGGATAGAGCCACCTGGCCCAATTGTAGAATTCGCCTGTGCTCTGATTAAGTCCGATGTCCACGCATGTGATGGCCTGGAAATGCGCCTTTTCGTACTGCGAATGTCGTCGCATAGAAATGCCTGAACATCTAATCAGCGATCACCCGTGAGAGGGAGGCAACGTAGACAAGAGGTAACCTGCAATAGTGCCCATGACCTCGACTGCGCACTTGGCTTCATGACCCGTTACTGTGGGCAACCAAGGTCTGCCATGCCCAGTACCCTGCTTGTTGCGCAGCTTATTGACCGCACAGCCAACTTCGTAGAGAGCACGCTGCACCCGTCTCTCAGGCCCCTCTCCGGGGGTGGGTGCGTCCTGAGGTGTCGCTAGACCTGCCACAACAAACGCCTGTCCCAGTAAAGTCGGAAAATTTGATGTTTGAGGGTATGTTCCATAGCGCTCTGTAACGATGTGGGCTGCAGTGGCCTCCAACAAGTCCTTTGAAGTGCCTGTCAAAAGGGCGGCATCTTCCACACCTTTTCTAGCCCTTTCCACATATGCTCGCAGAGCCTTGGTCAGGGGCACTCCCTCCAATGAATCCAGCGCTGAAGGTTGCAAGACGCCATCCGTGGCCAAGTTAAAACCTTGCTCAGCGAAACATGCCCTGAGACTAACAATAGCTTCGACACCTACGAAATTGGAAGAAGCTTCTCGAAAGCCACCGTTGGATCGAACATTCGAAACAAGCAACGCCACGAACCGCTCACCTTTAGCGAGGTCATTTTCGAGAGCCCAGCTAAGGATAGCCCGCACTCTCTTGGCCTTTCCAACAACCTGACCTTGAGCCTTTGGATCACCTTGTGACAATCCACATTGATTGACCATGAACTCGATTTCGTTGTGGCTTGGATATCGAGTTTCGGATTGCGCATCATCTACTACCTTCGCGAGTGCAAATACGATCGAGTCCGAGAGAGGCGCGGAATTTGCCATGGGTTCTGTCAGGTTAGGCATTCAACGCTCACTGTCGCACCGGCTTACGCCGCCATCGCCGCCGGCGTTCCCACCTGCTTCAGCAAGTCATCCACCAGGCCATCCACCTTCACCTGCTGCGCTTCACCTTCGAAGTTGAGGATCACGCGATGACGCAGGGCGGCATGGGCGATGCGCTGCACGTCCTCCGTGCCCACGGCGGTGCCACCGCGCACAGCACACCAGACACGGGCGCCGCGGATGAGGGCCTGGAGGCCACGCGGGCTGGCGCCGTAGGAAACATAACGGCCCACGGCAGGCAGTGCACCGGCTTGGTCCGGATGGGTGCCAAGCACGAGTTGCGAGGCATACGAAGCAATGGGATCTGCCACAGGAATCTGCGTGAGCAGGTACTGCAGGCGCATGAGTTCCACGCCGCTTAGCACGGTATTGAGATGCGGTTCGTCAAAGCCGGTGGTGCGGCGGGAGATCTCCACGAGCGATTCCAGGTTCGGGAAGGGCACTTTGATCTTGAACATGAAGCGATCGAGCTGCGCTTCGGGCAGCGGATAGGTGCCCTCCATTTCCATCGGGTTCTGCGTAGCCAGTACGAAGAAAGGTTCGGGCAGACGATGACGCTCGCCACCGGCGGTGACAGCCCGCTCCTGCATCACTTCCAGCAGGGCTGCCTGCGTCTTCGGTGTCGCGCGGTTGATTTCGTCCACGAGCAGAAGGTTCTTGAACACCGGACCGCGCTCGAAGTGCAACACACGGCGGCCATGCGCATCTTCATTCACGATGTGCGTGCCGAGGATGTCCGCCGGCATGAGGTCCGGGGTGCACTGCACACGTCCAGGCTCCAGTCCTACGACTTGCGAAAGCACCCGCACGAGGAACGTTTTGCCCAGGCCCGGGACGCCTTCCAGCAGTACGTGACCGCCGGCGAAAATGGCAATGAGGGTTTCCGTAAGCAGATCATCGTAGCCCACGATGGCCTTCTGCATCTCAGCCTTCAACTTGCCGAACAGGGCACGGAATTCTTCCAACTCATCTTCCAGCGGCTTCATGGGCAGCGTGCGCACATCCACATGCACCGGCTGCGGAGGATGCGTCTCCACAGGAACTTCGGGCATGGGGGAATGATACTCCGCCTCAGGGGCAGCAACCGGGGCCTGCGGAGCACTCTCCGCCACAGCAGCAGTGCTGGCTGTTGTTGGTTCCACCGCGGCCGCCCCACCCTTTTTGTTCGCTTTCTTCATGGGTCGCTTTTTCGCACTCTTTGCGTCCGCCGCAAGTGCGTCCTGATCAAGAGGTGCGGGCGGATAGTCGGGAAGGGAAGAGTCGTCAGGCATGGGGAAGCGAGGTGAAAATCAGTCGTTTGAATTCGCGGAATCAATCTGCCATCTCATTTCTTGGAGGCGTCCTTCGGAAGAAAGGCTAACTGAGCACGTCCCAGTTTGTCCTGATCTTTTGTGTCTTTCACGTGGTCCCACATCGCTTTCTTCAAGTTTGCCGGTACCAGCGCAAGATCCCCAGGCCGTTCTTTCGAAAAAGTCCAGCCACCCAAGAGCCGTGCCGCTCCCTCCCAGTGAGCAGGCGTAGCCATCCCCGCCGATTGCATGGCTTCCACCAATTCGCCGGTGCTGTAAGTTAGCAGGAGTTCCTCGCCGATAGTTTCATACCCAGGATAGCCTGACCACGGTCCGGCCCCCGAGCCATACCATGCGCAGAGAGCCAGCACCCGTTCCTGGGCACTTGGAAATGTTTGTTCCAATGCCGCTTGCAAGGGAGCTAGCGTCTTTGCACGGCCGACAATATCCTGATCACGGTCCCAGATGTTTTCAAGCCCTTTGGGAACGGCTGCTAGCCAGCGAACCCAGTTTTTGGAACGCTCTTCGTCACTCCTGGCATTTTCATTCACTTCTCGGCGCGGTCCAAACATCCCTCGCTCTTCAAACCATCGAACCATCAGTTCTGGATTCGTCAGGGCGGCATCACTGCTCCAGAGAGTGCATCGGATGAAGACGCCATGATGATTGGAAACACGAGCCAGGAGTTTCTCCGCACGGTAGAAATTCATACTCTCGGTACCAGCACACGCACAAGCAAACGACATCTCGGGTTGCTCTACTTTCAAGGCCCGCCCCAAGAGTTCGATTTCCTCACGGTCGGTTGATTCATACAACATCTGTCTTCCTTGGAATGGATCACCGAGAATCACCAGACGATCTGCTTTGGCAATGGCCTTGTCCAGCGCCACGACGTCCACAGGCTTCTTGAAGTACAAATAACCAATGACACCGACTACCACGGTGCTCAAGGCGACCAGCAGGCCAAATGCCCGCTTCTTGTGGAACTTCCATTCTGCCATAGCCTACCCCGTTTGTCCGTTCCCTATTCCTTCTCAAACCGCTTCCGCAGCTCGGTAAAATACCTTCTCACCTGCTCTCTCCGCGCAGGCGGCAGCGCGGACTCATCCAGCGCGTTCTCCTCGGCAGCGATGGCATCCAACGCGGTGGCTTGAGCACCACGTGAAGCCTGCTCGTTGCGGGCTTGCCCTTCCACGGCACGTACGGAGGAGGCGCCATCCGCATTGCTCTGGGCATTCACCGTGACTTGCTGACCTGCTTTGTTACCGGGGGTGGGAGTGTTGCCCATCTGCGTGGTGCCATTCCCGGCCTGCTGACCACCTTGGTTCATGCCGGGCGTCATGCCCAGCATCACAGCGCTCGGCTGTTGACCGGGATTGGTACCGGGGATAGGCGCGATGAGCATGGGCTGACCGGGCTTGGGCGGCTGGCCTTGTCCCTGACCCGGCTTGCCTATGGCCATGGGCTGCTGATTCTGCTGACCAGTGCCAGGCACGGGCGTAAGGACGGGAAGGTTCTGGCCGCCCATTCCCTGTTGTCCTTGCTGCATCTGCGGCGCGTTGGAGAGGCCGGGCATCTGCATCGGAGACATCTGCGGCGCGTTCTGCATGTTCTGCATCTGGCCTTGGCCCTGCTGGCTTTGGGGTCCCTGTTGCCCTTGCTGGCCCTGCTGCCCTGCGAGTTGCTGCATGCCCTGCGCGCCCTGTCCTGCGATGTCGCTGCCGGATTGCCGGAGTTGCTGGGCCAGTTTCTCCAGTTGGTCGCGCGCTTTCTCCCTCGCGGCGAGCGTGCGCATCTTGTCCGCCAGATCCTTGAATTCACGGCTGGCCTCCTTGGGCAGCGTCTGGGTCATCTGACGATCCGCCGTGAGCACATGCTGGCCCACGGTACGCTCCTTGTCCTCGGGCTGGCCCTGCTTGCCGATGTCCCGCAACGTTTCCGTGAAGCGGTCACGCGTTTCATTCGTGAGCGTCGGATTCCCCAGCTTTTCTGCCACATCATCCGCCTGCTTCGCGGTACGCTCAGCGGACTTCTCCGCCACCGCATCGCCGAGCTCCGCCGTGTCCGCATGCTTGCGCATCTCCGCGACCATCTGCTCGGAGGCCCAAGCGGCATCCCCTGCCCCGAGCTTCGCGGCCAGCCGTTCCGCATCACGCGCACGCTTCTCCAGATCGGAGAGCACGTCTCTTGCGGTCTTGCCCTCGCTGTCCTGCAGGGCCTTTGCGGTGTCCTGCACGTCCTTCTGCAGCTTCTCGACTTCCTTCTTCTCCTCCTCGCTCAGCGATTTCAACTTGTCCTGATCGAGCTTCGTATCCGCGAGTTTCTTGCCCTCCTGCACCGCGAGTTCCTGCCCCGTGGCGGTGAGCGGCGTGTCCGGCAGATGGATGACTCCCATCTCCGGCAGGAAAAGCATTCCCAGCGCCACCACTGGGAACAAAGCCATCCAGCGCACATCCTTCAGCGGCAGCGGGAGGTCCGCTGCGAGATTGTGCATGGCCGGGGCGAGCTTCGGCGTGTAACGCGCGAGGTGCATCTGCTGGCCGGCAGTGCGTTTCTCCACAGGCTGCTGCTCAAACCACCACGCATTGGCAAAAGCATCGCCTCGGGAACTCGCCTTGTCCCAGAACGCCAGTGCGCTGTACGGTCCGGGGCGTTTCCAGGCAGCCCAAGCCAGGCAGCCAGCACCCCACGCCAGCACCGCGCTGAACGCGAACCATCCCGTGATCCAATTCCAACCCAAAAGCCGCAGAACGATGAGTAATGCGAGGGCCGCGGCGGCGTAGCGCCAGGTGGCCAGCACCAGCAGCAGTCCCTTGCGCACAATCAAACGACGCTCCACCACCTGCGCCGAGGACGCAAAGGCATGAGCCATGGCAGCATGGACACTTGCGCTGGCACTGCCAGCGGACGGGGCTGCCGCGCTCGTGGGAGGTTCAGCGACCGGGGTCATGCGAAATCACGATAGGGCTGGGCGGTTTTCAGGGGAATTTCCTCACCAGAGTATACGCCCGCCATGGGAATGTCTTGTGAATTGAGCAGCAGGGAGTTTACAGAATTTCCGTCGGCTGCCGGGCCTCCCACAAGCGCAGCGCCATGGCGGGATGGCGAGTCACCATCGTGACGCAGGCATCGGCATCCGCACCTGGACGATGCGTGGCGGAGACCTCAGCTTCTGCCTGGCTTCCAGCCTGCTTTCCTCCTCAAAGTCCCTGGTCAGGCCCGTGTAGGCGTAGCAGGCCTCACAAATGAAATGAGCACTCAGGTAGTACCAGTCGCGCGTGCCATCCGTCCAATAGTCACTCTCAAAAGTAGTACCAGTCCATGAAGTGTTTCGGAAGGAGTGCTTCGGGAGGTAACGCTCCACCTCCGCCCGCGTCATGCCCGGCCGCACCTGTCGGGCTCTCTTTTCCCACCGCAGTCGCTCCTCCTGATGCAGCGCGATTTCCGCCTTGTCGGTGACCCGAGACGGTTTCCTGTCCGCCATCGCGCAGGATGTGAGAGCTCCGGCAAAAGCGATGAGCGACGCCAGACGGAGGAAGGAGGTCAGGAAACGGGAGTTCATGGCAGAGATGGATCAACCATGAAACGAAAACTCCGGGTCCGGTATTCAACACAAATGCAGAACCACGTGTTGCTGGTTCACTCCGACCACACTCGTCCACTACGCGGAGTATCGATCCGGTAGTCCGAAAACTTCCTCTCAAAGATCTCACGCCCCAGAGCTTCCGCATTCGCGAGCGATGCGGCAGGATCCCGCGTCACTTCTCCCCGGCTGTTCCCAATGCCGCGAGCCAAGCCCACAAACTCCGAGTGCGTGTAGCGCGCATACTCCTGAATCTGGTGGATGATGCCGAGCGACGCACCGGGATAAGTCTCCTCCGAAGCCAGTACCAGGCCGATACGCTTCCGCGTCATGCCCTCGATGACACGAGCCGAGTCGGGATAGGATGCCGCGTAGTAGCAGAACGTGCGGTCAAAGAACGCCTTCGTCTGCGCGGATAGACCGTACCAGTAGATAGGTGAGCAAAACACCACGCCAGCCGCCGGCAGGAAGTCCTCAAAGAAGAGGCTGCGGAACCCATCCTGAATACTGCACTCACCATCGGCGCGGCGGCAAGTGCGGCAATCACGCAAGAAACTCGTGATGTGATCATCAATGAAACGCAGCGCGACGCGTGCACCGGCAGCTTCCGCGCCCTCTTGCACCGCACGCGCAAGCGTCGCGGAGTTTCCCTCGCGTCTTGGACTGCCGATGAGGATGAGAAGCTTCTTGGCTGAGGATTCAGGCATCGGCAGGAGTTACGTGTGAGGATGAGTTGCCGGACAGGCGAAGTGCACAATTCGCGCCACAGCCGACAGCCAGGAACAGGAATATCTCCAGTCCTCGGAACCAGCGCTCCCACACCACAACCCACTACCTCCCTTGATACACCGCGTACCTCCGCGCCACTGCAAGGACCGTACGAAGAATGTAGGCGTCATTCTGGGGGGAGCGCTGGTTCTCCTCCGACCAACGATCATAACCAAGTTCTTTGAAGGCTACGTCATCCACTTCTCCCAGAGCCATGAGGACATCGCGGATGAATTTCCAGCCCTTGAGCTGTTTGTCCTTCAGCACCCGTGTGCCATCCACATAGGTCATGGCAGCCAGCCGCTTCAGTGCCGGTGTATCAGGAAGAGCGCCGCCCTCCGTCTCTATTCTGGCGAGCAGGGGATTCCAGAACTGCTCGGAAGCCTCATACTTCATGGAAAAGAGCTTCGCCTCCTTCTCCTCTGATGGCGGCCAGGCTCCTGCAAACTTCACCGGACCAAGCCCCCCCACCCCCAGCGCCCGTTCTGACCAGCGCGCCGTGCCCTCGGTGTACCAGGGATTCTTGAAATAGGTCACGCTATTCTGCACAATGTGGAAAAACTCATGGGTGGGTGTAAACTCCACCGACGGCCTCACTGAGGTGGCCACATTGAAGCACAAGCTCTGCGTGCCCTCAGGATCCTTCTGTCGCTTGAAGCTCTGCAGTTCATCATAGGCCACCCCTTTGCGTTTCAGCACATCCTTGTGCCGCATGTGGATGTCGAGATAAGATGCCTCCTGGAATCGCTCCGTACTGAATGGATCCGGGAAACGCAATACATCCACAAACAGCGTCTGCGCGGCAAGAGTCTGCGTGAGCAAATCTTCCACCTGATCGGGAACATCATTGCGGTTCAGATCCAGGGGATACACCGCATGCTGGCCCTGCTTGTAGTAGAACACGCGAATCTTTCCCGATTGGTGCAGCCGCAGCTTCGGCTGCATCGCTACGGAATACTGCGCACTGGCCACGGGTGCATGCGTCAGGACGCAGCATCCGCCGAATAAGCACATAGCAATTGTCCGCCAGAAGGCCGGCTTGGGGATGCGAGCCATGCATCAGATGATGCCGGTAAATCCTCCCCTTTGGCAAGGATGATGCCCTTCATCGCGGCCTACGTGCGAAATTTGAAGGTTGGATCAGGAGCAGCGGAATCGTGCTACTCTGCGAAGCCATCACGCCCCATGGAAAGGCATGCCATCCCACCTAAAGCAATTCCCCCGACACCGCTACTTGGCGATGCCAGGGGAAGCTACATGATCAGCCAGGGGTCAGGCCTCAGCGACCAAGGTGCATGGCCTCTTCGACGCGCAAGTCGTCTGCAGAGGGTTTTGATGCTGACTTGGAGACGCCTTCAGAGGGGGCACCCTGCAGCCACCGGCGAGCAAGTTCTTCACGAGCCCGATCCCAGTGTGCTTTGGTGGGCCCTTTGCCGGATCCTTCAGCCTGGCTGTACTCATAGGCCAGTGCTTCCAGAGACGTTTCCTCATCAAAGTGAGCGCCCACCGCCGACTCGGATGTCATACGAGAGCTGGCTCCCGCCTCCAGGGCATTCATTCCTGGTTTCGACTGTAGATTCTGGTTTTGAGTCTGCATGTTCGCGGATCGCATCTGGGCACGATCTTGGACCTACCGGGATAGGCTCCCGACGACAGACCCTTCGGCAGTGGAAACACCCGGGAGGGCCTACTCGATGTCCTGCGCGATCGTCTTGTCGAGATAGCCCATGAGCTTCTCCATGCCATCCCCCTCATTTGCAGAGATGGGAAAGATTTTGATGCGCTTGAAGCGCTCCTTGAGCCTCGCCAGATTCTCTTCGGACTCAGGCAGGTCCATCTTATTCGCAAGGATGCACCACGGGCGCTTCGCCAGTTCGGAACTGTAGAGTTTTATCTCCGTACGCAGCGTCTCGATGTCATTGATGGGATCGCGCGCTTCGCTGCCGGCAGTGTCGACTACGAAAAGCAACACACGACAGCGCATGATGTGGCGCAGGAAATCGTGTCCGAGACCCACGTTCGCATGGGCACCCTCGATGAGGCCCGGGATGTCTGCCACGGTGGCACGGCGAGTGTCGGTGAACTCCACCACGCCCACGTGCGGTTGCAACGTGGTGAAGGGATAGTTCGCCACCTTCGGCTTGGCATGGGAGAGCTTCGTGAGCAGCGTGGACTTGCCGGCATTTGGGAAACCCACGAGACCGGCATCAGCAATGCTGCGCAATTCGAAATGGAAACGTCCTTCCTCGCCGTCTTCACCGGCGGTGGCCTCCATGGGTGTCTGGTTGGTGGGGCTCTTGAAGTGCTGGTTGCCCTTCCCTCCCCTGCCGCCCTTGCAGAGCACGTATTCCAGCCCCACCTCGGTGAGATCCGCCACGGGCTCAAATTCTTCCGTCGGCTCGCCCGTCTCTGGATCGAAACCTTCGATGATGCGGCTGATCACCAGTCCCGGTGGCACACGGAAGATGCCGTGCTCGCCGGACTTCCCAGTACGCTGCTCACCCATGCCTCCCTGGCCATCCTTGGCGTGGAGCTTGGCATTGAAGAAAAAGTTGCGCAGGCTGTCCGTGCTGGGGTCCACTTTCAGGATCACATCCCCTCCCCGGCCGCCGTCGCCGCCGTCCGGGCCACCCTTGGGCCGGTACTTACCGCGATGGAAATGTACGCTGCCGTCCCCGCCTTTACCGGCGCGGGCATGGACTTTGATCTGGTCTACAAACATGAGGCGAGCCGTCCAGTATCCCGAATTCGGACTGGGCGTCAAACAGCAGCGCAAACTTCACGATATTCCCCCTGCGGAGAGGCGGCTACGGCACAAGGAAAATCTGACCGTTGCGTGGGTCGCGAACCTTCTGCCCGGCGGAGAGACCTCGCACGTCCAGCATATTCTTCACTTCCTGCTCGACGCCAGGGGGATAGACGAATCCCGGCTTGCCCGGCACGCGCGTGCCGTACTCGGCGGGCGCCTGCGGTGTAGCTGGTTTCGTGGCAGCTGTCTTGGCTGCGGCTCGCGAGCTGGGCTGCTGGTTCAACGCGGCGGAGGTTTCCGAAGGGAATTCCTCACGACGCTGGGACGTGCCGTAGGCTTCTGAGGCGGCTGGGCCATAGGGGTCCAGATACCGCGTCTCCGTAGGTTGGCGCATCGCATTCACGTCTGCGTCTGTGATCACCGGAGGCGCGCCACCGGGTCGTGCTTGCAGACGCACCGCAGGCATCGAAGGTTGCACCGTGGTCACGGTGACTCCGCCACCCGGCGAATACACTGAGCCTCCTGAGGAGTAGGCGCGGCGCTGTGGCACCATGCTGGGCGGGAGCCACTGCTGGGTGACAGGATCCCAGACGCGCGAGGCGGGATTTTCCGTGCCCCGGCGGGGCTGCGGGCGCGAACTCTCGTTCTGAATCTCAGAGTCATAGTGCGGAGTGGTGGTGACCGTGTAAATCCGCTGCTTGCGTACGGAGCGCACTTCGGGATTCGGCACGGGGTCCTCCAGCTTGCGGGCGGTTCTGTAGAAGAAATTGCCCACACGGTTGGCGGCAGCCTCAATCTTTTCTGCAGGTGATTGCGGCGGTCTTGCGGAGGCAGGAGGTGTGACTGCGAGAAGGCACGCAGCACCTCCAAGTAGCATCCACGCCAGCCTCTGGGGCCGTGATGCCGAAATGCTCATTTTCATGGAAAGGAGGGGTTACAAATTGAGATTGGTAACAATCATGGATGAATCGGAGAGCCCTCTGGAGCTGGATGCCGCATGGTGTTCCGTCGATTAATTCTCCCGGAGAAACAGCCTGCTTGACCTGAAGCAGCGACCATGTCACGGAAGCCTGCGTTTCCCCACTCACCCCGCCAGTTCCCTTGCCCCGTCCGATTGTCGCCAGCTACTGCACCACCTTCCTGAAGCCGGAGATGCTCCACATCTACCGGCAGATCACCGGGTTGCAGAGGTATGAAACGTTTGTCATCTGCAAGGAACGGCAAAGCGAGGATCTCTACCCCATGCCCCAGAACGGCGTGGAGCTGGCACCCGGGGTGCGCAGCAATTTTCTCCGCCGCTTCTGGCTGAAATACATCCGCCGCGAACCTCCGATTGTGTATCGCGGAGAATATGGTGTGCTGGCAAATCTGCTGGGGCGTCGGGACGCGGACCTGATGCATGTGTATTTTGGCCACACGGGTGTGCACCTGCTTCCCTTTATCCAGCGCTGGCCGAAGCCGGTGGTCGTCTCTTTTCACGGCATGGATGTGCAGACGCGCGCGCATGATCCCTCCTATGAGGTGAAGCTGCGTGAGCTCCTGCAATCCAGCACGCTGGTGCTGGCGCGCTCGCAGTCGCTGCTGGATCGCCTGCACGAGCTGGGCTGTCCGGAGAGCAAGGTGCGCATGAACCGCACCGGCATTCCACTGGACCTGTATCCCGAAGTGAAACGCGCCTTCCCACAGGATGGCGCCTGGCATCTCGTGCAGGCCTGCCGCCTCATCGAGAAGAAAGGTCTCGACGATGCGCTGCATGCCTTTGCACAATTCAGCACGAGGTACCCCAAGGCGCGCTTCACCATCGCAGGCGAAGGTCCTCTCCGCGAGTCCACCGAGGCTCTCGCCGCAAGCCTGGGCTTGGGCGACCGCGTGCGCCTTGCCGGTTTCCTGAAGGGTGCGGAACTTTCCGCTCTCTATCACGACGCACATGCCTTCGTCCACCCGAGCCGCATGACCTCGGACCAGAATCAGGAAGGCGTGCCGAATTCCATGCTGGAAGCCATGGCAACCGGGCTGCCGGTAGTCTCCACCCTCCACGGCGGCATTCCCGAAGCGGTACGTGATGGCGTGACCGGCTTTCTCGTGCCGGAGCGTGATCGTGAGGGATTGCATCATTCACTGAGGAAGCTCACCGAATCCGAGACCACCTGGCGCACGATGGGCGAAGCGGCGGCGGCGGATGTGCGCAGAAATTTCGAATCCACTCAACAGATCGCGAATCTGGAGGCTGCGTATGATGAGGCGCGGGAGCTGGGCGCGGTCGGGCGACATGCGCGATGAAAGTGTTCCTTAATTGACCGCGCCCGCATCAAATGGCATGCAGTGGATGCTCTTTCTCACTCGCCGCCCCGTCGATGCCCGATCCCCTGCCCCACGTCATTTCTCTCTGCGGCACCTTCTTGAAGCCGGAGATGCAGAGCATTTACCGCCAGGTGACGGGGCTGAAGCGCGTGCGCACCACCGTGTACACGCAGAGCCACGAGAATGCGGAGATGTTCCCCTTCGAGCCAGTGGTGACGCTGAAGAAGCTGCCCCGGCCGAGATTGAAGGGGAATTTCCTGCTGCGCTTCTGGTTCAAGCATGTGATCAAAAGCTGGCCGCCGCCCTTCCCCATCAACAAGGAGGTGAGCCCGTACTATCCGTATGATCTTGTCGAGCTGTTGAAAGCGGACAAACCGGACCTCGTGCACGTGTACTACGGGCACAAGGCGGTGCACTACCTGGATATGCTGGAGGCTTGGGGTGGCCCGTTCGTGGTTTCCTTTCACGGAGTGGATGTGTCCAAGTTCCTCGATCAGCCCGAGTACGTGGCAAAGCTGAAGACAGTGTTTAAGAAGGCCAACCTCGTGATGGCGCGCAGCCAGTCCCTGCTGGATCGCCTGGAAGAACTCGGGTGTCCCGCGGACAAGCTGCGCATGAATCACACACCCATCCCGCTGGAGCATTTGCAGGCGGAAGTGCGCCAGCCCCCCAAGGACGGTCAATGGCGGCTCGTGCAGGCCTGCCGATTGATTCAAAAGAAGGGCATTCTCACCACGCTGAAAGCACTCGCCATCGTGAAGCAGAAGCATCCGCTGGTGCGCTATGTGCTCTGCGGCGAAGGACCGCTGAAGCCGAAGATCGAGGAAACGGTGCACAAGCTCGGTCTTGAGGACAATGTGGAAATGCTTGGCTGGCTGGATCAACAACAGCTGCTGGAGCAGTACCGCATCGCCCAGATGTTTCTCCATCCCAGTCAAAAAACCAAGGAGGAGGATCAGGAAGGCATCCCCAACTCCATGCTTGAGGCAATGGCCACTGGCCTGCCAGTCGTGGCAACGATGCATGGCGGCATTCCTGAAGCGGTGCACTCCGGCGAAGACGGCCTGCTTGTTCCTGAAAAGAATCCGGAGGAACTCGCCCAAGCCATCCTGAAGATCATGGAGACGCCCTCGGAACTGGCTCGCCTCTCCCAGAATGCAGCCGCGTCCGTACGGGAGAATTTTGGCAGTGAAACGCAGGTGGCAGCCATGGAAGACGTGTATCTTTCCGCCATCTGCCTGCACGCCACGCACGGCAAGACTTCGGTATGCTGTCCCTGATATTGACGCGCTCTCTTTTCGCACGCCTGACTGCAGCAGCGCTGCTTGTGGGGGCGCTGTCGTCTACTGCTGGGCGTGCCGAGGAAAAATCGCTGCCGCCCGTGGTAACGCTCCCCTCTGTGGCCAGGGAGGTCACTGTCGCAGAGGCCGCGCCGCTCGTGCAGGCGCAGACCGTGAGCATCCTGGACATCCGCACGGCTGCCGAAGTGAAGGAACAGGGCCGCATTCCCAGTTCGAAGCATCTCGACTTTTTCCGGGAGGACTTTAGCCCGGTGCTGAAGGATCAGGTGAAACTCGACCCGGCCAAACCATGCCTGGTCTATTGCGCTCTTGGAGGCCGCGCCCAGCATGCTGCGCAGCGGCTGGCGGCTCTTGGATTTAAGGATGTGCTCGTACTTAAGGACGGTTACAACGCCTGGAAGAAGGCGGGGCTGCCTGTGGAAATGCTGAAGTAAGCACCGTTTTCCTCTCCCCGTGGGTGCGGTACGCATGACCCCGTGGGTCATTTTTCCACAGAACCATCAAATCTGTCCGCTCACGCCGCAAATCGGAATAAAAATCGCACTGCGGGCCTCTAATTTGCTCCATGTTGCGTCGTTAAAGAAACACTCAAATTCGGTTGCCTCGCCGCTGTGAACGATCTAAATCACGAGTCTCAAAAATTAAGCTTTACACTGATATTTACTTAAATTATAGCTGGTAAGCACTTTTGTAAGGAATTTCCCCGGAGCGTCGTTATACTTTTCCATGCAAGCCCTCGCCATTTCTTATCCAGCACGCATTGTTTCCGGAGAGCTTCCCTTCGATGTCACAGCGATCGTCGGTCTTACCTGCAAACGGCAAAGAGCCACCGCTATGAATGAGTATCTCATTGCCTCCATCGAAACCGCCCAGCGAACCATCCAGCGTTTTGCCGAGGCGGGATTCGAACCTGCCCAAGCCATCGAGCGCCAGCTTATCTGGTGTTGGAAACGCGCCCAAGGAGAAGTGGATGGGCCGCCCCCCGCAACCCTGTGCATGAGCTACATCATGGCCCAGGAATTTGAGAAATACGGATCCTACCCCATGCTCGCGCACCACCTGCGCGCCATCGAAGCCATGATCGACCTTTTGGACATGAACGCGGAGGACGCGGCGAAGTATGCCGCGCTATCCGCTTGAAGGGATGCCTTTTTCCCAGCGCTGTGAAAGACGCTGGAAACTCAGTGTGAGTACTTGAGTTCACTCAAAGCACACCCCGCCCCGTGGAGTTGGTAGACCACGGGGCGATTTTTTTTGTCCTGACGATGCCGGCCCTCTTCTTTACCTTCTTTTCACCGTGGCGGCAGGAGTTTCCCCGAACATATTCTGATAAGCGTCGGTGAACCTCGTCAGATGAGTGAATCCAACCTGCACGGCAACAGTTTTGACAGCGCTCGATTCTCCACGAGCAGCGACCAGTGCATGGCGTGCAGCACTGAGACGCCGCTGCCTGACGAAAACCAAGGGACTCACTCCATAAACTTCCTGAAAGGCCAGCTCCAACGCGCGAGCGCTTAACCCGGCAACCCGGCAGAGGGTTTCCATATCGAGTTCCCCGCCGAGATTCTCCTCAACGTAATTGCGCACAAGCCTCGCGATGCGCCAGTGATTGCGCACAGTGCGGCGCTCTGCCTCCGCCTTGTGGCCAGCGAGGGCCACACACAGGGCCTGGAGCACGCTCCCTTCACACTTGCGGTCCCAAACCTCAGCGCGCAGAATCGCTTCCGGACTCGTGGGCGTGAAAATCTCCCCCGTCGATTCCCGCAACAAAGTCATCGCCGCACCGGACAAACGCAAGGTTGCGGTGTGTTTCAAGATTTCCGAAAGCGGCAATTGGAACAGCGCACGCACGGCACGCTCCAGTCGTTCCTGTGAGATGATGAAATTTGTAAAGCCATACCCCCCCGGCACCCGGTACGCGCCCTCGTCTCCGGGGGTTAACACCCCGAGGCAGTCCTGGGAGAGTTCGTCGCCATTGAGCCATGAGGACCCTTTCCGTTTGGTCGACATGACCGCAGTCACCATTCCATAAGGCACGGTGCCGTGAATGCACAGTCCGCGGCTGTACTGCTCCCGGCAAAAGACCATCTGCATGCTGCCTCGATAGAGGCACTCTCCCTGAAAGTCCCCCGCTTCCATTTGGTCATAGCGGATGTCAAACCCATCACCGTTGTGCATCTCGGAGAGCTGACCACATTCCTCCGGTGCGATGAACAGTGTTTCCATGGAGCTGGATGCAGTGAGAGCAGCGGTTCGTTACGAGGCAGCAGTTGGGAAAAAGGCGCTCCTCTTTTTCGCTCTTTTCTTCCACATTCGTCACGCACGAATGCATACATAAAGGTTTACCTCTTCGTTGCAACGCCCTCCTACGAAGGGAAAATGCAGCGAACCAAGGCGTAAACCAGCGCTTACCCCGCAAACCACCGGTTTGAAATGACAATCCCGTGCCAAAACTTGGACGCTCCGTCGATCCACAGCGGAAGACGACCTGCTTCCATGTTCATGCCCATCGCCAAACTACCTGTGCTTCCCGCATCATCAGCGCTGGCTTACTCGGACAAAACCGCTCGGGCAAATGCCTGCAACTGGGCAGCAGTGAGGACGCCGAGCGTGAGGACCTTCACCATCTCGCCTACGACGAAGCCGATGTGATGCCAGGTCTGCGGTGGTATTCGGCCAGCCATCACCTCCATGACGCGGGCATCCAGCGTAGGATAAAGAGCAAAGGTCTGGAATGCGAGGATCCCGGTTGCCACACCGAGGAGGATCACACTGCCTCGCGTACGCACCACCCGGATACGCAGCACCAGGAACCATGAAAAGGCACAGCACACCCACTCGATGCGGTTGAGCAGGTGAAACACCCGGTGGCCAATGGCCAGTGCATGCTGCAAGGCCGGAGTAACCACATCGAAGTTCTCGATCTTGAGTGCCTGAAACTTCGCCGGAGCCTCCACAAAACTGATGGCTACGATGAAGGTGAGCCAGACGAGGGTGATGACAAAGGAGTAGAGGGCGAGACGACGCATGGAGCGGAGATGCTCCTGCGGGGAGGAAGCAAGATCAATCAGACATTGCACGAGGTGACTGAGATATCATGCGAAAGAAAATAAGATAATGCCTTAATTTTTGTCTCGACAGATATGTGGTGGTTTGGCAAGATGAATTATACAATGAATAAAGATTTAGAATAAACTGAGCCAATTAGCGCTACTATACCCTCTCAATCTTCAACATTGATTGTATGTTCTGGAAGAAACTCACGATTCAGGTGCGGGGAAAGTCCCCGATGGTGTTTGTTGGTCGAATCGAGCGTTGCGGAACCCAGCTTTGTGCCGTCCGCAGCGAGGAAAATGAGGTAGTGTTCCATTACCGTCCCGACGACGTCGTGTCTTTGATCGAAGAAGACGCGGACGAGTTGTCCTACGCGTAGAGAACGTCTCAGATACTGGCGAAACTTTGGACCAATTCACCCCAGATCACGCGGCAGGCTGCGTATCTGGGGTGAATTGGTTTTCTGGTGTGCGTCTCAGGATTGATTGCAGGGGGCAGTCAGCGCAGTCATCTCGCTCCGCCTGGCGCAACGTGGATCCCATGCATGTGATCCACACACCGACACTGGCGCAATCTCAGCTTTGAGCAATATCCTCATCCCTCGCTATGGAACCGAGTTCTCCCGCTCCTGTCGGCCACACTGGCTTCACCGTTTACGTGGACGAGAACTCGCACTACCGGGATGAAGAAGAGCGTTACACCAAGGGAGTGTATCCAACCTATGAGGAAGCGCTGAGCATTGCCAAGAGCATGCTGGAACAGGATCTCCACCAAAGTCTTGAGAATGGGAAAACTGCCACGGAGTGGCTGGATCTCTATTTCACATTCGGAGAGGATCCGTGGATCTCACCCACGCCTGACGGTGTCGCGAAATTCTCCGCGTGGGACTACGCACGGGAACTGGCGAAGCAAAAGGCACCGCTGTCCTGACTCACTTCCCCGGCAATTCCCACACGGGGTCAAAGCCTTCCGAGTTCTTCTTCAGCAGCTCATCCACCACCCGGGACATGAGCAGAAGTGAGGGACCGTCATCCGGATAGTCATCGAGGAGCTGGCCGAGGAGGCTGGAGGCTTTGCGAAACTCAGCTGTCTCGAAAAGCTGCAAGGCGGTCTCATACTCGGTCCGCAACCGGTGCCAGGGATCGGTTTGGTCCGCGCCTTCCAGCTCATGAATGTACACCGGCGCATTGATGTTGTTCACGCGAATCCGCGCGAGCCGCCGGGAAAAGATGGGCACAGTCAGGCGTTCGATCGTGTTGCTCGTGGCCAGCATGCGGGCACGGGCGTACTTGCAAGCGCCCTGGATGCGGCTGGCGAGGTTCACGGTATTCCCCAGCGCGCCGTATTTGAACTTCTGCGGTGTGCCGATATTTCCCACGTAGGCATCACCGGTATTGATGCCCACGGAGATCTCTGTTGGATGACCGATTTCCTGCTGCCACTTCTCGTTCAGCTCTGGAAGGCTGGCCTGCATAGCCAGGGCCGTACGACACGCGCGATCGGCGTGATCCGGCTGGTGATGCGGTGCGCCCCAGAGAGCCATGACCTGATCGCCCGTGAAGTCCACCAGCACTCCTTCCTCCTCCATGATGCAGGCGGACATCGTGCCCAGCACATCACTCAGCCAGCGAATGGTCCGCTCCGGGCCGTGCCGCTCGCTCACCCGGCTGAATCCGGAGATATCACAAAATAATACACTTACCTCCACCCGCCGCCCTGCCGCAAGCTGCTCGGGGTGACGATGCAGGTGGCGCGCAAGCTCTGGGGTGAAGTACTGCGCCAATTCACGCTCACGAAGGCGCTGGCGCTCCAGGCAGGCATTCACACGCGCGCGCAGCAGCCGGAGGTCGATGGGGCGCGCGAGAAAATCCACCGCACCCATCTCGATGCCCCGGATGGCATTGGCATTCGCATCAAGTCCCGAGATGATGATGACAAAGGTGTAGCGCAGCTTCCTGCGGAGACGCAGAGCCCGCAGCACCTCAAAGCCATTCATCTCGGGCATCACGAGGTCCAGCAGGATGAGGTCGAAATCCATCTCATCCACGCGATCGAGCGCCTCCCTGCCCGTGGTGGCAAAGACGACCTCATGCCCCTGTGAAGTGAGAAAGCGCCCCAGCACCTCGCGGCTGCCCGCACTATCATCTGCGACCAGGATCGTCGCACCCGAAATAGGCGCACGCGCCTCCTCCTCGTCATCGAAAGGAAGTGTGAGCTTCGCTGTGGGCGGACTGATGGCCAGGTCGATGCCCCGCTCAGGCGCGATATAGTCGCGGTTGCGATCCAGCACAGTCACGCATGCATGCGCATGCTCCATGATGGAGGTGAGTTCGCACTGCACGGTCTCCGGCTGCTCCTCTTCCTCCAGCACAAGCTGGCAGCGGCCGAGAATGTTCTGGAGGAAGCCACGCAACTCGTGACGCAGCCCCTGCAAATCCTCGCCCGACACCAGGTGCGGCTGCATGAAATGCTCCGTGGCAAGACGCTCGCGTACGAGTCGATAGATGCCCAGAGCCGCCTGACGGATGCGCTCCACATCCCGATGCCAGACGGGCAGCTCCTGCCCTTCCGGGATGGCATGCAGAAGGATCTGAGCCGCGCTGGACATGGCGTCCGCATGCTCTTCCATCGCATCCCGCAGGACCTGGATCTGAGTTGGCGCACTGGTGCTCACTTCACTGGGAATTGGATTTCTTGAGTGCGAGTTCGATGGCCTCAGTCAGATGCGCGAAATTCTCAATCGGCTTCGCCAGCATGTCGACACAGCCCGCATCGAGAATCGCCGCGCGGAACATGGTCATCATGTGTCCCGTGAGCGCGATGATGGGAATGGCTGCAAGCTCCGGCTTGGCCTTGATCGCGAGCACGGCATCCAGCCCGGCGCGGTCACTCACATCTCCCGTGGCGCTCACGGGCATGCGCATGTCCATGAGGATCAAATCCGGCTTCAGTGCCTCAGCAGACGCCACGGCATCCGCCGCATTCTGCGCGACCTTCACGGTATGACCACGTCGCGGGAGAAGGCGGGAGCAGATCTCCACCATGTCATCGTCGTCGTCTGCTAGGAGGATGTTGGGCATGGGGAAAAGTAATCAGTGTTCAGTAAACAGTAGTCAGTAAGTAGTAGCTAGTAAGTAGTCAGAAGAAGGAGTGCGGGGGGGGCCAGTGGTCATTGGTCAAGGAGTCAACCGGGGGTATCGGAAATGTGTATTTGAGCGAAGGGGGTTCTATTCACTACTCACTACTGACTACTGCTTACTGAACACTGACCTACTGAATACTGTTTCTCTCCCTCACACCCGCTTCCCCTCCTCCGAAGCTGCCAGATGCACCAGATGGAGGACCTTGCTGAGCAAATCCTCCTGGGTGAAGCCGCTCTTTTCCAACACGGTGCGGACGGAGCTGGCGAGGCGCTCGCGATCTTCACGTGTGACGTGCTTCGCGGTGATGACGATCACCGGGATGTCGCGCCATTGGGGATGCAGGTTGAACTCGGCGATGAACTCGAAGCCATCCATGACGGGCATCATGAGGTCCAGCAGGATGAGTGAGGGCTTCTGCTGGCGGAGCTGGGTGAGCGCCTCCGCACCGTTCGCGGCCTCGATGATGGAGATGCCATCCATGGCGAGCGTGCGGCGGAAGAGTTCACGCACATCCGGGTCGTCATCCACCACCAGTACCGGTTGCGTCGAGGCGCTGCCACGGATGACCTTTTGCAAGGAGCCAAGCAAATCCTCCCACGCGATGGGCTTCACCACGTAGTCTGCGGCTCCGAGGGCGAAACCGTGGCGTGATTCCTCCAGGAAGGTGACAATGATGACGGGGATGGAGGCCGTAAGCGGATCATCCTTGAGTTGGGAGAGGACATCCCAGCCAGTCTGCGCGCCAGGCAGCACTACATCCAAAGTGATCACCGTGGGATGCTGTTCACGCGCGAGGACCATTCCTTTCTCCGCGTCCTCTGCCGTGATGACTCGGAATCCTTTGCCACCGAGATAGCGCGTCATGAGTTCGCGCACCGAGGCATCGTCATCGATCACGAGCACCGTCTGCTGGGGTGATACAGAAACCGCCTGTGGAGCGGGAGCTGCAGACGAAGTCGGGCGCTCCAGCGTACGCCTGGGCGTACCGCCAGCGCGCTCCGGCACGGCAGCCGGCACACGCACGGTGAAAGTCGACCCCTGGCCGAACTCACTCTGACAGGAGATGGTGCCCCCCATGAGCTCACAAAGCCCCTTCGAGATCACGAGGCCCAACCCCGTACCCGTCTTGTTCCCTTCGCGGGCGGAGAGCTTCTTGAACCTCACGAAGAGTCCCTGCATCTCCTCGGGCTTCATGCCGCGACCGGAGTCTGCAACATCAAGGGTGATCCAGTCTTTGCCAGTGGCATCTGTATCGCGACTGGCGCTCAGGGTGACGGTGCCGTTTTGCGTGAACTTGCACGCATTCGAGACAAGGTTTGTCAGCACCTGCTGCAGGCGGGCGCGATCGTTGAAGATGGTGCCCAGTCTCTCCGCACCGCGTAGTTCCAGCTTGTTCTTCTTCTCGGTCGCCTGCGGCACCATCGACTCCTGCAGAGAAGTGAGGAAGGCCGCGGCATCGATCTCCTCCGGATCGAGTTCCACACCACCCATGATGATCTTCTGGTAGTCGAGGATGTCATCGATGAGACGCCGCAGATACGTGGCGGCGGAGCGGAGTTTGGCGAGATCATGCTTTTGCTCGTCCGTGGGCTCCGAAAGCTCCAGGAACTGGAGGAAGCCAAAAATGGAATTCAGCGGCTGGCGCAGCTCGTGACTCACGCTTGCCAGGAAGGCATCCTTCGCGGAGGCGAGTCCACGAAGCTGCTCATTGGCTTCGCGAAGCTCCGCTGTCTGCTCCTGCACACGTGTGTCCAAGTCTGCATTGAGCTGGCGGAGCTGCTCGTGCCCATTGAGCACCTGACGCAGGAGAGTCTCCAGGCTGCGTGCGATGTCCCCCACCTCGTCATGCTTCCGCACCGGCAGGGACTTGCGCACGGCCTCGATTTGATTCTGCAACTGCAGGGCTTCCGAGCCCGAACGCGTGACGGTCTGCGCCGAATGCGTGATGCGAGTGAGCGGGCCGATGAAGTACAGCACGATGAGGAATGCCAGCACGCCAGCACCCGCCGCGAGCCACACCCCGGCACGACGCAGCGTCTGCAACTCATGCGCAATGCTGGAGGCGAGCTCCTCCCGGAAGGCTGAATATGCAAAGTAATATGGGAAATCGCGCCCGCCCGGAGTGGCGCCGTCATGCTGGGGATGGCGGAGGTAGAAGCGCGTGAGCTGGACGTCTCCATGCTCCAGGCGTACCACAGCCTCCCATTTCACGGGATTGCTTCTCAAATCGCCAAAGCGATAGCGATACTCCGCCTCTGCCTCACGGCGTGCGTGCTCGAGCACATCCTTGCTGCGCGAGAGCAGACGTATCCCCGGGCTGCTACGGGAGGCGCCGCCAAAAGGCACGCCACCCGATTCCATGTTCGACCGAAGGCGCTCCGTCCAATCGAGCAACTCAACGCGGTTTGCATCGTGTGCGGCGATGAGCTTCTCATGCAGGGCGGGAGCCAGTCGGCCCTCCAAAAAATAGAGTGGGCTCTGCAGGGTCTGGAACCGGGGCCTGTCACTGCGCTGCACCTGTGCCTCCGCTTCCACCGGCCCTCTCCCCCATTTCTCACCCCGGGTAATGGCGTCGGACTCTGCATAGAGATCGAAGTCGGAGAAAATCTGCTCCTCCTTCCCATCCGGACGCGCGAAGGGATGCTGTAGAAAATCCCCTTCCCCACTCATCACAAAGGTCAGGTGCCGGGCCGAGCGTCCGCGGTCCAATGATACCAGCATGGTGATCACCGTTTCCGGCACGGAGGGGATGCGGCACGCAATCCAGACGGCAGGAATCCGCTGCCAGCGATCCGGTGAGCTCCCGGAGTTGGCAGCGCCCTTCACCGAGTCATACCCGGCGGGCGTGACCAGAGAGAGAATGGGGCCAATATGCGGGCCATTCGCGTAGCGCGCGGCCGCAAGAAGCGCGCGATTGGGCTCCGGTGCGGCAAGTCCCGGGGTGCGGTGAAAGGTCTGGGTCGCCTCTCCATTGGGACGGACCTCCAAAGCCAGTACATAGCGCCACCACTCCTGCTCCCCGCGTTCGGCGGAAGCCCCCCTGGCGGGAAACTCGGCCAGGCAGGTCTTCAGGGTGGCCAGCTCACGGGGATCCTTGGCACAGTGCTCGATCTGCAGGCGGGCCTGGTTCACCCAGTCGATGATTTCCCAGCAGCGCAATTCGGCCTCGTCCTGCAAGTCCATGAGTTCATGGTCCTCCACCACCTTCCGCGTGCGCTCAAAGAGCAAGGTGGGGAGCGCGAAGGCCACCGCCAGCACGAGCACAAACGCCAGCAGCGCAAACTTTTCCCGGATGCCGAAGCGAAGTTTCATCCCAAACCACGTCGGCGGATCGACCGCCTCCATGCTAGCTGGAGTGTCTGGAAGAGGCTGTGGTTTGTCAACCATGATGCGATGCAGAAGAGACGTGGGGAGAAGGCGATAGGATGCCCCACAGGGTTCTGGTGCCTGCCGATGGGATCGTGACAAAAGAAAAAGCCGGCGGCGAACCCGGTGAAGAAATCCGCCCCGGCTGCGAAAATCTCCCGCTCATCATCTTCCCATCATCTTCGCATGGCATGATGACCGCGTGGCCACCCCCAAGGCCCCAAAAAGAAACAAACCCCAAAAACGACAATGAAAACAAACCCCACCCCCACTTCCAAAATCGCACTCCTGCTCGCCACGCTCATGGGCACGGTATTCCTCGGCGCTGCCCAGGCAGACTCGAATGAAGTGCCGCTCAACTCCTGCCCGGCGCCAGTACAGGCCGCCATTGAGAGTCACAAGCAAGGTGGCAAGCTGGATGAGATCAAACTCATCAATGTGGAAGGTCGCCAGCTTTATGTGGCCGACCTCGACCTCGCCGGCAAGCGCGACCTGAAGCTCCACATCACCGCCGATGGTACGGTGGTGAAATCCCGCGAAGACGTGTCCCTCGCGCAGGCCCCTGTCGCCGTGAAGGCCGCCGCTGAAAAGCTGGTGCCCACGGGAGGTCACATCGACGACGTAGAGAAGGAAGTCTCCGGCGGCAAGACCACCTATGTGGTGGACATCGATGTGAAGAATGGCACTGACATCAAGGCCGTAATCACGGAAGATGGCACCGTCGTCAGCCAGCGTGCTGACTGAGGAAACCCTCGACCCTGATCCACCTGCGGCATTCATCGTGAGACTGCTCATCATCGAAGACTCCGAACGACTCCGCACCACCGCGGCCCGGGCGCTCACGCGCCTGGGCCATGCTGTTGATGAAGCCGGGAGCGCGGAGGAAGGCGACCAGCTCGTGCGCGATCACACCTATGATGCCATTGTGCTGGACCGCATGTTGCCTGGTGAAGACGGTCTCACGCTTCTCGGTCGCTGGCGCAGTGCCGGCCGGGACACACCTGTCCTGCTGCTCACCGCGCTGCATGCCGTGGAGGAGCGTGTGCGTGGTCTGGCCATGGGCGCTGACGATTACCTCACCAAACCTTTTGCCCTGGCGGAGCTTGCCGCAAGATTGGAGGTGCTGGCAAGGCGCAGCCATGGCAAGGCCGACTCCAAAGTGCGCATTGGCCCACTCGAAATCAACTTCGCGGCCAAGACCGTAAGCCGTGACGGCTCAGCCGTGGAACTGACCGCGCGTGAATACTCCCTGCTGGAATGTCTTGCACGCCGGCCGGGACAAATCCTGAGCCGTGAACAGATTGAAGCGCATCTCTACAATGAGATCGACAGTCCTGTAAGCAATGCCGTGGACGCTGCCGTATACGGATTGCGCCGGAAACTCAGCCCTCGCGGCACGGCTCCGCTCATCCACACCCGGCGAGGTCTGGGTTATGTGTTGCAACAGGAGAAGGATGCCTGAAGAGCGCCTTCACATTTCCCCTCAGCAGCGCGTATCCATTCCATCCACCATCATGGCCACCTCGATACGCGGGAGACTCACCTGGATGCTGTGCCTGCTGGCGGCGGGCCTCCTCCCGCTGGCAGGCTTCGTGGTGTACTACACCGTGAGAAGTGTACTGCTGTCCCAGATAGACGACACACTCGCGGCTCGCGCCCAGGCCATCATCGTGGCCACGGAGGTCGACCGTGACCGGCTGGAAATGGATGATGACCTCGTGGCCTTCGCGGGATTCGGCCAGGGCAATCCGCGCGACTTCTTTGCGATGTACCATGCAGATGGTGCGCGTCTCTTGCGCTCCTCCTCCCTGCCTCTCGGTTCACTGGATTTCATCAAACAGGAGATCCTGGAGGCCTCCACGCAACCGGGCTATCTCTTTGGGACGCTGCGTGACGGTCGAGCCGTGCGTGTACGAGTACAGGGCTTCGTCCCTGCCGGCTCGGTGGATGGTGGCAGCTACCACGACCTGAGACTGGTCACAGGCACAGAGGCACGGGGCCTGTACGATACGCTGCGCACGCTCGCGCTCGTGCTGACAGGGACGGGATTGGCGTTCTTTCTTGCCACGATTGCAGTCCTGCGTGGGTCACTGCACCACGGCCTGCTCCCTCTGGAGCAGCTGGCTCAACGCATCCGCGCCATCCGCCCCGGCACACAGGACTCGATTCACCTGCCCCACGCTCTGCCGGACGAGTTGTCGCCAGTGGTGGAAAAGCTCAATGAGCTGCTGAAACGTGTGGATGAATCGCTGGCTCGCGAGCGACGATTCAGCAGCCACGCGGCCCATGAATTGCGCACTCCGCTGGCAGAGCTGCGCGCCTCCGCAGAGCTGGCAGCCACCTGGTCGGAGGAAGCCACTCCTGAGCGGTTGAAGGAGATGCAGCAAAGCGTGGCTGAACTCGAACAATTGGTGGAGAAACTCGGCACTCTCGCCAAAGCCGATGCCAACGCGCAAGCCGTACAAGAGCCGGTGGATATCGAAGCGACCATCCGTACAGCAGTGGAACGCTATCGGGAGAACGCGGACGCACGCAAAATCACCGTGAATACGCAGGTACAGCCGGGCGCCTTCCGCACAGATGCCACCCTCTGGTCCACTATTCTGACCAACCTGATAGGAAACGCGATCGACCATTCACCTCCAGGATCAACGGTGACCATCAGAGCGACCCCCGCACGACTCGCGGTAAGCAACCCGGCGCCTCACCTGCAAGTCGATGACGTACCGCATTTATTCGAGAGATTCTGGAAGAAGCACAACAGCATGGCAGCCAGGAAACAGCATTCAGGACTGGGCCTTTCCATCGTGGAATCCTGTGCCACCGCCATGGGTGCCAATTGTCATGCCTCGCTTGGCAACACCGATGGAGCCGACAAGACACTGACCATCGAAATAGAGTTCAGCGAAAAGCAGGACTCTGCCAACGCGCAGTGATCTGAGCATCAGCACATTGCCTGCAATTGCCAGCTAATCATTCCCGCATATTGCCGGACACCATTTGTTCCTCTTTGATCATGAACAGAAGGCACCGGAAATTTTATGCATGATCAGAAAACCCTGGCAGTCCACTCTCGCAATCATCGCAGCAAGCATCGGCCTTGGCAGCCTCGCAAATGCACAAGAACTCACACTGGCTCAATGTCCGCCGGTAGTACAATCTGCCATTCGCAACAACAGCCAGGGAGGCACACTGGAAGAAATCAAACTCGTGGACCGGGATGGAGCCAGCCTCTACGTGGCTGAAGTGGGCCTCGGTGAAAATCGCGACCTGAAGATGTACATCACTGCTGATGGCACCGTCGTCAGATCACGGCAGGAGATAGACTTCAAAACAGTGCCGGTGCCGGTGCGCCGTACGGTACTGGGTCTCCTGCCAGAAGGTGCTGTCGTCAGTGATTGCGATGTGGAAACCGCAGAAGGCGCCACCAAGTACGTAGTCGAATTCATGATCAGCCCCACTCGCGAGCGTAAGCTCACCTTGGGCGCGGATGGCACGGTGCTGAGCGAGCACGAGAAAGAGAAGAACTAGACGTGCAAACTGCCTGCGCGCCCCTGCAGTTCGTGATGAGCTGTTGAATAAGAACAACTGGACGAAGCGCGATGTAATCGCGCTTCATCCAGTCTAGCCCACGGGCATCTGTCTTCCCCTGTAAGTTCGAGCGCCTCATCGCAGTGCGTCATCTTCACCGATGATTGCAATCAGGGGTGAAGGCATTCTCGTTGCTAAATCGGGCCTTTGAACCACGGCCAATAGACGGTTGGCGGGCGATTCGCGGTTCTATATGAAAACGCACCTGCACCTTAAAGTTGGCATCGGCGCGCTGTTGCCAACCATGCTGGCCGCATTGTCTCTCGGGACGGCCAAGGCAGATCCCAATGAAGTGACCCTCACCTCATGTCCTGCGGCAGTCCAGGCCGTCATCACAAGCCACCAGAAATCAGGCAGGCTGGAAGAAATCAAGACCATCACATCGGAAGGTCGCAAACTCTACCTAGCTGACTTTGAACTGGCAGGCCGGCAGGACCTGAAGCTCTACATCGCAGAGGATGGATCCGTAGTCACCACTCGCGAAGATCTCGCGCTGGCAAAGGCCCCTGCTGTAGTGAAAGCTGCGGCGGAACGGCTCGTGCCTGCTGGAGGAAAGGTTGAGGATGTAGAAAAGGATGTCACCAACGGCAAGACGACCTATCTGGTCGAAATCGACGTAGCGAATGGAAAAGATATCAAGGCAGTGCTCGCTGAAGATGGCACAGTCATCAGCCAGCGGACTGACTAGCAGAGGAATGCCTTCCGGGGCCGGAAATCAGATCACAGCTAGAATCTCGAAAACTCCATGCAAGCCCTTGCATGGAGTTTTTTGTACATTTACCGAACAACACTCACGTCCAATGCGCCGTCTTGACAGGAAGAAGCCGTATAACTTCGAAGGCTAATTATAATTGTTATTTGTCCTCTCCACATGCCGACGCATCAAACTAATCCTTTATGCAGTTGGAAAGATTGAATGTGGAGGTATTCAACACATAGATAACGCGACCTTGGCATAAACTGCCATTTACATTCCAGGCCCCAACGGAAGCCATCATCATGGACTACTCCTCCGCCGTCACCGAGCTCAATGAGCGATTGAACCAACTCAACTTGCCGGCGCTCGATGGTGACGGCAGGTGCATGATTCGTGGCCCGCAAGGAAATCGCTTCATGTTGGAACTCGCCCCAGAGGGCGAGTTTTTCAGTTTTTATGCACCGTTGCGACAGGTGAAGGAAAATGGGAACAGGGCCGCCCTCTTTGAAGCGGCTCTCACCATGAATCTCATGCCTGACTTCATCGGCGGCGCATCCTTCGCGTTCGATCCTCGAACAAGCTCCATTGTTCTCAGCCAGCCCATTGATCTGGCGAACCTCGACACGGAGTCCCTCACCATGGCAATGTCCGCCTTCTCGCTGGCAAGCCACATGGCACAAGAGGCCCTCTCCGGAACCCCCAACTGAGGAACTAGCCATGCTCTTCAATGCCGGCAAGACTTGCGTCTGCAAAGCGACAAAGGAGTTGATGCAGAAGGCCTTTCTGAAAGAGGGAGGCGAGACCTTCACCAAGGCCGCAACCAACACGGTCAGAGACCTCTTCAAGACCAAGCCCGGGCAAAGCACCTATCCACCCAAGATCCCGGTGGAATTGAGTCCAAGGGTCAGTTCCACGCTGACTCAGACCCCGCCGCTTCGCCGCACCTTGACTCAGGTCGCTCTTACCGAATCCCGGACACGGTCCCGGACCCTGATGTCGGCCGACGACATGTTCAAGCATGGAGCCCCAAAATTCTACAGCACCACCTCCGGCAGCGATGGTGGCGAAGGCCAGAAGTTCCCATCATCCCAGCGGCAGGGCAGATTGGATGCCCTTGATTTCCTGAAGGACTCCTTTCCTGCCCCGAAGAAGGGAGAGGAGATTCTTCTGGGACATATTGTGAAAAGGGGAATCGAACAATTTGCCCAATCGCTCCCTGAACGGATGCAGGATGTTGCGTCAGGATCCATTGGGAAACACTACCGTGAAGATGTCGGCGGACTGATGAAGCTGCCAGGTTCCGATCAGAATCGGGCGCTGCTGGCATGTGTGGAAACAGTGCAATGGAATCAAGAAGCGCAGCGGACTGGCCAGGCGCTTGGCGCGAGCATGAGCGCAGCGGATCGTTTCTCCATCCTTACCCAGGGCAAGAATCTGGACAATCTACCACCGGGATTTCATCAGGGAATGGCGGCAGCTCTGACAGGCTCGTGGGAGCCCATCTCAAAAACCGCGTCGCTGACACCTGAGCAGCGCAAGATCTTCGAAGCCGTTTCGAACGAAGTGACAGTGATGGCCGCCTCCCTTTCAAAAGACGGAGTGGTGAACGTCAAACAACTGGGGGACGCAGTCACCAAATGCGCGGAACTGAGCGAGAATGACCCCACCAAATTGCTGAAGCTTCTGAAGGAGAAGAATGACGCCTTGAAGCTCGAACAACCCGACAAGAATCTCTCCCTGGAAAATGCCCAGAACATGAAGCTGAATAGCGGGTACACCTTGGGCTCTGCCATCGGGAAGCCTCGGGAAGCCCAAGGCCCCAGTGTTGGGACACGAGTGCAATGAGGAAGGAGGCCGGCAGAATTTCACCTGCACCTTTTGAAGTTTCCATGTGTGTCGTAGAGCCAGCTCATCCGGCATCTGCGATCAGGCCAGCCTGTATCTCGGACTTTCCCCGCATCGCCGAGATCTATGAACAATCTCCCCTCGATGATATTGCTCAGGCCGACTCCTCAGTCGTAGATTGGTCTACGTGGACGTCCTGGTGGGAAATACACAGTCCCAGCCAGCACCCGCTGTGGGTTTGTGAAGAAGGCGGGAAGGTTGTCGGATGGATCAGTCTGTCCCCGCACCACTATCGAAAGGAATTTCGCAGGACCGCGCAGGTCGGCCTCTACGTGGCTCCTGACGCGCAACGCCGTGGGAATGGCACGAGACTGGTCCAGCAATTGATGGACTCCTGTCCGATGCTGGGCATTCGAACGGTGCTGGCTTTCATCTCCAGGCACAATGAAGCCAGTCTAAAAATCTTCCACCGCGCTGGGTGGGAGCCCTGGGGACACTTCACCGGGGCTGGTCGAAGTCACGCAAGCCAATTCGACATCGTTCTTCTGGGAAAAATCTTCGAGCAGCATGACGACTGATGCTAGCTCGCGTACCACGAGGGCTCGTTGCCCGGCTTCCATTTGATATTGCACCCGGTGCTGGGGCGCTGTTCGGCGAGTGGGGGTGAGCCATCCAGCAGGGCCTGCACGGCAGCACGGAGACTGTCACCCGTCACGGGTTTGCCATTCTTGGGCCGCGAGTCATCGAACTGGCCGCAATAGGTAAGGCGCAGCTCATGATCAAACACATAGAAATCCGGCGTGCATGCCGCTCGATACGCCTGTGCAACCGACTGGGTTTCGTCATACAGGTACGGAAAGGTCCAGTCGTAGGTCTTTACCATGGCCTGCATCTTCTCCGGGCTATCGGCGGGATAGCGGGAGACATCGTTGGAACTGATGCCCACAAAGCCGACGCCCTTCGCTTCACAGATCGCGGCGAACTCGCCCAAGTGCTTTGCAAGGTGCAGCACGAAAGGGCAGTGATTGCAGAGGAAAGCGACGATGAGGCCCTTGGGTTCCCGGACATCCGCGAGCGTCACAAGCTCTGCTCCGGGCTCAGGCAGGGAAAAATCCGGCGCGGGAGCTCCGAGAGGCAGGATGCGGGTGGAAGGGACTTCAGCCATGGACAACCGCCCGTTTAAATCCAAGTATGGCGCAGGTCAACCACGGGCGGCATGAAGTCACACGACCACGCAGCCGGGTCTCGGAGCGGTCGTGCATTTTCTCCGCTGGACACCGTGAGGTACCCGGCGGCATGATACGAAACTCAAGCGCGCTCCGCACGATACTCTGCTCACGAGATATGCACTCCTGCACCCATCGATTTCTCCTGTCCGCCCTCGCTCTGGCCGCTACCACCGCAGTGACACTGGTGCCGGGCACGCTCTTTTCCCAGGCGCCGCCGGCCTCCGCGGAACCACCCAAGGTGAATGACGCCACCATGCAGGTGACGCTCTTTGCCCAGGAGCCTCTGGTGCAGCAGCCCATTGGCATGACCTTCACAAAGGATGGCAAGCTGCTCGTCATCCAAAGCAACACACACTTCCCTCCCAAGGGCTTCACGGGGCCGAAGACGGACCGCATTCTCTGGCTGCAGGACAAGGATGGCGATGGCAAGGCCGAGAAGGCGGAGGTGTTCTTCCAGGACTCGGTCATGACCATGGACATCGCCACGGCGCCAGATGGAGCCATCTACCTCGCTACGCGAGATGAAATCCTGCGCCTGCGCGATGACGATGGCGATGGCAAGCCTGAGAAGGTGGATCGCAAGCTGGTGTTCCTGGAAACAACGGGACGCTATCCTCACAATGGTCTCAGTGGTCTGGCCTTCGATGAGAAGGGCGGCCTCTACTTCGGCATGGGAGAGAATCTCGGCGCCGCGTACACACTCATCGGCGCGGATGGGGTGAAGCACAGCGACCAGGGCGAGGGCGGGAACGTCTTCCACATCACTCTGGATGGCGGGAAGCTGCGCCGCGTGGCCAATGGCTTCTGGAATCCCTTTGGTATGTGCGTGGACACGGATGGAAACATCTTTGCCACGGACAACGACCCGGACTCTCGCCCGCCGAACCGCCTGCATCACATCATCGAAGGCGGCGACTACGGGTACAAGTTCCGCTATGGCCGCAGCGGGTTGCATCCCTTCGTGGCGTGGAATGGCGAGCTGCCCGGCACCCTGCCCATGCTCGCAGGCACCGGTGAAGCTGCGTGCGATGTGATCTACTATGCCCCATCCCCCGCCAAGGACTTCCGCGGCCTGCCGGCCCAATGGCATGGGCAGCTGCTGGTAGCCTCATGGGTGGACCACACCGTGGAAGCTTACACACTACCGGATCGGGAGCATGCGTATGATGGAGCGAAGAAGAAGGTGCTCGTGCACGGTGGTCAGGATTTCCGCCCCGTGGCCTTCGCCGTGGCGGCGGATGGTTCCATCTACCTCTCCGACTGGGTGAAGCGCGATTATGAACTCCACGGCTACGGCCGCGTGTGGCGCATCTCCGCCAAGGAGGCTCATGAACTCAAGGCCCCGCTCGCCGCGAAGTCCGGCATCACCTGGAAGCAGGAGCAGCTCAGCAAGATCCTGAACAAGGAGAAGGTCACCCCGCTGGAAGCCACCGACCGGCTGAATGATGCGAACCCGTGGCGATTCTCCACGGCTGTCACGCGATTGGGACGTGACACAGATCTGCTCTGGATCATGAAGGACAAGCGTCTCTCCTACCCGCGTCAGCGTCAGGGATTGCTGCTCGCGGTCCAGCAAGATGCTGCGCGGACGAATGCGGAACCCATCATCCCGCCGCAGAAGTTTCTCGAAGATGAAGACCCCACGGTGCAGCTACTCGCGCTGAAGTGGATCTCGGATGTGCGCTACGCGCCCTCACGGAGTGCCGTGGAGAAGTTCCTCGTAAACCCTGAACTCACACCGGCACTCTTCTACGGTGGTATCACCGCTCTGAGTCGCATCGACTCCGCGGAAGTGAAGGAAGCGGACCTGGTGAAGATGCTGAAGCAGCGCATCACAGACCCTGCCACGCCGGCACGACTCAAGCGCACGGCGCTGGAGATTCTGCCGGATCGTGAGCGCCAGCTCCTGGCGAAGGATCTGGAGCCGTTGCTCTCCGAGGGCGACACGACCTTCCAGGAGTGGGTGACGCATGTGCTCGGCGCCCTGCGCGACAACAACCGCGAACCCTTGCTGCGCAAGCTGGCCTTCGATGAGAAGCGCTCCTCCTCCGTGCGAGTAGCCGCGCTGATGTATCTCACGCTCACCGATGCGGACAAACCCGCGCTGGATGCCATCAAGACCGACGGCGACAAGGCGCTCGCGCGTGCGAAGGAAGTGGCTGCACCAAGTTATCTGCCGGTGGCTCCTCCTGCGACGCGTCCTCCGCTTCAAGATATCGAAGCTTGGGAGAAGTATCTCGCCAAGGTGCCGGGCAAGCCGGATCTCGCGAATGGTCGCACGGTATTCCTGAGCCCTCGCCAGGGCGGCTGTGCCATGTGCCATCGCGCAGAAGGATTGGGAAATGTCGCTGGACCCAATCTCTCCACCATCGGCTCCGCAAAGACCTCCAACTATATCCTGGAATCCCTGCTCCAGCCGAACCGGAGCGTGGCTCCGCAGTTTGAGTGTTACGTACTCGCCACCTCCGATGGCCAGACGCGCACCGTCTTCCAACTCGCCGAGCGCGGAAACTTCCACACCTACATCGGCCTCGATGGCCACGCCTTCGAAGTACAGATCCAGGACATCCTCAAGCGCGACCACTTCCCCCTCTCCATCATGCCGGAAGGCTTGGTGGCGAAGCTGACCGATGAGGAAGTGCGGGACCTGGTGGCCTATTTAAGGGAGAGGAAGTAGCCCGAGTAATCAGTAGGTCAGTGCGCAGTATTCAGTAAGCAGTGAGTGAGTGGTCAGTAGTAAGTAGAACATAACCATGCGGCCGACTTGGCTCATGACTTGCTCTCGCCCGCCACTACTGACTACTGACTACTGACTACTGACTACTGACTACTGACTACTGACTACTGACTACTTCGCCCTCGCTTCCTTCACAAACTTGTCCCACATCGCCTTCTGCTCGCCCAGCGCCTTGACCTTGTCCTCCACCTTGTCGGCGGCTTCACAGAGAACCCAGCCATCATAATCAGCTTCGACGAGAAGCTTCGCGAGGGTGGCGAAGGGGTACTTGGGATCATCGAGCTTCCGCACGTGGGTGGTGCGGCCGAGATAGTCCTTCACGAGGGCAAAGTTCTTCTCAAGACCTTCGCCCTCGAGATCGGCTGGATTGGAGTTCCAGCAGACACGCACGTTATCGGCATCAGCCACTTCCATCACTTTGCGGACATCGGCGAGGTTGGTCACCTGGCCATGCACCTCGAGACGGATTTCCTGGCCGAAGCCGATGGCGTAGTCGCCGAGTTCCGCAAGCGCTTTGCCGATCTGCTCCAGGGTCTTCTCCTTCGGCACACCCTCCTTCTCGTGTAGCTTGTCCGGCTTCACCTTCACACCGCTGCCACCGATGTCGTGGCTCAGCTTGATGAACTGCTTTGCAAGCTCAATGTTCTCCTTCACCTTCGCGGGGTCGATGGCGTCGAACATGCAGTTCGTGCCCATTCCGACGATTTCAATGCCGCCCTCGGTGAACTGATCCCGCACCTTCACACGCTCTTCCGGACTCAGCGCAGGTGAAACCTTGTGCGCATGATCCACACGCAGTTCCACGCCGCCGATACCGAGCCCGGTCAAGTTTTTGATGATGGTGGGAATGTCCCACTCAGCACCCCACATATAGGTCACGAGACCGTAGGAGATGTTTTCTCCCTGGGGCTTCAGTTGTTGGGCCAAGGCAGAGAGTCCAAGGGAGCCGGCAGCGGCGGCAACGGACTGGCGGAGAAAGCGGCGGCGCGTGTTCATGGGTCCAAATGCTGGCAGGGTGAGTTGGAGGTGTCAATGTGGAGCGGAGCGTGCGCGACGCGATTGACAGTGCAGCATCCTCTCCTACACGATGACGGCATGTCCCCACGATTTCTCTCGCTTCTTTTTCTGATGTTTGCGCTGTCACCCGCCCATGACTTGCAGGCGCAGGCACCTGCCACGGCGCCGCAGGGAAATCCTCTCGCGAAGAAAATCTGGCCTAAAGAAGTAAAGCGTGTCGACATCCCGTGCAGTGATGGCCAGATGCAACCTGCCATGTGGTACGCCCCCCTGGATCGCAAGCTTCCGAAGCCGCTGCTCGTGGGTCTTCACACATGGAGCAGCAACTACGCCTCCGCTGGAGGTGATGCCGTGTACGCGGAGTGGTGTATCGCCCAGGGATGGGTCTTTGTTCATCCAGACTTTCGCGGCCCCAACAAGACCCCTCTGGCGCTTGGCAGCGATCGTGCCGTGCAAGACGTGGTGGAAGCCGTCGAATGGGCCAAACAAAAGACCAACATTGATGAAAACCGGATCTACCTCATCGGCGTGAGCGGTGGCGGTCACATGGCCCTGCAAATGGCCGGCAGGCATCCGGAGATCTGGGCCGGTGTGAGCGCCTGGTGTGGCATCTCGGATGTGGGGCAATGGCACGCAGACCACGTGAAGACAGCCATTGTTGATGGCAAAGAAACGCCAACACCTGACAAGTACGCACGTGACATCGAAGCAGCAATCGGTGGTCGACCAACTGCCGACGGGGCGCTTCGCAAGGACGCGTGGAAACGCTCTCCCCTGAGCTCGCTGGCTGCCGCAAAAACGGTGCCGCTAGACATCGCCGCCGGCGTGCTGGATGGCCGCAGCGGCAGTGTGCCGTTCACGCACTCCTTGCTGGCGTTCAACGCCGCGGTGGACAAGAACGAGCGTCTACCGGAGGCCTTGATCACCCAGTATTACAAGACGCAAAAACTTCCGGGTGAATGGGCCGCATCTGAAGCTGATCCCACCTACGGCGCATGGACACCCCTCTTCCGCAAGACCAGCGGGAACACGCGCGTGACCATCTTCCAGGGCGGGCATGAGATCGTACACCAGGCGGCGCTGAACTGGCTGGCCAGGCAACAACGAGGCAAACCACCAGTGTGGGACACCCGCGACTTCATCAAACTGGACGTGCAAGGCGGCGAAAGCGGGAAGTGAACCTCCACCACACGCTGCAAGCCGACTGCGGACGATTCGTTCTATTGTCATGCGGTGGAAAACGCTCTTCATGGGTTGCTTGGGTACTGCACTGGCAGCATCCGGTGCTTCAACCATGTCCAAGGCCGCTGAACCTGCGAAGCCCGACATCCTGATCGTTGTGGCGGACGACTTGCGTCCCGACGTGCTGCACACGCTCGGACATCCCACCGTCAAGACACCCCACCTAGACGCCCTGGCAGGGCGCGGCACTGTCTTCACACGGGCCGCATGCGGCTACCCCATCTGCCACGTGAGTCGTACAGAGATGCTCTCAGGGCGCTGCGTGGTGAAGGCAGCCTCGACAGGTGGCAATATCCCCTTCCCTGCCGGGTGGGTGCTCTGGCCACAGGCGATGAAGTCGGCAGGATGGCACACAGTGCACTCCGGGAAGTGGCATGTGCACGGCACGCCTGTAGCGAGAGGCTACGCGGCGACCGCAGGCCTCTTCAGCAGTGGTGGTGCTGGAAAAGACGCCGCCCTTACTTCTCCCCAAAGCGCCACCGGTCGCCCGGTGACTGGCTACAAGGGCTGGACCTTCAAATCATCCGACGGAAAGGCGATGCCAGAGCTCGGTGTAGGCCTGACGCCGGACACAGATAGCCACATCGCCGATGCTGCGAGCCAGGTGCTGCAATCCCCCAGGGAAAAGCCCTTGTTCCTTCATGTGAACTTCACCGCCACTCATGACCCGCTGCACTGGCCCAAGGGAAAGGAAGGCCGCTTCAAAACAGAAGACACACCCCTGCCCGCGAACTTCCGCCCACAGCATCCCTTTGACCACGGCAACATCAATGGCCGCGATGAAGTCATCGTTCCCGCGCCACGCACGGAGGAACAGGTGAAGGCCGAGACCGCGGTCTACCTGGCCTTGGTCGAGCAACTCGATGCGCAGATCGGCAAGTTGGTGAAGGCTCTGGAAGACACGGGGCGCCTCAGCAATACCCTCATCATCTTCACCAGCGATCAGGGACTCGCGCTCGGCAGCCACGGGTTGATGGGCAAGCAGAACCAGTACGAGCACACCATTAATGCACCACTCATCATGGCTGGGCCCGGCATTCCCAGCGGCAAACGTTTCTCAGCACAGTGCTACCTGCGCGACCTGTATCCCACCGTATGCGAGCTGACTGGAGTGGAGATTCCTGAAAGCGTGGAGGGCAAAAGCCTCTTGCCCGTGCTGCGCGGTGGAAATCCGGAAATCCACGGCGCCATCTTCGGGTATTTTACCGACACCCAACGCATGGTGCGAACCACGGATGGGTGGAAGCTCATCTGGTACCCACAGGCGAACCGCACCCAACTCTTCCATCTCTCAGAAGACCCGCATGAGCTGCAGGATCTCGCCTCGCAACCGGAGCAAGCTCAACGTCGGGAAGCGATGATGGGAGAGCTGAAAAAGTGGATGGTGGAGAAGGGAGATCCAATTCTCCGCAAGGAGTAAGCAATATTTGGTATTACATCCTGCCGACGCGCCCTCACTCCTTGTGGAGCGCCGCTTCTTCCTCCGTGCGCCGGCGGCGCACAAGGTGATCATCCGGAGTGTCCTCCGGGAAAAGGAGGAGACCGCGGAAGATATCGCGAAGTGTGGGATGATCCCGATGGTCTTCGAATTCCTGATAGGCCTTCCGATACTCCGCAGCGTATTTTTCAGCATCTTCGAGCGTGGCGTCCTCGGGCAGATGCTCAAGGATCTGACGGGTGACGTCGTCCGCCTTGTCGAGGCCGTATTCTTTGCGCATCTCGAGCTGGAAACGCGTGGCTATGGCGTGAGCGCGCAAGCTGGCAAGACGTCCATCGATGTTGACCCAGTGTCCCTTCCACGAATCGTACCAGGGATCGAGATCACGCTGGGGCACGGACTCACGGCCGATGCGCTGGAGCGTATCAAAAAGACGATCAAGCTGGGCATCCTGTGCGGAGATGTCGCGCCAGGGCTCAGGAGCATGTTCGGAATCACCAGCCTCATAGAGCCGCCAGGACTGTGCGGCATCCTCGCGGATGGCGGAAAGAGTTTGCCACACTTCACTCCACGTCTGGTCCCACAGGGCGCGCTTATCCGGTGGAATGTGCACGTCCGCGCGTGCGTGGGCGTCGCGAAGCATGGCTTCCAGGGAATCTTCGATTTCCTCAATCTGCGACCACTGCGTACGCAGGCCGTAGTTGAGCTGACCAAGGATGAATGTGGCGCGCTCTTCCGGTTTCATAACGGATGGTTGGCTATGTGTTGACTCACCGCAGCCAGCCCGCAGGCAGGTGCTGCAGAGATATTTGTCATAGAATACAAGAAAAGGGTTCAACCTTCAATCGCGACTCGCACACGCTGTGGCGGTGGTGCAATTGGTTGAACGCTTCTCCCGGCAACCATTGGCCTGCCCGGAACGTACGCCTAGACCGGAGCGCCAGGTTCACTCTGGCGAGCCTGCCAGACCTTGAAACACTCCAGGAAGCCCCCTGCAAAGTCCTGCGGTCTCGCGGCAATCCAATCGGCAATCTGCTCCATGCGGAAGAACTGCCCGCCCGCAATCTCCTCCGGGGCATAGTGCATGGGACCAGAATGCTCTGCGACGTGGAGTTCCACGAACTCCCACCCGGTGGCTTCACATGCCGGCACGGTGCCCACACATACAGTGGGCGCTTCAATGCCGAGTTCCTCCTTCAGCTCACGTGCAGCGGAGGCAGCATAGTCTTCCCCGGCATCCAGGTGGCCTGCAGCACTGGAGTCCCAGTCGAGGGGATGCACGTCCTTCAGGTGAGAGCGCTGTTGCAGCCAGAGCTCGCCGTGTTTGTTGAACACAAACACATGCACTGCGCGGTGCCACAGGCCTTTCGCGTGCACCTCTCCACGCGTGGCCTGTCCGGTCACTTGATTGTTCGCATCCACCACATCAAAGATCTCGCTGGCCTTCTGACCCCGGTCTTCTTCATGACGATTCTCATAGTGCCGGGTGAGGCGCACCCATTCCATCAGGGACAGCTCCTCTGCACGGACGGTGACCGGCTTACCAAGTGAGTCCATCAGTGCCTGCCATCCACCAGGAGCTTCAGGGAGGAGATTCTTGAGCTGCTTGCGTCGTTGGGAGAAGCCCATGCGCACCAGCCGGTCGAACAAACGGCGGTCGTGCACGGGAAGCGTTCCCGGCGCCTTCGGTGTGAGCCGTACGATGGCGGAGTGCACGCGGGGACGCGGCTTGAAGGCTTCTGGTGGTACGATGCGCAGGATGGAGGCATCCCAGTCATGCTGCACCAGAAGGCTCAGCGCACCATAGCCATCATCCTCCAGACGCGCGGCGATGCGCTCGCAGACTTCCTTCTGCAGCATGAACACTGCCTCCACGACGGGCGTGGGCGGTGTGAGGAAGTGCTTCAGGATCTCGCCACCCATGGAGTACGGCAGATTCCCCACCAGCTTCACGCCACCGTGCCTGTACAGCGGGCGGAGGTCAAAGCGGGTGGCATCACCATGCCAGAGCTCCGCATGGCCGCTGTCCGCCAGCTCCTCCTGCAGGTCCGCGGCGAGTGTGTTGTCCTTCTCAATCAACAGCAGGTGCTGGGGCCGGCCGAGCAAGTGCTCCGTGAGAGCACCCTGCCCCGGGCCGACCTCAATGACAAAGGAAGCACCATCCGGCTGGATCTGGTCGGCAATCCACTTCGCGAGGTTGGCGTCACTGAGGAAGTTCTGGCCGAGGCTTTTCTTGGGTTTGAAGGACATGAGTGCAGGTCTGGGGCGGAACAAATGAAGTGCGGAGAGTAGACGCAAAGCAGCGAAGCAGCAAAGAATGATAGGAATGACAGCGGCAGCGCAGGAACATCGCGGTGAACATGCGGCATTGACAGGTTTATTTGTCAACGCATGCTGTGCGGTATGATGCTCGATGTGGAAGTCATCGCCGATCCGGAAGCCGCCACCGTGGCGCTCCATCCCGTGCGAAGCCGCCTGCTGTCCGAACTCGCCCAACCCGCCTCGGCGGCGGAGCTTGCAGTGCGCTGTGGCCTGGCACGGCAAAAGGTGAACTACCACCTGAAGGCGCTGGAGGAGCACCATCTCGTGAAGCCTGCAGGCGAGCGCAAGTGGGGTGGTCTCACGGAGCGGCGCATGGTGGCTACCGCGATCTCATACGTCGTCTCGCCCAAAGCCCTGGGTCCGGTGGCCGCAGATACCACGCGCACGGCAGATCGCCTTTCCGCCAGCTACCTCATCGCGCTGGGCGCACGCATCGTACGTGAGGTGGGTGACCTGTGGCGCCGCGCCCGGGAGGCGGACAAGCGGCTCGCCACTCTATCCATCGATACTGAAATCCGCTTTCGCTCGGCTGCGGAGAGAGCCGAATTCACGCAGAAGCTCACAGAGAGCATCACCTCACTCGCGGCCCAGTACCACGATGCAGAGGCTCCGGGAGGCAGGCCGCACCGTCTCGTGCTGGTGGCCCATCCCCTTCCCTCTGAGCCTTCACAAAGCACTGAAGAAAGCGCTGACACCACCCCCGCAACACCAACGGCACGCGTGGATTGAGCCCGCACCCATTTTCTTCGTCACCTTGTTATCTCCGAAGGTAGCACGTCTGGCATTGGGTGGCGCCGCAATTGATCCGTGCGCAACATTCTTGTCACTCGCCAATACCCCAATTCTGAATTGGTTGCTCAATGCCACCGCCAGCAGAGGCTGTTGTCACCCAATGTGTCGCCGAACCCGTCCTCAGAACCGGATGGTGGTGGAGCAGACTGTGGCGGAGGCATGCGCGCATTGATGATGCAACAGCCCTGAATGCATGCCGCATCCTCCTGCTCGGCTATCTCTGCGGACAGTACTTGATGTACAATGATTTTCTCCGGGGGCTTTGGATGCTGGCACTGGTGCCTCTTGCGTTTGTGTGCATGCCCTGGACGGCCATCTGGACGCAGGCACGTGGCGACGCCTTTCGCGCCATTGCCACGTACTTCCTCTGCTGGATGACGGTCCGCTCCCTGTTTGGCTATGGCATGGTGGATGGCAGGGATGGCATGATTGCTACCGGTTGGCTGCTGGGGGGAGTGCTGCTGGCTTGCTTTGCCATCGTCACCTGGCATGTAGCGCAGGATTTGCGCAGCCTGGATCGACTTGGACTGTGGACAGGCTACAGCGCGGCCTTCTCGGCTGCAGTGAGCATCGTCATCTTTTACGGCATGCTGCCCAACCACGTCTTTGGTGAGCGGCTGACAAACTGGTTTGTCCATGGTGGACTCAACTCCGTGACCACGGGCCTCACCTACGGCTTCGCCCTCATGTGGCTCTGGTGCATCCGCGATCGTGTGGCGGCGCCGCGCGAGCGACTGCTTCTGAACATCTCACTGATAATCCTGCTGGCAGCAGTATGCTTCACCCGGTGCCGCGGAGCGCTGCTGGCCCTGCTCGCAGCCCACGTAGCTCTGACATTCGTCCGCGGAGTACGCCGCTCAACGTTGCCGTGGGTCGCTTTGCTCGGAGCGATTACGCTGTTCCAGATCACGGGTCCCTCCGTAGCGAGACTGGTGAACTGGCAGGTGGCCACACGAGCAATAAGCCCTCCCGTGGAGGCTTCCCACACCTCGGCACCCATCCAGGAAATGCTGACACGCTGGGACGGAGGACGCACAGAGATCTATGCGCGGGCCATGCGTGGATTCATTGATCCGCATGAGTGGCTCATCGGCGTAGGCCAGTGGGGACCGGCAGAGATTTTCACACGCAGTCTGTCCTACATGCACATGCACCACCACAGCATCTTCATCGCCACGCTGGTGCACGGTGGCCTGATTGGCCTGGGGCTCATGCTCACGCTCCTATTCATTGGGCTGAAGCGAGCGCATTCGCTTGCGCGTGCCAGTGAGGACACGTGGTTCGTACTGCTGGTCTTTGGTTGCACAGGGCTCATCTTTGATGGCCAGACACTCACCAGCCTGTTGAGCATTCCGCAGATGGAGCCGCTCCTGATCACCTTTCCGCTGGTGACTGCCGCGTCCGCCTGGTGGAAGCGGAGGGATGCGCTGGCGTAGAGGGGATAGTGGAGCGGTCTGAGCCGGAGGCGACGATTGCGGCTTCAGATTTTGGGCGCGTTGCTGAAAACCTGATCCGGAAAACTTCACACTTTGGGCTGGACTTCACAGGGAGCGCATTGAATTATCGACCTCTCGCGCCTCCCCTTCCCTGCTCTTCGTGAAAGCTGCTGCACGGCTTCTGTTGATCGTGACCCTCATGGTATCCATCGGGGCGCATTGGGGTGTTTTGCAGGTCGTAGCCTGGGCCCAGATGATCAAGAGCTACACCGCCGAGAAGGGTCTGGTGCAGGGCATCGAGGAAACCTTCAACGGCGAACATCCCTGCGCGATGTGCCAGAAGATTGCCGAGAGCAAAAAGCACAACGACGAGCAAGCCCCTCTCCCGCAGGACCGCACGGAGATGTCCAAGTGGCTCAGCCTTCCGTCCGGCTATGTCATCACGACGGTGATGCCTTGTGATTTGGTCCCCGGTAAAGTATCGGGCGACATGCAACTGGGCTCTTCCCAGTGGGAGACGACTCCCCCGACACCACCGCCACGATGCGGCGTGTAACAACGGCATGCCGTTGATGATGCCCTGTCCTTGCCACGTTTCGCGTACGATCGGTGATCGGTCGCAGCAGTGAAACCAGATGGGGTAGATGATTGCGAGAGTTGCACCATTGCAGCTTCGAGCGGTCCCCAAACACACGGCATTCCCGGGAGATAGTGTCTATGCGAGCTCGTGCCGCATGGCCTTCTCCACCCTACTCATGGGCTTCCTGAACCAGGCGCTTCAGGTCCATTCCATACCTAACGCAGTCACTCATCTGCCTTGATGAGCCGCGGCCCTGTTGTGGTGGCCATGTCCATCACACCTAGCTGTGCCGTGTTTCTTTATTCGTAATACTTTCTCCATGCATTCTCGATTCCGTTTCTGCGGCTCGGCCGCAGCGCTACTCCTCGTGCTAACACCATGCCTCCCTGTCCAGGCATCCAAGCCTGGCGGGAAGGAGGGTCATCATCATGAAACTATCCCCGGTGTGCAGTCTCTGGACGTGTACGCTACCACATCCCAACTGCACCTGCTCACCGGCGGGCTCTCAAACGACGGCAGTCGCACCGAACTCTACCACCAGTCCAGCAGCGATGCCGGGAAGACCTGGTCCGCGCCAGTCCGTGTGGATGCCGGTCAGCCCGCGCCCCATGCCGCACACCGGGGCATGGATCCCCAAATCGCCGCCAGCGGCGACCAACTCATGGCTGTGTGGATGACACCGGGCACGGATATGTTCGGCGGTGGTCCCATGGCCACGGCACTATCGAGTGACGGTGGCAAGACTTGGAAGGCTGGCCCCAATCCCGCAGACGATGGCTCGACCACCGGCCATGGCTTCCTCGACGTGGCAGCAGATGCCAGGGGCAGCTTCCATCTCACTTGGCTGGACACACGCGGTGAGAAGCGCGGGCTGCGCTACGCACGCTCGGAAGATGGAGGCACAACGTGGTCCAGAAATGACACGGTCGATGCGGAAACCTGTGAGTGCTGCTGGAATGTGCTCGCAGCGGGTCCGGATGGCCGTGTGGGCATTCTGTATCGCAACAAGGAACCACGCGACATGTCCATCTCATGGTCATCCGCTGCGGGCACCTGGTCAGCACCGGTAAGCGTGGGTGGATTCAACTGGGAATTTCAAGGCTGCCCGCATGTGGGTGGCGGACTCGCCGCAGGCGGAGAGCAGACCTCGCCCATCTGGCATGCGGTGGTGTGGACAGGCATGGAGGACTCTCTCGGCGTGCACCACGTCTCCTCGCCTGATGCCGGCGCCACGTGGTCGAAGACACAGCGCGTCGCCGGCAAAGGTGCCTCACATCCAGACATCGCCGCACGCGGCCAGGAGGTCATCATGGTATGGGACACCACGAATGAAAAGGGCAGCCACATCGAGGCCGCTCGGTCCTCCGACGGAGGGAAGAGCTGGCAGACTGCTGTTCGCCTCTCCAGTGCCGGTCCCAGTGCCACTCACCCCCGCGTGGTAGCATCAGCCGACGGTGGGTTCCGCGTCTTCTGGACACAACGCCAGGGAGAAGGCCCCACCACATGGCAGTCCTCACCTTTCCCTTCTTCCGCAGTCTCCACCGTGAGCAGCAACTCAAACACCCGCTGACCTCATGCCCCTTCCCACTTTCAGTTTCACATCACACTCTTCACATCAACTCATGAAAAAATCATCTCTAGGTGCCCTGGTGACCATGCTTTGCAGCACGGCGCTCATGGCCCAGCAACCAGCACCTGCCTCTGCCGTCCCCGAATCGGGCACCACGCTCCCTCCCGTCGTTGTCACTGCAGACTCCCCTTCCCTCACCGTGCCCTCGATTGAGCAGGTGGAGGAAGCCCAAAAACTCACCGCCGGTGCCGTGAATGTGGTAGATGCCGAAGAGTACAAGACCGGGCGTGCCATCACACTGAAGGATGCGCTGGACTATTCTCCAGGCGTCTTTGTGCAGCCGCGCTTCGGTGCGGAAGAATCACGCATCTCCATCCGCGGCTCCGGCATCCAGCGCACCTTCCACGGTCGCGGACTGAAGCTGCTCCAGGATGGCGTCCCGCTGAACCTCGCGGACGGCGGCTTCGACATGCAGGCAGTAGACCCTCTCACCGCGGAGTACATCGAAGTGTATCGCGGTGCGAATGCGCTGCGCTATGGCTCCACCACGCTGGGCGGCGCCATCAACTTCGTATTGCCCACCGGCTACACGGCGCCACCGCTGCAGGCGCGCTTTGAGTACGGCAGCTTCAATACCTTCCGTGGCCAGCTCAGCGCGGCGGGAGTCGAGGGGAACTTCGACTACTTCGTCACGGGTACTCACTACTCCACGGACGGCTTCCGCGATCACAGTGAGCAGAGCACGCAACGCCTCTTCAGCAACTTCGGCCTGAAGTTGAGCGAAGCGGTCGAGACTCGCTTCTACCTCACCTACGTCCACACTGACTCGGAACTGCCGGGGAATCTTACGAAGGAGGAAATGTACGCGAACCCTGAGCAGGCCGCGCGCAGCAGCTTCAACAAGATCTTCGACAACGTGGACAGCAACTGGAAGCGTGACTTCGATCTTTTCCGCATCGCGAACAAGACAACCTTCACACTCAGTGATGACGCGCTCTTCACGGTATCCAGCTTTTACGCGTACAAGGAACTCGACCATCCGATTCTGTTCGTCATTGACCAGAAGAGTCACGACTTCGGCTTCGACTTCAACTATGTGAACAAGGCCGACCTCGCAGGACGCAGGAACAACTTCATCGTGGGTCTCACGCCCACCTTCGGCTTCCTGCATGACCAGCGCTATCGCAACGTGCTGGGTGATCGCGGTGACAAGTTCGCGGACAGCGACCAGGACTCGATGAACCTCGACCTGTATCTGGAGAATGTGCACTACCTCACGGACCGCTTCGCCCTGAGCCTCGGCGGCCAGGTGAGCTATGCGCGCCGTGAGAATGAGGACAACTTCCCCGTTTCCGCCACGGACCCGGACAACAGTGACACGCAGGACTGGTGGGGATTCAGCCCAAAGGTCGGCTTCATCTATGACGTGACGGACTCCGCGCAGGTCTTCTTCAATGCCGCTCGGAGCTTTGAGCCCCCGAGCTTTGGTGAACTCTCCGCGGCTGCCACCGGTGGCGCAGGACTGGTGGACCTTGATGCGCAGACGGCCACCACCCTCGAACTCGGCACGCGTGGGCAGACACCAGATGGCCGCATCCGCTGGGATCTCGCCTACTACTACTCCTGGTTGGAAGACGAGCTTCTGGAACTCAGTGTGGCTCCTGGCCTGACGCAGACCGTGAACGCCGGCAAGACCAACCACCAGGGAGTGGAGTTCGGCCTGGACATCACGCTGCTGGAAGGACTCTTCACCAAACGCGTGGAGGGTGTGGCTGCTGTGAGCGGCAAGAGCGCGAAAAACGTGCTCGCTGTGGAACCTCGTGAGCCGGACCGCATCGTGCTGCGTCAGAACTATCTGTGGAGCAACTTCCACTTCGATGATGACGCCGAGTTTGGCGACAACCAACTCCCCGGCATCCCCGAGCACTACTACCGCGCCGAGCTGCTCTACACGCACCCCTGCGGTTTCTATGCTGGCCCAAACCTGGAGTGGACCTTCTCCGACTACCCCGTGGACTCCGCGAACACGCTTGATGCCGACTCCTATGCGCTACTCGGTTTCAAGATTGGCTATCGCACGAAGAAGGGCCTCTCCTTCTATGTCGAGGCCAAGAACCTCACGGATGAAATCTACGCCGCCACCACCGGCGTGATCAGCCGCGCAGGCCCCTTCAACTCCAATCAATTCCTGCCCGGTGACGGCAGGTCCTACTTCTTCGGACTGGAGTACAAGTTCTAGCCACCGGCGGACCCTTCATTCCCACCACTTCCCTAGCTAAGCAGAGCAATGGGTCAGCGGCCCGTCCCCACGCCACCGTTTTGGCGGAGGGGGCGGGCCGCACTTCCATCGAACAGCCCACTTTCTTCTACCTCTTTTTCACTATTCCTGCTGGAGTCCCATGCCGTAACATCACCGCTCAAAAACACTGCTCTCACCCATGAACACCACCCTCACCCGTATCCCACTCGTCGTCGCCGGCTGCTTGCTCGCAGGCTGGAGTCTTCAGGCGGAACCTGCCAAGCGCAGCATCAGCACTGTGATGAAAGACGCCATGAAAGGCGACACCAGCCTGCACAAGAAGGTCGCCCTCGGCAAGGGCACCGACACCGATGCCGCAGCGCTCCTGGACTACTACAAGTCCCTCCCTGCCGAAACCCCGCCGGAAGGTGAAGCCACGAGCTGGCAGGAAAAGACGGCCAAACTCATCGCCGCAGCACAGGCCGTGGTGGACAAGAAGCCCGGCGCCACCGAGCAACTTCAGACCGCTGGCAACTGCAAGGCCTGTCACAACGAACACAAGGGCAAATAAGACGCCCTCGTGCTATTGCTACTGTCATGAAGTCGCTTGCACGCATCGCCCTGGTTGTTTCCCTGATGATTTCCATCGGGGGACACTGGGGCATGCTGCAAGCAATTGCCTGGGCGCGGATGATACAAGACTATTCGGAAGAGAAGGGTCTTGTGGAAGGTTTCAAGGAAACCTTCAGTGGAGAACGCCCTTGTCCCATGTGCTTGAAGCTGCGCGAATCACAAAACGAGGCAGGCAAAAACAAAGCTCCGATCTCAAAGGAGAAAACGGACCTGACCCTCAAATGGTATGACCCTTCTTGGGAGGGCGCCTTCAAGGTGACGCCTCCATTTCCCGAAGCATCCACCAAGGCCCGTCTTTACTTTACCGCCTCCTTGAGAGGAGAAGGCAGGGCCAGACCCGCAACGCCGCCTCCACGAGCTATCCAGAACGCGTAGCCGCACCGCGCCTGTTTGGTGTGCGTTCCTGACATGTGGAACGGTCAAACACACCATCACGCCGCGACCTGCCCGGCTCCAATCGGCGCTCTCCTCGCACGCGTTGCGAGTGCCATGCTGCGCCAATGCATTCGACTGCCATCCGGCTCGGAGCTCGGATAGGTCTCGCCCCCGCGCTCGTGCTTCACGTTCGCGCCTCACTACCGCTATCCATTCACATTTTTTGTTTTTCCATGCACAATACGAATATACTTTTTATCGCCTCGACCTCAATTCTTCTCTTTGCGCCCCTGCAACTACAAGGTCAGGACCCTGCTCTCGAAGCTCAAAAGCATGCGGGACAGCAAATCTACATGACGGTTTGCTTCGCCTGTCATCAGCCGGCCGGACAAGGCCTGCCCGGCATGTTTCCACCTCTGGCAGACTCAGATTGGGTGAAGTCAAAGATGCCTGACCGCCTGATCCGTATGATCCTGCACGGCATCACCGGTCCCATCACGGTGAATGGAAAGCCATTTGTAACGCCTGCGCCGCTGATGCCACCACAGGCTACGCTCAGCGACCAGCAAATCGCGGATGTGCTGACGTACATCCGAAGCTCATTTGGAAACTCAGCACCACCAGTCACTACGGAGCAAGTGGCGGCGATTCGCAGCACTGAAAAGGCCCGGTCCACTCCGTGGACCGAGGCGGAACTCCTGAGGATCTCCGTGGAATGAATGCCGACAGCGAATCGCCCAAGGGCATCTCCACGGGATTCAACGCGACCCGCTTCTGGATCGTTGTGGTCACTGTCTGTCTGATGATTGTGGCAGCCGCCACAGTCTTCTACCGGGTCTTGAACCAACGATTCCGGTCGCCTGCGTCACTTCCCCGCTTTCATACGGTGTCCCGTGACCTTGAGGCCTACGAACGGACCGGGAAACAGGTGCGCATGTCAGATCTCCGCGGGAAAGTGCATACTATCGCCTACCTCTACACCGTGTGCCCGCACGGATGCGCGGCCGTCATCGGTGAAATGCTGAAACTTCATCGTACTTACGGTTCGCGCAGTGACTTCCATCAGGTGTCGATCTCGGTGCTTCCCGAGCGCGACACCGCGGAGATGCTGGCGGCATACGCGAAAGGCATAGGCCTGGATGAGACTGCTCCCTGGTGGTTCCTCACCGGGAAGCAATCCAGCCTGTGGGCATTCATGACCGGGGGGTTGCAGCTTGAACCCGCTGCCACCATTCCCCAGGAAGAGCAACTCAACCCGCTCGATACCCACATGCATGATCTCCGCATCGTGCTGGTGGACCGCAGCGGGTGTGTGCGTGGGTACTACGCCGTCTTCCACTCACAACCGGAGATCGCAAGCCTGATGCGCGAGCGCCTCCAACAGGACGTCCAGAAGCTGTTGGACGAGCCTGCGTCATAAACAGAATACACTCCAAAATCACACATCCAAAATATGACCCGATTCATTCTTACCATCGTTGCATTGATTCTTGGCATCATGCCGGACCTCAAGGCTGGGGACAAAGCCACAGCCGCTCATGTCTATGAGGGCCGCATCACAGGCCTGTTTTGCGGCGCCTGTGCAGGCAAGGTGAAAGCATCACTCCGCAAACTCGCTGGCGTTGCGGAAGTGAAGATCACCAGCACCTCTGAAACAGGGGTGCAGAAGGTCCGCATTGAGTCCTCCTCCGCAGATATCACCAAGGAGGCTGCCATCCTGGCACTGGGTGAAGACGCCAGGAGCTTCACCCTCCTGGATCTGGAGAAGCTTCAGTAGCGACCTCCAATCGTTGATGCTGCGTATAGCTCAGGCAAAAAAACCGCGACTCTAACAAGGGTCGCGGTTTTTTCGTGTGGAATACCAAGCGTCCCGTGGGATACTCGCCGAAACTTCCATGCAAAACCCACCACGCCGCAGCCGAAAAATCGGCCTCACCCAGGGTGGCCGGGTGAAGGATGGCAGGACTGTCGAGAAGTCCTCCAGGAGCCGACGCGAAGATTTTGCAGAGAACTACGCTCTCACCTGGGCTCGGACCTTGGGCCAGCTGGACTGATCGGCAAGCGTCGCTCCTTCAGGGCACGGCTCAGGGACGCAGACAATAGCGGACTACCGCGTCAGACTATCGTACATCATTCAATGAGGCAGCTTCCTGAGTGCACTCAATTCAACGTTTGTTTAACAAACATATTGGCGTAAATTGAATGGAAAACTGCCTCCTCCTCATGTGTTGGTACCTCTTCCCGTCAGCCTATCACGAACTGCCTTCGGCAATGTCCAAAAGGCCATCGCATGGCTTGCTGAAAATCAAGCAACTAGCCTGCAAACGATAGTTCGTTTGGCCAAAACTCGATTTTTCTGCCGGATGAGAGCCCAGGAGTATTGCGTTCCCGCCGCCAACCCTGTGGAATGCCCCCGGCGAGGAAAGGTGCCCGCATCACCTTCGTTTCATGCAGTGTCCCAAACTCGCCTCCTGCGCACATTTTACATCGCCATGCAGCTCCGCCGACTTTTGCACAATTTTCTGAAGGTTCTCGCCGTCACTGTGCTCTCCATCCTGCACACCACCAGCGCGCAGGCAGCAGGTCCGGCCAAGCCCAACATCCTCTTCCTTTTCACGGATGACATGCGCGCCGACTGCATTGGCGCGCTGGGGCATCCGGTGGTGAAGACGCCCAACATCGACACACTCGTGAAGCGGGGCATGACCTTTGACAATGCCTTCTGCCTGGGTGCGAACATTGGCGCTGTGTGCACACCCAGCCGGAACATGCTGCTGAGCGGACGCACCTACTTCCGCTGGAAGGGACAAAACCTCGCCCCCGCGGATGGACCGAATCTCCCCGTGGCACTAAAGGGCGCGGGCTACGAAACCTGGCACCTCGGCAAAAAGGGAAACACGGCCACAAACATCCAGGCCACCTTCGAACACAACAACTACATCCACGATGATCAGGGAGAGCGCCTGAATGGCGAACCAGGGCGCGACTATGTGGATGGAGCGATTAAATTCCTTACGCAGGAGCGGGACAAGAAGCGCCCCTTCTTCATGTATCTCGCGTTCGGGAATCCGCACGATCCGCGCGTGGCCGCAGAGCCCTACCTGAAGCTCTATGATCGCGATGCCATCCCATTGCCGGAGAACTACGCACCGCAGCACCCGTGGAACATCGGCTCCAACACCGTGCGGGATGAGCTGCTCGCCCCCTTCCCCCGCACGCCGGATGTCGTGCGCCAGCATCTGCACGAGTACTATGCCGTCATCTCCTGCATGGACGGACACATCGGACGGCTGCTGGCCACGATGAAGTCCCTCGAACTGGAAGAGAACACCATCATCATCTTCTCCTCGGATCACGGACTCGGCATGGGCAGCCACGGTCTCTTGGGAAAACAGAATGTGTATGACGATGGCTTCCGCGCGCCGCTGGTCTTCGCGGGACCGGGAATCCCTCAAGGACGCACGAAGGCACTGTGCTACCTCATGGACATCATGCCGACCATCTGCGATCTCGCAGGCGCCACGAAGCCGCAAGGCATGGATGCCCTGAGCCTGACCCCCGTCATCGATGGCAAAGAGGACTCGGTGCGTGATGCGCTCTTCCTTTCCTACACCAACACACAGCGTGCCATCCGTGAAGATCGCTGGAAGTTGATCCGCTTCCCACAGGTCGACAAGACACAGCTCTTCGACCTGTCAGATGATCCCGGTGAGGTGAATGATCTCGCCACCCAGCCAGAGCAAGCCGAGCGTGTGGAAGCCCTGATGAAGAAGCTCGCGTCGCTGCAAAAGGAAGTAGGCGATGATGCGCCGCTAAAAGTGGACTCTCCTTCGGTAGCTGAGTTCACACCACCCACCGAGGAGGAGCGCGCAAAGCTGAATGCAACCGGCAAAGCCCGCAAGAATGCGAACAAGGCCAAATCTGCCGCCCGGTAGAAAAAACAATCAGTCGCCGAACGCACCCTGACACGTACCGTGAGCATGAACAAAGTGAACACTGGCACGCTTGAGGAGGACACCTGGGATTCTCCAAAGGGAAAGTTTCGCGGATCCGCCAAGGAGATCTCAGAGGCGCTGGGCCGCAAACCCCTCTCCACGGACTTGATGGAGCGGCATCCCTTCGATGTGGAAATTCTTCGTGTGGAGCCAGGGCAGACACCCTACCCCTACCACTCCCACAGCGCCCAATGGGAGTTCTACCACGTCATCTCCGGCACAGGTAAAGTGCGGCACAAGGACGGAACCGATACCATCGTCGCGGGCGATGCCTTCCTCTTCAAACCCGGCGAGCCGCACCAAATCACGAATGATGGCACCGTGGATCTGCTCATCTATGTGGTGGCAGACAATCCCATCGGCGAATCCTGCCACTACCCGGACAGCAACAAATGGCTGGTCCGCTCCCCGGAACGACGAATCGTACGCTCCGAGGACCTCGACTACTACGACAGCGAGGAGTGACGCTCACTCCCCTCGCCTCCCGGACGCTACCTCCGCTTCCGAGTGAGCATGATTTCATTCCCCTCCGTATCCATGCACATGGCCAGGTGCGGAGGCTCGTCATCCTCCGGTTGGGGTTCGCGCGTGAGTTGTCCGCCAGCAGCGACAATCTCTGCAGCCCCCGCAATGACGTCCGGCACCTGAAAGCTCAGGCCCGTCCACGTTCGCTTGCCTTCACCACCGCCATGGATGCCAATGATGCCTTCGCAGATGGCCACCTCGCTGATGATGTCATTCTGCTTGAGCACCCGGCCGCCGAAGACCTTCACATAAAACTCCACGGCGCGGCTCATGTCCGCAGCCCAGATGACATACTTGAGTCTCTCCACGATCATAGGGGGTACCTTGACATGAGTGGCTGCGGAGGACAGGGAAAGTTGAGGGAAGATTTCAAGGATGCGCAGAACTTCCAGCACCTGCCTTCATGCAGGCTTTCCTCAACCCACCAGCACTCGGAGGCTCGATGCGGTGAACGCATCCCGCAGCATCTTCAGCTTCGCAGCGGTCAGCGTGCGCAGTGAGGCGGGAGCCTTCTTCGCGCCGGTCATGAAGTGACGCAATGCCTCCAAGAACAACGCAGGCTGCTCGTCCATCGAAACGCCGGGTTCTTCAGGGAATACGGCGTCGAGAATCGCGAAGGAGTACTCCGTCTCTCCGGCCAGCTCCATAGCCCAACGCAGGACCGTTTCGGTCGGAGCCATCGCAGGGAATCGCTGTGCCACCAGTTCCAGCAAATCCTTGCGCGTCGGCACATTCATGAGCAGCGCAAGGAAGAAGCGGTGCTCCGGCTCTGAGATGGAACTGCGCATCTCCTTGATGGCATCCCGCCGCACATTCTCCTCCAGGGTGGCGGCGACGCCAGCTGCGAGTTTGCCGTGCTTCTCTTCAAAGGCTTCCAGCACCGGCTCCCATTCATCCATCTGGGCGAGATGACCCATGGCATGCTGCAGGATGAAAAAGCCGCGCTCAAAATCCAGCCCGGCAATCATCTCCTGCACCAATGCTGCGTAGTCTGGGTCGTCGGACTGCTCCATCACTTCCAGCAGTTGCTTGCGGCGCATGGTGAGGGTGTCGCTGAAGACCGGGTCCAGCGCGATATGCGGCGGCAGGTAGTTGAACTGGGGGCCCGTGCCCGGATCATGCTGCGTGCGCACCACCACGGTGACGGAGGGTGTGTCCAGATGGAAGAGCGAGTGGATGCAACGGTGACCCGAGATGATGGGCACGGTGCGACCGGTCTCCAGCAGCTCAATGTGCTTCATGCGCACGTCACCCACACGGAAGTGCGGCGTCACGGACTGCGCGTTCTCAAAGACGTAGTGCGCATGGATGCTGGACCCGGCCATAACATGGAAGGCGCCAGAGAACTCATGCTGGTGGATGTCCGTGGTGCCATCCAGCCAGAAAAGAATCTGGATGTAGAAGCGCGGATGATTGTACGCGACCAGCTCCGGCTGGCCGAAGCCTGAGTCGGTCTGCAGCGGCTGATCATCATTCAGCAGGAACTCGCGCATGAATGGCCCCAGCTCCACATGCTCCGCCGGTGGCCGCTCCTCAAGCGCCACGCGAGCAATGTCCGGGAACGTCTCCAGAGAGAAGTTCTCCTTCTTCCATCGCTCCAGCACCGTGCGGCCGAGCTCATCAAAATATGGGTCCATCTCCACCCATCCGCCATGCCGTTTCCAATCACAAGGACCATTCGCCAGGACCATTCGCCATTCCGCTTGCGGCACAGGAAGCCCCCTTTGCCCGGCCCTTCCTGCTTGCGGAGCTGCATGCCTGCGCGTTTGGTAGGTGATTGGCAGCGGCTGTCCGCTCCAGGCGGTCCCCATGACACCCTTCGTCACCATCGCTCAAGCGCGCACTCCCCAGGGCGCGGAACTCACGCTGCACTCGCATGGCGCACACTTCTACCTGCGGGTGAATCGCGAGCCGCTCATGGGGACAAATGCTCCCGAGTCCGAGAAGGCGCTGGCCCAATGTGCCTGCGCTGGTCTGAAGGGCAGAAAGAGCGTGCACGTGCTCATCGGCGGACTGGGATTTGGATTCTCCCTGCGCCAGACACTCGAACTGGTGGGCCACCATGCCAAGGTCGAAGTCGCCGAGCTACTGCCCGAGGTGGTAGCGTGGAACCGCGCCTACCTCAAGGAGGTGAATGGCGCGCTGCTGGATGACCCACGGGTGAAGGTCGTCATCGCGGATGTCTTCCAGACGCTCACGAGTGCTCCCGCCGCACACTACGATGCCATTCTGCTGGACGTGGACAATGGTCCCGTGGCCATGGTGCAAGATGGGAATGCGCGGATCTACCGTGCGCGCGGCCTTGCGGCCATCATGCAGGCACTGAAGCCCGGAGGCCGCGCCACCTTCTGGTCCGCCACCCCAGACCGGCAATTTGGCAAAGAACTCGGGAAGGCCGGATTCGTGGTCGATGTCGTCTCAAGCAAGTCCCATGCCCACGCCCGGCGCCATAATCACACCATCTTTGTAGCGACGAGGAAGGAAGAAGTGGGCAAAATGATGCCTGCAGGCAAACGCCGCGGATCATAAAAGTTGCCGTAATCGCAAATTCGTTTTAACCCAGTCTCATGCCGCCCGCCCTTCACGGCAGCGGTTTTCAAAGAAGAAATCCAGCAACCCAATCCCACCATGAAAGCGCAAGACGCCAAGAAGGAGAAAAAGAAACTGCCGCAGAAGTCGCTGAAGGAAAAGCGCGCCGCCAAGGCCGAGAAGAAGAAGAACAAGTAAGCACGCGGCTGAGCCAAACGTGATTCCAAGGGAGGTGCTGCGATGGCGGCACCTCCCTTCTTTTTTTCAGCCCGGCACTACTTTACCGGCTCTAGAGGCTCCGTCTGCGCTTTGAGTCTGCCCGCGGCTTTCTTCTTGAGCATGCCGGGCGAGTTCCACTTGATCACGTGATACGTCGCCAGGGTGTCCCCCGCGTTGCGGATGCTGTGCATCTGGTTGGAGGCCTGGAAAATGACGGAGCCCGGTCCGAGCTTCGTCCAAACGCCATTCACCAGAGATTCCACCGTGCCCTCCTTAACGATGAGCAGTTCCTCATCCGGATGCTGATGCGGTGCATGCGCCTCCTGCCCTGGATTCAGCGTGGTGATGTGGCACTCCAGTTCATCCAGCGTGGCCGTGGGTGCCTGTACCACCTTGCGCACCTCGCCCTTCGCCGTCTTCTTCACGGGAAGCTGGGTCCAGTCAAAGACGGTGGACCCCATGATTGCCGTTTGTTGAGAAGACGGCGGGGCAGGAGCGGGAACTTCCTGCGCCACCGTCATGGCGCCAATAGCCACGCCTAGCGTAGCCATGATGATGAGTCCATCGCGTAGGGTGGGCATGGAAACGTTCGGTTGGGATTTGGTCCTTACTTCTTCACCGGCTCCGCGTTGTACACCTTGATGTCGTCAAAGCAGCCATCTTTCCCGGCAACCCCAAGCTCAATCTTCGACTTCGTCTCGTGAGCGATGCCGGAGGACTTCAGGTATGCCACAGGCTCGCCATCGATGGTGACACGCATCTCATCTCCCACCGTCTCCACCACGAGGTTGTACCACTTGCCGGTCTCAAACTTGGCGGGATAAGTAACCTGCCGGCCCTGCAGCAGCTTTGCCACTTCCTCCTTCTTGCTGGGATCATTGCGCATTTCACGGATGTCGTTGCGCATGTTCCCATCACGCTCATCGATGATGGTCACGCCATTCAAGCGGACCTGGGTACGGCAGAGGTGACCGTAGTGGGCGCCGGTGTACTTCCGGTCATCAAATTCCACGTCAATCATCGTCGCTCCATCGAAACGGATCTTGGCCTCCACCACGCTGTCCTTCGTGGGAATCTCCAAGCCGTGCACCGCCGCGTGCGCCCTCACCTCGGGCTTGCCATCAGCGGCGGGGATGGTCTTGTCACGCGTCTGCGTGCCCTTCAGCACGCCATTCTCCACCACGAAGGTAGGCACGACCTTGTGCCAGATCTTGTCTGGAGTCGCCCCCTGGAAATCATCGGAAAATAGCAGCTCCTTTTTCACCGCGATAGGCTTGGACGGCACCTTGGGAAGCTTGGGAGCATTGGCCGGAGCGCCGAAGGAAGCGGTCGCAAGCAGTGCCGTAGCGAGAATGAGATGGCCGGGGCGAATGAGGATATGCATGGTGCGTAAGTCGGAATGGGAGGAACGGCGATACGACACGCTTCTAGCGCATTTCAGCTACCAGGCATCTCTTTCTTTTTCCTCCCGCCCCGGGACGAGCCCAGCCAGCCCACCCTGCTCCAGACCAATCACTCCCCCAGGGCCTTCAGCATCGTCTTCGCAAATCCCGGCCCCACGCAGGTCTCCTCATGCTTGAAGTAGACGAAGGCCTCCGTCCATGCCTTGCCCCGCTCCTGTACAAACTGCGCCCACTTCTTGATCTGAGGTACGGTGTAATCCTCGCGTCGCAGACGCAGGTAGCCAAACTTGGCAGTCGCCTCAGGGGGCGTCTCAAACTCCTCCGACTCCGCAATGCACAGTGCTGCGTTCTTCTCCGAGAGCACGCCGAAGACCTTGTCTGACAACCACGACTCATGCCGGAACTCAAAGGCTGCACGCAACTCCTTGGGTAGAGAACCCAGGAAGTCCCGCAACAGGGCCGTGTCTGCCTTGAAGGTGGGTGGCAACTGGAAGAGCACAGGCCCCATCTTCTCTCCAAGACCCACGGCGGCCTTGTGGAAGACATCCATGACCTCGCCGCAATCCTTCAGCTTCGCGAAGTGGGTGACACGTTGGGGTGCTTTCAAGCTGAAGCGGAAATTCGCAGGCGTCTCATCGCTCCAGCGCTTCACTGTCTTTTCACTGGGAATGCTGCGAAACGTGTAATTCACTTCCGTAGTGCCGAAGATGCTGGCGTAATACGTCAGCATCTTCGCAGTGGATAGGGTCTCCGGGTAAAACTTGCCCTTCCACTCGGGGTACTGAAATCCGGAGGTGCCGATCCAGGTGTTCATGGGAATTCATCGCCACGGAATGGCCTTTTCACAACTGAAAGGAAGTCACCCGTACACCAGAACCGGTCACTCCATGCCCATGCAATACCATGGACATCCCTGGCGTAGGTGATGAAAGTTTCCGTTTCATCCGTCTTGCCGCCCTCCATCAGCATGCCCCTCCCCATCCACCATTCGCGTCGCTCCTTGTTGAAACTTTCCTCCGCACTTGCGGCAGGCCTCATCCTGCCAAAGCCGCTGAAAGCAGCGCCATCAGCTCAGAAGGGCAAACTCATCGCTTATGTGGGCACCTATACCTCACCGCTGCAGAACATGAAGGCGACCCAGGTGGATCTGCCTCCGGGAAATGGGCGGGGCATCCATCTCTTTGAAGTCAACCGCTCCACTGGCGAGATGACGCCATGTGGTGTGGTGGAGATGGGCACCAGCCCCTCCTGCCTGGCCTTCAATGCGGCGAGGACTCACCTGTACTCCGCAAACGAAACCGAGAGGACTGGAGACAATGAAGCCGGTTCTGTAAGCGCATTCCAAATCGATCCCGGAAGTGGCCAGTTGAAGCTGCTGAACACTGTCAGTTCTGAAGGCAAAGGACCTGCACATCTGAGTGTTCACCCCTCCGGGAAGCATGTGCTGGTGGCGAACTATTTCGGCGGCTCCGTCGCTGTGCTGCCCATTCTCGCCGATGGCAGCTTGGGGAAGGCGACTGATGTAAAAGTGGACCAGGGAACTGTGGGGCCACGCAAAGCCACGAACGCACCTCCCGGCAGCTTTGCCTTCAGCGGTCACGATCAAACTCATGCCCACATGATCGAGGCTGATCCCTCCGGGCACTTTGTGCTGCATGTGGACCTGGGATTGGACCAGATACTCATCTGGAAGTTTGACGCGGAGAAGGGGTTGCTTACGGCCAATAATCCTCCGTTCATTTCCCTGCCTCCCGGAGACGGGCCGAGGCACTTTGCCTTTCATCCCAGCGGGCGCTGGATGTACTCCATCCAGGAAGAAGGCTCGACCATTGTCCTATTTGACTACGACGGTGAGAAGGGACGGCTGACCGCGCGCCAGACCATATCCAGCCTGCCTCCTGGATTCGCGGGCAGCAATTTCTGTTCGGAGATACTCGTCTCGACCGATGGACGTTTTGTCTACGCCGGCAATCGCCTGCACGACAGCATCGCCACCTTTGCCATCGGCAAGGACGGAACGCTCACGTTCGTCACGGAGGAGTGGAGCCACGGGGACTATCCCCGCAGCTTCAGCTTCGATCCCTCGGGTGAATTCCTCTATTCCTGCAACCAGCGTGGAGACAACATCGCCACCTTCCGGGTGAACCGACAGACTGGCCACCTCGCCTTCACGGGCCACTACACGCCCGTGGGCAATCCTTCCATCATCGTCTTCCACGACCTGACACAAGGAAAGTAGTGGAAGCGCGTGTGCGCCCAGAGCCGTGCCCCCGCAGGCAACGGCATCCAAGTTTGCTCGCCAGTTTGTAAATGCAGAGTACCCTCGTCCACCATGTCCGCCCCTGCCACCCCTCCGAATCCGACTCTTTTTTTCGAAACCATCAATGCGTATCAGAGGACCGCTGCACTCAAGGCCGCCGTGGACTTGGGAGTCTTCAACGCGTTTGGCGGTGTCCCCGCCACAGCGGGGGAACTCGCCGATCGCTGCCAGTGCCCGGTGCGCGGCATCCGTATTCTTTGCGATTCGCTGACCCTATTTGGTTTCCTCACCAAAGACGACTCAAGGTATGCGCCGACCTCGGACACGGCCTTCTTCCTCGACAAGAATTCGCCGGCCTACCTTGGCAATGCGATCAAGTTCCTCACGGCTCCCGGCATCAAGGATGCCTTTGATGGTCTCACCTCCACCATCAAGAACGGCAAGGTACATGCCTCCGAAGAAGGCACCACGGCGCCAGATCATCCGGTGTGGATTGACTTTGCCCGGACTATGGGACCCATGATGTTCGGCCCCGCCCAAGGTGCTGCTGCGCTCGTGGAACTCGACACCTCCCGCGACACCAAGGTGCTCGACATCTCCGCCAGCCACGGCACCTTCGGCATCGCCTTGGCTCAGAAAAGCCCCCGCTCACATCTTGTGGCACTCGACTGGGAGGCGGTGCTCGCAGTCACCGAGGAGAATGCCAAGGCAGCAGGGCTCGGCGACCGATTCAGCAAGATTGTCGGAAACGCCTTCACCGTCGATCTCGGCAGTAACTACGATGTGGTGCTGGTGCCGAACTTCCTGCACCACTTCAACATCGCAGACTGCACCGGCTTCCTCAAAAAGGTGAAGGCTGCACTCCGTCCAGGTGGCAAGGTGGTGATTGTGGAGTTCGTACCGAACGACGACCGAATCTCTCCCCCATCCTCCGCCAGCTTCAGCCTCGTGATGCTGGGCACCACACCCGAAGGCGATGCCTACACCTTCGCCGAGTACCAGAAGATGCTCGGTGAGGCAGGATTCAAAGATGCCGCGCTTCATCCTCTGGCCCCCACGGCGCAGAGTGCGGTGATTGGTGTGGCATGACGCCACGAAGATGAGATACTGTCCGGACCATGCGAAGCCAGAAGCAAAACAACCGCACACCACGCCCCTTCAAATTCAAGGGGGCTGAACGCGCATGGTCCGGCGGGCGAAAGAAAAGCGCTTCACTTCCCTCCGAGAAGTCCGCACCCAAAAGCACTCCATCCAGTGGAGCCGAAAGCGTGGCTCCACCGCCATCTCCCACGGTTGGTCCGACAGATGACAGTGCTGATGAGAAGGCGGATTGATTACCCTCGATCCGGGCAGAAGGAGGCGCCACAGCCTCCCCTTACCGAAGCAGCCTCCCTGCCTCTGGTGACACCCTCTTCAGCTCCTCCGCAATCACGGCGGCAAAGACCTCAGCGCCTTTCGCATTGAGATGCGTGCGGTCGGTTGTCCCTGGTTTGGGATGCGGTGGATTGAACTCATCAGCCTTTGCTGGGCCCATCTCCTGAAGAAGTATCATGCTACGGGAGAAAAGGTCCACGAGAGGCACTTTCTCATCCACTGCCACCTGCTTCATCGCCTCGGCATAGGGCTTCAATTCACCGCGGAGCTTTCCATTGTCAAAGACACGCCGCGCTACTGAAGTGACGAGAATGGGTTGCGCACCGATGTCTCGTGCTTCTCTGATGCATGCGATGAGATTGGCGCGGTAGGTCGTGGCGGGATCGGTCTCGCGGTTGGGTCCCTTGCCGGGCATGTCATTGTGACCAAACTGGATGAGCACGAACGTGGGATTCGCCTCCAGTACCTTCTTCCACCTTCCGCCATCGCGGAAGCTCTTGGAACTCTGGCCTGAGGAAGCGAGGTTTACGCACTCCACTTCTGTCTTCAGCAGCCTGGCGAAAGCTGCACCCCACCCTGCAGTATCCGTGACGGTGGAATCACCTGCAAGAACGACCCGGATCTGTGAGGAAGCCTTGTCGCCCTGTTGGGAAGCGACAGGCTTCGATTCGGCTGCGTTCGAATGAGCAACCGTGGCCAGCGAGCAGAGAGCCAGACTGAGTAGAGTTCTGCGGAACATGGAGGTGATGATGCAAGCGTGAGCGACCTCCCAGTAACGATTTCGTTTCCGCGAATCTTGTCCTCGATTTCTGCTGAGAGAGTACCATTTCGGTCCCCGAGGACATTTTTTTCACCTCTCATGTCCTGAGCCGCGTCCGCCGTTCGTCACGAGTATGAATCCCGAACCAAGACCAAACCAAATACCACCATGTCCAAAGAAAGCACCAAACCCGTCACCAGTACCATCCGCCTTCACCGCGTGCTTGCCGCCAAGACCGAGCGCGTCTTCCGGGCCTTTACTGACGCTGACGCTCTTGCAAAATGGATGGCCCCCAACGGCTTTACCGGCAAGGTCCACCAAATCGACGCCAAAGTCGGAGGCACCTACAAGATGTCCTTCACCAACTTCAACACAGGCAACAGCCACTCCTTTGGTGGCACCTACCTGGAACTGAAGCCGAATGAACTGCTGAAGTACACCGACAAGTTCGACGACCCGAACATGCCGGGCGAAATGATCACCACCATCACCCTGAAAGAGGTCACCTGCGGCACGGAGCTTCACATCACCCAGGAAGGTGTGCCCGCGTTCATTCCTGCAGAAGCCTGCTACCTCGGTTGGCAGGAGTCACTGTATCTCCTGAAGCTGCTCGTGGAGCCGGAGATTCCGGATCAGGGCTGATCGGAATATAGCCGTGCGGCTGGGTGTGGCCATGCGACCAAGTCCCTGCCCAGTCGCACCCCTCTACGCCCTATACCCAAAGAACCCCCGTTGCACGATGATATCAGCGACGGCTTGTGGAACCATCTCTCTCCACGATTCATCACCCGCCGCGATCTTCTTCAACGCATCTCGAGAGAAGAACTTCAGGTACTCGGGATTGTAGTTGTCCAGTTCCACAAAGCTGCCGCGATCCGCGAGATAGCCGTAGAGCTTTCTCAGTTCTGGAGCCACTTCCAGGTTCTGCACGGTGGTCAGGAAATCCGAGGCATCGCGCTGCAGGGGATACACGTAGAGTTTCAGGTCATTTTTGAAGAGACGACCGAAGGACTCAAGGATGCCGCCAGGAAGCTGCGTATAGTACTTCTCCTCAAACAACTCAGTCAAACTCGGCACACCCATCACGATGCCAATGCGCTCCTTCGTCCGCCAGGCGAGGTACGCCGCCAGCCGGTAGTACTCGAAGTAATCCGAAATCAGCACATTCACCCCGCAGGCAGCGAGGACGTCCGCACGGGCCAGGAAGTCCCGGCGGTCCACCGCATTTCCTTCCGATATCAGATTTCGCATGGTGAGCTCGTACAGTGGCAGTACCTCCTTGCCCTTCACGGCAGGATCTTGCTGAAACTTCTCCAACGCGCACTCCAGCATGTCGAGATTCACATGCGTGGGTGGGCGAAAGCTGCCGCGCTCCACCATGACCGCCTTCTTGTACAAAACATCGGAAGGCTGCAGCACCTCACCCCTGGGGCCGAACATGGCAGCGCCGCTCAAGCCGAGCTGCACGAGCTTGAGACTGATCAGCCGGTTGTCCACCGCGCGGAATTCAATTCCCTGGAACTCGATGGCATCGATCTCGATTCGGCCCACGGTCAGTTTGTCCAGCAAGCTCTCCACCAGTTTGTCAGGATCATGATGAAGAAAGAAAGCCCCATACAGAAGGTTCACTCCGACCACGCCGAGAGCCTCCTGCTGCAGCGCAGCCTCGGTATCCAGCATGCGCACATGGATGCAGATCTGACTGGCCTCGTCTCGGGGACGGGATTGGAACTTCAGACCCATCCAGCCATGGCATTCGTTCCCACCCTTGAAGCTTCGGGCGACCACGGTATCCGCAAAGGCAAAGAAGGCTGTGCTGTCCCCTCGCTTGTCGCTTAGCCTCTCTACATTCAGCTCATACTCGTGATCCAGCATCGACTGGAGGCGGGAGCGAGAGACATAGCGCTCCGTGCCACCGTAGATGGCATCACTCACCACCATGTCATAGGCAGAGATGCTCTTTGCCACGGTGCCCGCTGCGCCTCCCACGCGGAAGAACCACCGCACCACTTCCTGCCCTGCGCCGATTTCCGCGAGTGTTCCATACCAGCGCTTGTCGAGATTGATCTTCAGCGCCTTGTGGTGGGTATCCAGCTCCTCTTCCTTCATGCCCACACCTTAAGCGCAATTTGCGTCGCCGCCAAGGGATCGCTCCCCTTGTGTTTGACACGGTATGTCCGAAGCCCAATCATCCCTCGGATGAAACGTGCCCCTCGCATGGGTTCGTGAAAGCGCCAACAAAACTCATCGCCGCAGTGAGCCCTCCCATCATCAACCGCCTGTTTCTGGCATTCATTCCAAGTCTCAGCACCATCGATCTCATTTCAGAACTCGCAGTTGCACTCCGCCAGCAGTATGGACTGAAAGCCCAACCGCGCCCCTCAACTCATTTCCACATCACGCTACAGTGGCTCGGCGATTTTCCTGAAGTGCCGGACGCGCTGGTCTCGGGTGCAACGAAAGCATGTGCGACGCTCGCCAGGCAGACCGCTCCATTCGAAATCCACCTCGACCGTGTCCTTAGCTTTCGCAAGCCCTCGGGAAATCATCCCCTGGTCCTGGCCGGAAACGAGGAACACAATCCCGCCCTCTTCCAGTTTCAGAAGAGGCTTGTCAGCGAATTGGCCAGGGCAGTCCCACTCCCCAAAGATAGCCGGCGCAAGTTCAAGCCTCACCTCACCCTGATGTACGACAGGCAAGACGTCGCTGAAGCACCCATTGCACCTGTGCGTTGGAAAGCCGACGAATTCAGATTGATACACAGCGAGGTGGGTGCCACACGTCACCATCATCTTGCCTCGTGGAAACTCTGCGGTTCAGAATCACCGACACTCCACACCCCTGACTTGTTTGGCTGAGGCATCTTCCTCTCTCGCATGAAACGTCTCGCCACCAACTCCGACGCAGCACGGGATCTCGCATCCGGCCGCTATCGCATCCGCAAGCTGGATGCCGGAGGCCTTGCAGCGGTGCCCATTCCCTGGATGCGTGACGCAGGTTGGAACCCAGGGCTGCATGATGCAGAGACTTTCATCACGGCCGACCCGGATGGGTTTCTGGTGGGCGAACTCGATGGCCAACCCATCGCCGCCGTGAGCGGAGTGCGCTACGACGATACCTTCGGCTTCCTTGGTTGCTACATAGTCTTGGAACCTTTCCGAGGACGCGGCTACGGCATGGCCATTCATGAAGCGGCACGACAGCACCTGGAGGGCTGCACCCAGGGCGGCGATGGCGTGCTGGAGAATGTGGAGAAGTACAAGCAAATCGGTCGCGTATATGCCTACCGCAACGCACGCTATGAAGGTGTGAAACAAGCCACCAACTGGAACCCTGCCAAGCCACTGCACGATGCTTGCGAGGTATCTCTAGAACAAATCGAAGCACTGGATCGGATGTGTTTCCCGGCACCACGCAGCGCGTTTCTCAAAGCATGGCTGCACCAGCCGGATGCTTTTGCTCTGGCGGCAGCGGAGGCTGGCAATTCCGCGTCTGGCGCAGTCCGGGGCTACGGGGTCATTCGCAAGTGCTCACGTGGCTGGAAGATCGGCCCCCTCTTCGCTCAAGACGCGGATACTGCGGACGACCTCTTTCGCGGACTGGTGGAGCGCATTCCCACGGGCGACTCCTTCGTGCTTGATATCGCCGAACCGAACGATGGGGCCAAGGCCCTCGTCGCCCGCTACGGCATGCGCGAAGTCTTCGCCACGGCGCGCATGTATACGGGCCCCTTTCCTCAGGTGCGACTCGACTGGGTGTATGGCGTGACGACGTTTGAGCTGGGATAGCCAGCACAGGTCATCGAATTGAGAGAAACATACCGGTTTCCTTGGCGCCACCGCATTTCCGTCGAAATTGTAGTCATAGAGAATGTGACTCTGGCAGGTGATCTGCTTTCAATCCGTCCCTGCCCTATGCAAAACTCACCTTGGAAGGTCCTTTCCGCTCAAGTCTCCGTCGGTGTCCTCACGGAGGGCTGGCAACTGAATCACATCGATGATGCAAGCGCCGATGCCCCGCGCATCTGCTCTTTCCCAGTTGAGGTGACCTTTGACGCCCCCTTTTCAGCGCCGCCCGTTGTGCACCTGGGGCTCACCGGGTTCGACATCGATCAGCGTGATAGCGCACGCATCACGCTAAAGGCGGAAAATATCGGCCCCGGAGGATTTCATGCCACCATCACCACTTGGGCTGGCACCCGGGTGTACGGAGTGGAGTTCCAGTGGCTGGCGATCGGGGGGTGATTCGCTCCACCGCTGAGATGCATACATGGTGTTGCCACCCGAGTAGGCATTTCGTCAGGATCAAGACGCCGCACCGGCCAGTTTGCCACCCTGCTCTGCAGCACGCCTCCTCAACTGCCCACACGCCGCATCAATATCCGGCCCTCGTGCTCGTCGCAGATGCGCTACAGCACCGTGCTCACGCAGCGTAGCGAGAAATGATTCCGTCTGCTCCATGCTACTGGGCGCATAGGTGCGCCCTTTCAAGCTCAAGCCGGTGGGATTGTAGCGCAGGAGATTCACATGCATGCGTCGGCCTTGAAGCAAGCGGGCCAGTTCGCGAGCCTGCTCCAGCGAATCATTCACGCCCTCCAGCAGGCAGTACTGAATGGTGGTGATGCGTCCGCTCTGCGCTTGATATCGATCCGCCGCAGCCAGCACATCCTGCACCGCGAACCTTTTCCCCATGGGCAGCAGGGCTGCACGTGTCTCATCATCCGGCGCGTGCAATGACACCGCAAGATGCACGCCAAGGTCTGCCTCCGTCAATTCATCGATGCCGGGCACGATGCCCACGGTGGAGATGGTGACCTGCCGCCAACCCAGGGCTCCGAGCTTGTTGTCAGCCATGCGTCGCACGGCCTCCAGCACGTTGCGCAGGTTCAGCATCGGTTCCCCCATGCCCATGAAGACCACCGTGCGCAGGGTGCGCCCCGTCGCCTGCGCCTCACGCCGGAGGTGGAGGAACTGCTCCACGATTTCACCCGAAGTGAGATTGCGCTCAAAGCCCGTCTGGGTCGTCGCGCAGAAGTCGCAGCCCATCGCGCACCCGACCTGGCTGGAGATGCAACCCGCCGCCCTGTCGGCATGGTAGTCCGGCATCAGCACGGACTCCACCGTGCGCCCATCCGGCAGGCGCAGCAGCAGCTTGCATGTGCCGTCTTCAGAAACCTGACGCCTCGCCAGGCTGGCCGCTACTCTGGGAAAGGTGGAGGTGACGTGCTCCATCAACCCCGCCGGCAGCCGGTCCTTGGGCACGTGTTCCCCGGCCCTCGCCCCATACACCTCCCGCAATACCGGGAGCGTATGCGTCGCCTTGTAGCCCTGTGCCGTCATCCATGCCGTCAACTCCTCCGTGGAGAGGTCTGGCAGGGAACGCGAGGCAGTGGCAGTAGCGGGCATGATGGGGATGCGCAGCATAGCATCTCCAGCCCAGTTTCAAAGTCCGTGAAACCCGGAGTGAGTCCGGCTCCCACGACTCATCCCTCCTCACTTTGCATTTTTCATCTTCCACTTTTCATTTTGCATTCTCTTGAAGCTTCCTACCGAACCATCATCCACAGCGTGCTGGACCCATGCCCCGGCGGGAAGTCAATCTGCGACTGCCCATGCACATAATCGGCCACGAGACGCTGCTCTTTCGCGCAACGACGCGCGCGGCGCTCCAGGGACGCGGCATCGAGTTTGGTGCAGTTCGTGGAGATGAGGATCGCGCACTTCGGCATCGCCAGCTCCAGCGCGGCATTCAGCAGTTGCTCGAAATCATTCTCCACCTGCCAGCGACGGTTGTTCTTGCCGCGTGAGAAGGTCGGGGGATCGAGGATGATGGCGTCGAACCGCTCCTTGCGGGGATCCAGCTTGGGCAGCAACTCCAGCGTGTCCTCCGCGAGGAAGCGATGCCCCGTGTCCGGGATGTCATTAAGCAGAAGGTTCTGCCTGCCGCGATCCAGCCACTTGCGGGAGAGATCCACGCTCAAGGTTTCTGCGCCCCCGAGCGCCGCCACCACCGAGAAGCTACAGGTGTGGGCAAAGGTGTTCAGCACCCGCTTCGGCTTCAGCATCCTGAGCCGCGCGCGGTTCTTCCGCTGATCCAGGAAAAGCCCATGGCTGTACCCCGCCGCCATGTCGATGCCATAGCGAACCCCGCCTTCCGTAACCACGAGGGTCCACGGCAACGACGCATCCCCGCTGTGCAACACCGGCGCGATACGATCCGCATTCTTGAGCGGCAGGAACCGTGTGAAGATCCGCTCCGGCTTCCAACCGGACGCGGCGGTTTGTTCAGCCAACCCAGCCAGGAGCTCCTCCAGCGCGGTTTCGCTCTTGTAGGAGATATTCACCACATCGCCCAAGCGCTCCACCCACCCGTTCGGACCAGACCCCAGCCGATGTGCCGTCGTCCCCGCTTCCTCAAGTTTCTTACACTGGTCAGGGGTCAACCATGTCGGGGATGAATCAGGCGAGGCGGGACGGGAATCATGAAGCGGCGGCACAAACACAAGACACGGTGTCGCAGGATGATGGCTTATGCAATGGCAGGCTGCCCGGCTCCCAACCTCAGCCGCACTCCCGCCAAGCCTCCCAGACAGACATGAGCCAGTGTTTTTCAACCATAGACACACCCTATGGTAACAATAGGAACTATTTAGATTACTTCTACCAGCCTTGCTTCAAGTTGGCGGTCCGCTCCTCAAAAACTGTGCTGCCTTCACAAAAGAGTCTGCATGGAATCTTTTCATCAATTGCGTCACTGCGTTGAGTTTGCAAAAGTGTCCGCTCGTTCTTTGTCTCTTCTTTTCTTTTCCTACTTCTCACCCTTCCATCCACACAAGCCAAACCATGAGCACCGAAGCCAAATGCCCCGTCCTTCACCAAACCGCCGGTGGAGGCACCACGAACCGCGACTGGTGGCCGAACCAGCTGCGCGTCGACCTGCTGAGCCAGCACTCGTCCAAGACCAATCCGATGGACAAGGACTTCAACTACGCGGAAGAGTTCAAGACGCTCGACCTCGCTGCGGTGAAGAAGGATCTCGCCGCGCTGATGACGGACTCGCAAGATTGGTGGCCCGCCGACTTCGGCCATTATGGTCCCCTCTTCATCCGCATGGCCTGGCACAGCGCCGGCACGTACCGCACCGGTGACGGCCGTGGCGGTGGCGGTCGCGGGCAGCAGCGCTTCGCCCCGCTGAACAGCTGGCCCGACAACGTGAGCCTGGACAAGGCACGCCGCCTTCTCTGGCCCATCAAGCAGAAGTACGGCCGCAAGATTTCCTGGGCGGATCTGATGATCCTCACGGGCAACGTCGCGCTCGAAACGATGGGCTTCAAGACCTTCGGCTTTGCCGGTGGACGTGAAGACACCTGGGAGCCGGACAACGACGTGTACTGGGGCCGCGAGACCACTTGGCTCGGTGGTGATGTGCGCTACGCGCATGGCTCCCCCGGTGTGGTGGAAGATCACGCGGTGCTCGTGTCTGATGACACGGCAGATGGCAAGGTCCACAGCCGCAATCTCGAGAATCCTCTCGCCGCCGTGCAGATGGGCCTCATCTACGTGAACCCCGAAGGTCCGGATGGCAATCCCGACCCGCTGCTCGCCGCGAAGGACATTCGCGACACCTTCGGCCGCATGGCCATGAATGACGAGGAGACCGTGGCGCTCATCGCCGGTGGTCACACCTTCGGCAAGACCCACGGTGCAGGCCCCGCGGACAATGTGGCATCTGATCCCGAAGGCGCAGGCCTCGAAGAGCAGGGCCTTGGCTGGAAGAATGCCTACGGCTCTGGCAAGGGTGGCGACACCATCACCAGCGGTCTGGAAGTCACCTGGACCAGCACGCCCACGAAGTGGAGCAACAACTTCTTCTGGAACCTTTTCAGCTTCGAGTGGGAACTCACCAAGAGCCCCGCAGGCGCCCAGCAGTGGCAGCCGAAGAATGGTGCCGGCGCTGGCACCGTGCCTCATGCGCATGACAAGTCCAAGCGCATCGCTCCGGCCATGCTCACCACAGACCTTGCGCTCCGCATGGACCCTGGCTTCGAGAAGATCTCGCGCCGCTTCATGGAGAACCCCGATGAGTTCGCCGATGCCTTCGCTCGTGCGTGGTTCAAGCTGACGCATCGCGACATGGGCCCGCGCGCCCGCTACCTCGGATCGGAAGTGCCCGCTGAGGAACTCATCTGGCAGGACTGCATTCCCGCAGTGAATCATCCGCTCGTGGATGACAAGGATGTCGCTGCGCTGAAGAGCAAGGTGCTCGCCTCCGGTCTTACCGTCTCTGAGTTGGTCTCCACCGCTTGGGCTTCGGCTTCCACCTTCCGTGGTTCCGACAAGCGCGGTGGCGCGAACGGCGCACGCATCCGCCTCGCTCCGCAGAAAGACTGGGCGGTGAACAATCCTCCGCAACTGGCCAAGGTTCTCAAGACTCTGGAAGGCATCCAGAGCGAGTTCAACGGCGCTGCGAGCGGCGGCAAGAAGATTTCCCTCGCCGACCTCATCGTGCTGGCCGGTGGCGTTGGCATCGAGCAGGCTGCGAAGAATGCTGGCAAGAGCGTCAGCGTTCCCTTCACCGCGGGACGCGCCGATGCCTCGCAGGAACAGACGGATGTGGAATCCTTCGCCGTCCTGGAACCCATTGCCGATGGTTTCCGCAACTACCTGAAGGGCCGCTACAGCATCCCTGCCGAAGCGCTACTCATCGACAAGGCACAGCTGCTCACGCTCACCGCTCCCGAGCTGACCGTGCTCGTCGGCGGCCTGCGTGTGCTGAACATCAATGCCGATGGCTCGAAGCACGGTGTCCTCACCGACAAGCCCGAAGCTCTGACCAACGACTTCTTCGTGAACCTGCTCAGCATGGACACGGAGTGGAAGGGCGTCTCCCCCTGCGGCAACGCCTTCGCAGCCATCGACCGCAAGACGGGCCAACCCAAATGGAGCGGCACCCGCAATGACCTCGTCTTCGGCTCGAACTCCATCCTCCGCTCCCTGGCGGAAGTCTACGCGTGCTCCGACTCGCAGGACAAGTTCCTCCAGGACTTCGTCGCTGCCTGGACCAAGGTGATGAATCTGGACCGCTTTGATCTGGCGTAAACTTCGAGCTTGTTGCTTCATCGTTGAATCCAACGCCCCGGACTCTCACAGGTCCGGGGCGTTTTCGTTTCGCACGGCGGAATCCGTTTGCAATTCAATGAGGTTTCACGAAGCCTTGCTGAATCATGAAGACGTTACGCTCCCCTTTTCCTCGACTGGCTACTGCATTGGTCAGCACCTTGTTCGCCTGCGCCCTACAAGCGCAGACGCTTCCGGACAAGCCCGTTGTTTCAGGCACATTCCTCGGTGACGGGAAGGATGGGAAGATTCAATACCTCGTGGTGCAGACTCGCGAACCTTTCAGCGATCAGCCTGCCATCCGCTTGGTGTTTACCGAGAAAGATCCATCCTCATCCAAGAAGCCGGACTTTGATGCCGCATTCAAGAAGCTGGGAAGCGCGCTGGTCATCAGTGTCCATAAAGACGGTGGCATCTTCGGCTGTGATGTCGTTCACACCGCGCACTCCAAATCTCCTTTTTCTTCCATAGGCAAGATCAAGATGAAGGAGTTCAAGGTGACGGAGACACATGCCTCCGGAACGTTAAGCACAGGCGGCACGCAGGAATTCTTTGATCAAAAGTGGGACGTCGAACTCACGTTCTCGGCACCCCTGCCCAAGGGAGCATTCGCCGCCACAGAAGAGGAACCAAAGCCAGCGGCCACTCCTGCTTCTTCATCCAAGAAGATGGCGCAGGAAGGTGACAACGAAAAGCCTGCTGCTTCCACCGGACCGCAGTTGCCCGTGGCCCAGCTTCCCCTACCCGCCGCCGCACGCGATGTGGAGTACAAGAAAGTGGTGGGGCATATCACGTTTCGTTCCGATGAAAGCGTGAGCGCCGTAGCGACCGACTTTTCCAAGAAGCTGAAACAGCAGGGCTGGAAGGACCAACCCGGCAGCCTCATCGGCAAGACCAACGCCATCATCAAGCGCAAGCTCAACGGAGCCGACCTGACCATCATGATCCAGCCAGAAGGCAAAGGCTGCACCGCAAAGGTTTTCACCCAAGGCCTTGATTGGTCCTCACCACCCTCTTCCACTTCCGGCACGCCCGCCAGCCAACCTACCAAGGGCAGCGAGGTGAAGGATGTTGAAGACGAGGCCAACAAGCTGCTCAACGATGCGCTGAAGAAGATTCCAGGTGGGCTGAAGTAGCTTCTGCTACGAGATTCGAGGCTTCGTCAAAGTGCCCTACTCCATCAACGGTTAAAAAGGTCTGTGTATAGGGAACGGAGGACCAGGCAAAGGAGCGTGGACACTCTTGTCCGCTGTTCTGTTGCGTAGCGACCTCCATCATGTGGAAGCTACTGGCGGTTGAAGTTGCAGTGTAGCCATTTTCGTCTTGGGGCGCGCCACCCCAACCGCGACCAGCGGTCGCAGCCACAGTCTGAGCCATCCACCATACAGCAGTAGCAAGCTTGGTCCTCCTGTGGCTGCGACCGCTGGTCGCGGTGCCGCGAGTCCCCCCTGATCCAAAGCCACGACTTTGTTTAATACGCCCTACCGGCAATGCCTCTGGAGCAGGTGGTGGAATGTGGCCTTGCCTGCCAGCTGAAAGAGGGTGGTACGTCAGGGACGGCGGACAAGAGTGTCCACGCTCCATTGAAATACCGGCACCTCAAATCCCCACCTTCATCTCCGAGATCTGCTTCGTCGCGATGCCGATGGGACGATCCAGTGGCACGCCCGCACAAGCAAGCAAGGTCGTGAGCAGGTCGCCTTGATTACCCTTGATATTGGGCAGGAATTTTCCGGTGTTGATGGTGCCGCCGCCTTTACCGGCGATGATGAAGGGCAGGTTTTCGCGGGAATGCTTGTTGCCGTCTTCGAGACCGGAACCCCACATCATGATGCAGTTGTCGAGAAGGGTGCCATCGCCCTCCTTGAGACTGGCCATCTTCTTCACCATGTAGGCGAACTGGGAAATATTGAAGGCGGTGATCGCAGCGACTTTGCCAGACTTCACGGCTTCGTTGTTATGGTGTGTCTGCGAGTGGTGCGTGTCGTTGAAACCAAGCTCGGGATAGGACACCCCATTCGGCGTGGAACCGATGTACGTGCTGACACGAGTGGTGTCCGTCTGGAAGGCCAGCACGTTCAGGTCGCACATCACCTGCATGTACTCACTGCGCTTGTCACCCACAGGAATCTTGATCTCAATGGGAGGCGAATCCGAGGCCTTCCTCTTGCTGGAGGCCATGCCGGCCTTTTCCATCGCGGCTTCCTTCTGACGATACTCGATGGCCGCGATACGACGCTCCACGGCGCGCACGCTGTCGAGGTATTCATCCAGCTTGTGCTGGTCCATCTGCGGCAGCTTGCGGCGCAAATCCTTGGCACCACCGATCACGAGATCCAGCATCTGACGATCCAGCGGGTCAGCCTGGAGTGACTGACCGGGTTTGTCTGACTTGCCAAAGAGGCGGTTCAGCACGCTGCGGGGATTCGTTTCCGCAGGCAGCGCCTGGGTCGGTGAGCGATAGCTGCAATGTGAGTAGTAGCCCTCGTTCAGTCCTTCCTGGTTCTCCTTGTGTGTCTGCGGCATCGTCGCCAATTCCAGGGAAGGCAGGGACGTGAGCGCACCCACGTAGTTTGCCGCAATCTGGTCCGCGGAGATGGCGATATTGATTTCACTGCGACGGTCCGCATCGGGCAGTTGGGCCGTGAGCCAGGTGGAGAGCTCCAGCGCATGCGGCGCACCATTGAATGGCGAAATTGGGACGCCTGAAATGCCCTTCATCAGGAGGCACTGGTCCAGCACAGGGCGCAGGGATTCCAGAGCGGGCGGTGGCGTAGTGAGGAAGCTCTCCGGACTCGCAGGCCAGAACTGGTCCATGATCACGCCGTGTGGCATGTACATGAAGCCGAGACGCACAGGTGGCTTGGCCATCTTCCCCTTCACCGCGGACGCGAAGCCCATGGATTCCATGAAGGGCAGCGCGAGGGACACTCCCAGTCCTTTCAAGGCGGTGCGGCGATCGATGCGGGCGTTATTTCGCATTGGGCTTGGAAGTGGGGGCTGCAGGGTCTTGAGTGCGATAATTGACGAAGGGATAGCTGGTGACGACCTCGGCAATGAGAGTCTGCATGCGGTAGCCATCCTTTGCGATAGTCTCCATCATGCGCTCCACCACGATTTCGTCGTAACCTTCCAGCTGTCGGCACAGGGCGTATGCCAGCAGCCTCTGGGTAAAATTACGCGCCAGATCCCCGGATCGTGCAGCGATGATGCCTTTTAGCTCCTTTGGAGTGGAGAAGAGCTTCCCGCCCGGCAGCTCACCCGCGGCATCAATCGCGCCGCCCGCATCGTCCTTGTCACGCCAGCGTCCGATGGCATCGAAATTCTCCAGGCCGAAACCGATGGGGTCCAGAATCTTGTGGCAGTTCGCGCAAGTGGCGTCGGTCCGGTGCAGCTCTGTGCGCTGACGCAGGGTCAGGTTGGCCACGGTCTTGTTGTCCTGCTTTTCCAGAGCCGGGACATTCGGCGGAGCGGAGGGTATGTGCTCCCCCAGGACCTGCTCCAGCACCCACACACCACGCCGTACCGGGCTGGTGCGATTGGGGAAGGAGGTCGTCGCAAGAATACCAGGCATGCCCAAAATGCCACCCCGATTGGCATCTGTGAGCTTCACCTTGCGCATCTCAGCACCGGACACCGACTTCTCCATGCCATACAGCGCCGCCAGCGTTTCATTGAGGAACGTGTAGTCACTGTCGATGAAGCTGACCACGCTTCTGTTCTCCCACACAATGCTCTCAAAGAACAGACGCGCTTCGTCATACATCGCCTTGCGCATCTCCGCAGTCATCTGGGGAAACTTCGCAGGATCAAAGGTCTGGTCTTCCAGGGCACCGAGGCCCAGCCAATGCGAGCCAAAGCCATCAAACAAAGCGCGCGAGCGTGCATCCTTGAGCAGGCGCTTCACCTGCGCTTTCAGAATTGCGGGTTCGCGGAGTTTGCCCGCATCGGCGAGAGCAGCGAGTTCCGCATCCGGCATGGTGGCCCACAGGAGGTAGGACAATCGCGACGCCAGCTGATAGTCATCCAGCGGCAGCATGGTTTGTCCCGGAGCCGCTTCCTTCGCCGGGGTGATGAAAAGGAACTGCGGAGATACCAGCACCGCCTTGAGTACCAGTCCGAGTGCCGCTTGATGTTCGAGCTTGTTCTTCCGCGCGAGGTCATACACGCCGAGCAGCACCTCCACCTCCGCATCGGACGCAGGTCTGCGATAGGCACTGCGGGCCAGTGAGCGGGCGACCTTACCCGCTTCCGCACGAAGATCCGCTCCCGGAGCAGGCGGGTCACCGAAGAGGCGCTTCTGCACAGCGGTGGGTGGCTTCCCTTGGGGTGCCATGACCTGACGCAACACCTCATTGGCGATGCCAAGAAACTGCTCCGACTGCAGAGCGGAGAGCGTATTCAGGTAGCCTTCCCCCGCCACTTCGTCCGGCAGGTCTTCAGCGATCTTGGGGTCGACGCCAAAGAGGTCTCGCAGGGTATTCCCATACTCCACCTTGGTGAGGCGACGGATGACAAAGGGGCCAGGATCCTTCTGGCTCAGATATTTGATCCCGTTCATCCACTCCAGGAACTTCTGGCGCTCCTCCTCCGTGGGTTGCGCATCCGCGTCATCCGGTGGCATGTCATGCGCGCGCACATTAGCGATGGCCTTCTTCCATTTCTTGCTCGCCGCGGCGTTGCCCGGATTCTTGATCGCAGGCGAAAACGTGAGCCCGCCCTTCATCCTCTTGTCTCCGTGACACTCCGTGCAATACGCCTTGAAGAAGGGGACAATGTGCTCACGGAAGGACCGGCGCGCTTCCGCCTGCTGCGCTTCGAAATCCGCATCGGCAGTGGGCGCGATTTCAGCCCGGCAGGGCATGGCCACTGCGAACGCAATCGCCAGGAGGATCATCGGCCATATGCCTCTGAGGAAAAGTCGGGGGTTTCTCATTCTTTTTTTGAGTCTGCATCAGGGAGCTTGATGCTTACGCAGGCTGGCCCGGACGTCTATCTGCTCCAAGGCAAGACACCCGCCGTGCCACGCTTATCACTGGCGATGGGAGCTCCTGTGCGTGAAGCTCGCGTGGCCATCTTCGCTCTCCCCTCTTCATGCCCGCTACTTCTACCAGTTCCTCCCTGCCCCACGGCTGGCGTCTTGAGCACTCATATGCGCAGCTACCATCTGTGTTCCATATAGCGTGCCAACCAAGACCAGTAAGCCAGCCAGAGATGGTCATCTTGAACCGCCCCCTGGCAGCATCCTTGGGGCTGAATCCGGCGTCGCTGGACGACCCCGCATCCTTTGCCGGCAATGCGCTGCCCCCCGGAGCACAACCGCTGGCTCAGGCTTATGCGGGCCACCAGTTTGGCAATTTCACCATGCTGGGTGACGGTCGCGCCATCCTGCTGGGTGAGCAGCTAACTCCAAGTGGAGGGCGCTTTGACATCCAGCTCAAAGGCTCAGGGCAAACACCTTTCTCCCGTCGCGGAGATGGAAGGGCCACTCTGGGGCCGATGCTGCGGGAGTACCTCATCAGCGAAGCCATGGAGGCCTTGAGCATTCCTACGACGCGCAGCCTCGCAGTCGTGACGACAGGTGAGGTGGTCTATCGCACGGCACCGCTGCCTGGAGCCGTGCTCACCCGGGTCGCGGCGAGCCACATTCGTGTGGGCACGTTTGAATACGCGTCCGCCCTTGATGAAAAACCCAACCTACAGGCGCTGGCGGACTACACCATCCAGCGTCACTTCCCAGATGCCACCACCGCTGCACAGCCGTATGCCGCCTTTTTGGATGCCGTCATTGAGAGGCAGGCGGCATTGATCGCCCGGTGGCAGCTCGTGGGTTTCATCCATGGCGTGATGAATACGGACAATATGGCCCTCTCCGGTGAGACTATCGACTTCGGGCCATGCGCCTTCATGGACGTCTATGATCCCTCGGCGGTCTTCAGCTCCATCGACCACGGGGGCCGCTATGCGTACGGCAGGCAGCCGCTGATTGCCCAGTGGAATCTTGCCCGGCTGGCAGAGACGTTGCTGCCTCTGCTTCATGAGGACGCGCAACAGGGGCTCGATATCGCGAATGAATCGATTGGACGTTTCGGCGAGCGCTTCCAGCACCACTGGCTGGAGGGGATGCGGGCGAAGCTGGGACTCTCCACCGAGGAGAGCGACGACCCCAAGTTGATAGACTCCCTTTTGGAGTGGATGCAACGTTCGCAAGCCGACTTCACGAATACCTTCCGAGCCCTGAGCAGCGCATCCTCCGCCACGTATTCGCCCGATCCCGCCTACCGCGAGTGGCACCAGCGCTGGCGAAACCGCCTGACCCGCCAAACTCCGTCAGAGAGCGAAGTCATGGAGAGCATGCAGCGTCACAATCCCGCGGTCATCCCACGCAATCACAAGGTGGAGGAAGCGCTGACGGCGGCCGTGGAGACAGGCGACCTCAGTGTGCTGGAGCGCCTGCTGGCGATCCTGGCCAAGCCCTATGATCACGCGCAGGCGCATCCGGAAGATTACACCCTTCCTTCGGGATCTGGGTCCTATCAGACGTTCTGTGGCACGTGAGCCATTCCAGTTTATAGCTCGTCCTCACGAAAACACGCCAGTCTGGACGACGTTCACAGACCTGCTCAATTCTCCACCCTGTTCCCGAATCATTCATGAATCGCTCCCTCCTCCTCACCTCCTTGCTCGCCAGTGCTTTGCTCGCCATCCCCACCCAGGCCGCCGACGACCTGAAGAAAATTGCCTCTGAGCTGGATGGCTACCGCTACGAGTTCCCCTGCAAGGACCCAATGCCGGAGAATCCCAAACCCGGAGCAGATGGCATCTCGGCTCGCGCGACCAGTGACCCGGCCACCAACGACAAATTCACCGACGTGAAAAAGTTCGGAGGCGAACCCGGCAAGAAATACAAGGTCACGCTCCGTGTGCGCGGCGTGGTGGAGCCCATGATGTACAAGGACGGCAAGCAGGAGGGCGAGCGCTTCTACATCGGCGGCACTCCCAACAATGCCACCTACAACATCTACCAACTCACTGTTTCCTCACCTGCCTCGCACTTCTTCTTCAATCGCGATGACAGGACGGGCCACCGCATCTTCACCATTGACTACACCGCAACCATAGAGATCGAGGGCGGCGCCACCCTCACCTTCCACGGCAACGGTCAGAACGGCCGCATGATCACGAACTTTTCGAAACTTGTCGTGCCAGATGTCGCTCCCGCCCCTCAGCCGTTCAATGGCCAATTCATCCAGCTCAATGTCGTGGATGTGGTGGAGGTGAAGTGAAGCCTCCAAGCTCGGCGCTCACGGAAGTGGAGCAATCACCGTGATTGCAATCACGGATCATTTCATTGAACGCTACGTGCCCTTCGGCACGTTGATTCGTACGCACTTTTGTCTTCCATGTTCTCACATCGCTCTTTCCTTTGCCTCGGTCTTGGTTTTGTGGCTTTTGCCTTGCCAGTCTTCAGTCAGAATCAACCCAAGAAGCCTGATCGGCCCCAGCCTCCTACCCGCCCTTTTGACGCACCGGGTGCGCCGAAGTTCACGCGACTGGATGGCAAACCCGGTGTGAATCCACCGGTGGATACCGGGGGCGACTTCGTCATCGGTCCTGACTACACTCCTGCACCAGAGATGAAGGCTGTCGAAGGCGTACCCCAAGGCAAGGTGCAGCAGTTCCAGATGGATTCCAAGGACTGCAAGCTCTTCAACCCCGGCATTGCACGCAACGAGTTCGGCACCGTGGATCCGAACAATCCCAAGACCCTCATCGTCGAGACCCATCCCATCGACTACAAGCGCACCGTGACCGTTTATGTACCTGCGCAATATGTGGCAGGCAAAGAAGCCCCCTTCATCGTCACGCATGATGGCCCCGGCATGGGCAAGCCCGACATGAACCTCGTGCGTATCCTGGACAACCTCATCGCCCAGAAGCGTGTGCCTGCCATGATCGCGATCATGATCTCCAGTGGCGGTGGCGATGCCCAGGGCCACGAGCGTGGACGTGAGTACGACACCATGTCCGGACTCTATGCTGAGTTCATTGAAAACGAAGTGCTGCCTCTGGTGGAGAAGAACTACGGCGTGAAACTCACCAAGGATCCGGAAGGCCGGGCCACCATGGGCAACAGTTCCGGCGGTTCTGCAGCACTCGCGATGGCCTGGTATCGCACCGACCTCTACCATCGCGTACTCACCACCTCCGGCACCTTCGTCAATCAGCAGTGGCCATTCAATCCCGAGACGCCGGGTGGCGCGTGGGACTTCCACAGCAAGCTCATCCCCGAGAGCCCAGTGAAGCCCATCCGCATCTGGATGGCCGTGGGCGATCGCGACCTGCTGAATCCAAATGTCATGCGTGACGACATGCACGACTGGGTGGAGGCGAACCATCGCATGGCCAAAGTCCTGAAGGAAAAAGGCTACCACTTCCAATATGTGTACTGCCTGAATACCGGCCACAGCGTTGGACCCGCGAAGGCGCAGTTCCTCCCTCAAGCGCTGGAGTGGTTGTGGAAGGGGTATCCTGCCGAAAGATAGGGCAGAGACACTCCATCAGCTCCAGTTTGTTCGATTCCAGGGAGGGCGCCCTTGCTCCTCCCTTCTGTTTCCACACTCTCGATGACTACACGGCTCGGGCTGACTCTTGAAACGGCGGCATGCGCGCCGGTGCTTTTTGGAGACCTCATTGAAAATAGTTCGTCCTACACCACGACTTCTGATTCGATGCCGGGAACCTCAAAGCTCCCCATCTCATGGCCCTCTACACTGACGACGAACTTGAAGAATTTCCGACATTCCATGATTTAAAGGAAGCTCTTCGCAACACCGCCAAGGTCATTCGTTTTGATACCAGCGAGTGTCAGGATGCAGCATTCTTGTCCCGCGTCGCCGAGTTGCGAAATCTGCAATTACTCTCCATTTCGCTCTCGGACGTCAGCCAGCTTCTCCCCCTGCTCGGAGAACTGAAGGACTTGCAGAACCTCCACCTGCAAGCGTGCAACGTCCCCACATTCCCTGAAAGCATCCTCGGGCTCAAAAACCTTCGTTCACTCTCGATTGGAAACTGTGGTCTACTCCAACTGCCTGACGGATTGGATGCCCTGGCAAGCCTGAGGGAGCTGCGCCTCCTGCAGAATCAACTGCGGCGCATTCCAGATTGTGCGCAGAGATTAACGCGTCTGACTGTGTTCGGCCTTTCCTACAATCAGATCGAAGAGCTGCCTGAGTGGATAGGTCTTCTCAAAGGCCTCGAATGTCTCTTTCTGGATGTAAACAAACTTTCTCGGGTTCCAGAGGCGATCGGAAATCTGGCCCTGCTCGAAAGCCTCAATCTGAGCTTCAACAAACTCCGAAGCCTTCCGGACTCCGTTTGTCGGCTGAAAAGTCTTCGCGATCTGGATCTTGAACACAATCCTTTCGATTCCCTACCAGCCTGCCTTGCCACGATGACGGAGGTGGAAATTTCCATTGAGTCCGGGAAGCGCATCCTTTTCATGGATTGGTCCTATCGCCCTAGCGAAAAACCTCCACAATTGGACTTGGCGGAGATGCGGCTCTTTGTGGCATCAGACAGCCCCGTGCACCCTTCCCTCGTGTCTGCTATTCAAGAAGCTGGATTGGCCGAGCGCGCTGCACCCATCGCGAAGGTTGCCCGCGAGGCGATCGAGATTAGATCGACCGTCCCGGATGACTATTCTCAGTCAGGGAACTCTCGTTTGGGAGGTTTCCCCGAATTGACAGATGCGTCCCTTTTCCCCAAGACGGACGGCAAATATTGGACGTTCCTCGCCCAGTTAAATCTCGCAGACATTGCGCCCCTTAACCGTTATCTTCCACCTTCCGGGCTCCTCTCGTTCTTTGTCGATACAGGTTATTACGAAAACTGCAGAGTTCTGTTCACTCAGGAGATTCGCGCTCCTCTTTTAACCGTTCGGCACGCTGGCGAAGATGTGATGCTCAGTCCCGGTGATGACTACACGCAGAATCCCCATCGGGTTGAATTCACGCGCACATTCTCGTTGCCTTACGATGCTCCAGAGGGTGTTACAGGCGATCATGCCCAGGAACTCTATGACAATGGTGAGTGCCTGCGCAATCAGTGGGATCACCACATCAATGGCTACACGTACGCCCAGAACGAATCGGCCGGGGAAAGGGCAGCCGCAGAGTGCAAAGGACAGCCTCACGAGTGGGTCCCGCTCCTGCAGTTGGGTTGGGACGGCAAGGTCGGTTTTTGCTTTTGGGACGCCGGCACTCTGACTTTCTCCATCCACCAAGAAGACCTGCGCCGTTGGGACTTCTCCAACGTCCAGGTCAGCCTGGAGACTTCATGACAAGCGCTCCCGCGTGGTTTCGCCCACGAAAAAAGAACGGGTGTTTTTTGCAGTAGTCGTTTAGTGTTTTTGTCCATGACCGCGCTTTGGAAGTGGACACTCCCAGTACCCGTGCTCCTCGCCTGCGTGGCGCTGCCTTCGCAGGAACCGGTGCCGCGCAACTTCGGCGCCGAGCATACCCATGTCTTCCCTCATGACGCGCGCCAGTTCAAAGGATGGCGGCATCAAGGTGCGCCGATATGGACTGTGAATCCAGAGCTGCCCAATGATGTCTTCACCTTCGCCCGCCTGCGTTATCCGGTGCGCAAGCGCGGCCGGTGGACGGCGGACTACCCAGAGGCCGAACTCAATTTCTCGTACCGCCTCCACCAACTCACCTCCATCCAGGTGAATCCCTACCCCGCAATCGTGGACATCGATGCGGAGCAGCTTCGCCACTATCCCTTCATTTATGTGAGCGAGGCGGGGAATATGAACATCAGCGAGGAGCAGGCGAAGCTCCTTCGCGAATACATGCTCAATGGCGGCTTCCTCATGATCGACGACTTCTGGGGTGAGGAGGACTGGAAGGACTTTGCTCCCTCATTCAAAAAGATCTGGCCTGACCGTGACTACGTGGAGCTCGATCCCGGGCATCCCATCTTCCATCTCGTATTCGACCTGACTGCGCCACCCCAGTCGCACAGCTCCGTGTATGTAGACGAGATGCGCAAGCAGGGTTGGACACGCATGACCAATGAAATCCGCAAGGGTGCTGACACTCCCCGCTTCCGCGCTGTGTATGATGACCAGGGCCGCATGGTCATGCTGGTCTGCCTCAACAATGATCTCGGAGATGGGTGGGAAAGGGAGAAGAGTGATCCCTACTATTTCACGGAGGTATCAGAGAAGATCGCCTATCCCCTGGGGCTTAATATCGTGTTCTATGTGCTGACCCATTAGGCCTCCGGATTCCTGCGACAGCTTGAGAACCGCAGTCTCCTACTCAGGCCCTGGGTTGTTTGGCTCCGCTTCTCTTCAAGGCAAGGACATCGCCATAATGCTTTTCTGCGCAGTCCGGGCACACTCCATGGCTGAAGCGGGCTTCCGAGTGCGAGGTCACGTAAGCCTCGATCTGATGCCAGTTCCCCTCCTCATCCCGGATATCTTTGCAGAATGAGCACGTGGGCAGGATGCCCTCCAGAGTGCGGACACGTGCGCGGAGAGCCCGCAACGTGCCGCCAAGCTTGGCGCACAGGAAAGTGAACACATACAGCACCGCAAGCCGTAGCACTGCATTGATGACTGCGACGGACAACGTGTAAGGAATCCCCCAGACGGCATACTGGATGCCGAAGCGAATCGCACACAGCACTGTTCCCAAGATCAGCCCCGTGCGCAGGCCGCAGTTCCATGCCAGGAGTGAAACGGGAACCAAGAACAGGATGGGAAAAAAGACCACCGGACCCGCCAGGAAATCAAAACAGGAAACGACCAGGGCGATGCCAACAAGGATCCACCGGTTATTCCATGGAAACCGTTCGAAAAAGTACTCCGTGGGAAGTGGAGGTCGTTTGAGAGCTGTAAGCTGGCGCTCGCTCATGGCGCTACCCCGCCCCTGAAGCAGGGTTCAAGCACTTCACAAGTCCTAAATGATTACTTGGACCTGAATGTTTGAGGCATCATGCAAAATGCAACCACCATGATGGACGGAGCCCTGAGCTCAGGAAAGCCTTCTCCCAAGTTCGCAGTGCACCTGGCCGCGTCCGCGTCTGTTAAGAAGGAGGCCAAATAGCAGAGCCGTCTGATTGCCGGCCTTTCCGGAGTTTTTCTAATCATCCCCCGCTGCATCTGGCCCCACGTCCGCTTCCGTCAGCTGCACCGGCATTTTGAAAATCGGCTTCTCTCTTTCCCACACGAACCATGATGTCCACGCCGCATCTTGCGGAGAAGCCTGCACACTGTATGCCGTGTTGTCCTTCGCCTGGAGATCTCGCACGGCACCGAGATTCACCATCGGCTTGGGGTTGGCCCTGGTGCGTATGACGTGATTTCCGGTGAAGACGCAGGCATTCGGAGTCAGCGGCCACTTCTTATCCTCCTTCTCGTAGCCAAACTGCAGCGGCGCGCAGTCCACCCACGTGTTTCCTGAAATCGTGCAGCGCGTAGGTGCGGTGGCGGTCATGTCATCATACTTCTTGCCGATGTTCTCTGTCGTGGGCGTGTCATGCATGCCGGGGATGAGCGAAAACGGCGCTTCATGCTTGGTGCCGGTGAGTCCAGAGAAGTAGTTGCCCGTTACCTGGTGCTCGAAGCCAAAAAGCTTGATGCCACCGACCCCTGGAGCATCCTCTGTAGCGACGATGACGTTGCCAGACACTACGCTTCGATTCCCCAAGCGCATGCAGATGGCACCGCGGCAGTTGATGAGTGTGTTGTCACGGATGATATTGTCGGAGGATTTGATCGAGATGATCTCGTCCTCACCGCTACAGCGCTCCAGCAGGTTGTGTTCGATGGTCGTGAACGAACTCCGGCCTGAAGCACCGAGATCATTGCCTCCGGTGCGGATGGTCTCATGGCCATTCTCACGATCCGCGTAGATCACATCACGGAAGTGGTTGTGATCAATACGGTCACGCTGGGAGCACACCAGCGCTGCGTCATCCCCACGAACAAAGAGCGGACTGCCCCGATTCACCTTTCGCTCAAACCGGTTTCTATCGATGCGATTGTATCCGCTGCGAGCGCCATCCACGGTCACCCAGTGCTCCCAATGCCTCGGCCTGGCACGCTCCTTGGGACGAAAGACATTCCTAGTCACGCGTGTGTACTTGCAGTTGTCCAGCATCACACACTGCTGATCCGCATCATTCTCAAACACGAAGCCTTCAATCACTGCGTACTCGCAATCCCGGAGAATGAATCCGGACTCGCCGACAATCACCACCTTGCCACGATTCTTGGCACGGATGACGATGGGCTTTTCCTTCGTTCCACGCAGCCCCTGAAGCGTGCGGCACCCCTTGGTCGTATAGGTACCATCCGGCACTTCGACAGTCGTGCCCTGCTTCAAGTCCCGAAGAAGCGTACTCAAGGACGGCGTGTCATCCGCAAGAGCATGATCCGTCAGGACATGGGCGCCAAAAAGGAGGCACAAAAAGCAGGCAAAGCCAAAAGGAAGAAATCGGGAACGCATAGAACCTCTCTCTGAAGAAACGTACCGACAATGAAACCCTGTCTGCGACTTTGCCGCGCAGCCGCACGTGGGCACAGCACGGAGTGATACTTCTGCCATCCAATCTCCGTTCATGCAGCAAGGACCTCCCACGCTTCGCTCCCATGAAATGGAACCTTCTCCTTCTTGTCGCCCTTTCAGCAGGCTCGCCAAACGTCTTGCGAGCTGACGCCCCGCCACCGCCGAATCCTGCTGTGGACGCCGGAGCCAGATGGCCTGTGAGACGGGCGCAACTGGAAAAGGAATGGCTGAAAATCCTGGGTCCCTTCCCCACCAGCAAGCCCCCCTTGGATGTGCAAGTCCTGAGTACCGAGAAGGTGCCCACTTCCTCAAATGATCCCACGTATCCCATGCGCGCGGGAGACATCACACGGTACAAGGTGAAGTTTCGTGCGGAGACGGACTCCAGCGGCGGCACGCAGTCAGACATCTGGATCTACGGCTGGCTCCTCGTGCCGGCCAGCGCGAAGGAAGCCCACGAGAAACACGGGCTGCAAACCCCTGCGGTGATCTGCCTGCACAGCACCACGTACGGCTCAGGCAAAAGCAGCCCCGCCGGCTTGGCGGGACGCTTCGCCTCGGATCCGAAGCTTGGCTTCGTAGGTCGTCCCAACTTGGCGGGCAAAGACCCGCGCTATGATAACAACAGTATGCCTGATCCGAATGACGCGGAGGCCATGCATGCTTGGTACGCGGGTGGTCGCGCATCGGGGCTGCTTCTCGCAAAGCAGGGATTTGTGACTCTGAGCATCGACATGCTCGGAGACGGCGAGCGCATTGAGCCAGGACAACGACCGCTGGATACCCGTCAATTCTACAAGCAGCGGTACCCAGACCCCATGGCGGAGAATGCGTGGTCATGCATGGGCAAATGGATCTGGGATGTGATGCGCTCCGTCGACTATCTTCAATCGCTACCCTACGTGAATCCCAAGGGCATCGGCTGCACTGGCTGGTCATGGGGCGGGCACGTCACACTCTTCGCTGCCGCCTTCGATCAGCGCATCGCTGCGGCTGTGCCGAATGGCGGCGTGCTGGATTGGGACCGCCCGAAGTATCCGCCGGGTTACAAAGGCAAGCCCAAGGCGAACCAGTGGTGCCGCCAGCCTTCTACCTGGGAACCATGGACCCGGGATGCCACGGAGCCACCCTCCAGCGGAGCAGAGTCATTGCGTCGCTGGGGCTTCCTGCAAAACAGCGGCCCTGCCATCATGATGCCAAAGTTCTACAAATACGTTCTGCCCGAGAACCGCGACCTCGAACTACCCATGGGATTTGAGAGCCTGTTGATGATGGTCGCTCCCAGACCACTCTTGATCATTTCCAGTGAGATCGAGTTCAAGCAACATGACATCCTCCCCAAATGCATGGAGACCATGAAGGTCTATGCCGAGTGGAAAGACGTGAAGGGCTCCGGCCTGCCGAGCCCACTCCAAGCAAGAAAAGAACGGCGCGGCTATGCCGAGACGCAAGCCTACTACGTGAACAACAACGAATACTCGCCGAAGGCCATCGACTCGTATCTCAATAGCCTGAACGCTGGCGACTGCTTCAGTTGGTTCTCCTTCCCCGGAGGCCACAGCTATCCCTTCTCCGCGCAGATGGTCACTACCGGCTGGTTCGGCCGGTGGATGGGGCTTTATCCAGCCGCGACGGTACCGCCGCTGCCGAATGTTCCCGCGGATGAAGCGCTGAATATCGGCCCGCTCCCCGCACAAAAGGATAATGATGTGCCCAAGCACCGTGGCGAGGAACCACGCCATCAATAGGCTGTGGGCTTGGAGCACGAAGCCTCAAAAAATGTCCTAGATCTTTGTAGCCAGGAGGTTAACTGAATTTGCATGCCTCATCTCTTCCGGACACATGACGGCAACGAATGGAAACCTGGCAAGCCCATGGCGCTGACACTGGAGGACGGCACCAAGGTGGAGGGCGTGTGGGCCGGATCCGCGCAAGTTGAGAAACTCCCATGGTGGCTTAGCGAACCCGGCAGCAATCTCTGCCAAACCGATGAGGTGGCCGCAGTGGCAGTCCGAGGCGAACACACTGGAGAAACTCGCTGGGGAAATGCACCGCCTGGAGCAAGGCTATTCTTTGTTCTGAAGCCTCCGCAACGGGGGAAGAATGGGCACGCCTATCGTCTTGCGAAACTGGTCACCACCGCATCCACTGAAGCACAGACGAAGTATTTCGATGACGAACGATTCTCGCTGTTTGGGACCTTCAATTCTGATGGCACCATCGCGAGCATCCCGTCACTTCCTCCGCCAAGCGAGCCGGGAGATGTGCGACGTCCGGGTGAGCTGTTTTGAGGCAGCGGCTGAAAGCCCCACACCGTTCCCAAGCTGAGCTCGGGAACGGATACGGGTGCCAGAACACTCCCTTTTACTCCGACTGCGTTGCAGCCGCAGGCTTCTCTTCCGCCTGCTTTTTCTCCTCCTTCATCGCCGCTTTGTCTGCTGCCATGGTTGCCATCGATGCCATACGACGAGCGCGGTCCTTGGCCTCCTGCTCGGCACGTGCTTTTGCAGCAACGGCTTCGCGTTTGGCCTTGGCTTCTTCCTCGGCCTTGCGCTTCACTTCCAGTTCCGCTTCCTGCTTCGCACGCATCGCGGCGGTAGCGGCTTTCATTGCTTCGATTTCGCGCCGCGCTTGTTCTTTCTCGGTTTCGCGAGCAGCGTCACGTTCCGCCTTTGCTTTTTCAGCAGCCAGACGAGCGGCTTCCTTCTCTTCAGCAGCTTTTTGTTTTGCGGCTTCTCTCTCTGCTTGCAGGCGTGCTTTTTCAGCAGCCTTCTCTGCGTCGGCTTGCTCCTTCGCGATGCGCGCAGCCTCCTTCTCCTCCGCAGCCTTTTGCTTGGCAGCCTCCTTCTCCGCCTGGAGACGTGCTTTCTCGGCAGCCTTCTCCGCATCGGCTTGCTCTTTCGCGATGCGCGCAGCTTCCTTCTCTGCCTGCAGGCGTTCTTTCTCAGCAGCCTTTTCGGCAGCAGCCTGTTCCTTCGCACGCTGCGCAGCCTCTTTCTCCTCCTGGAGACGGGCCTTCTCAGCAGCCTTCTCTTGAGCCGCCTGTTCCTTGGCAGCCATCAACTCAGCAAGGCGACGAGCACGCTCTGCCGTAGCTTCGGCAGCGGCTTGTTCTTTGGCGAGCCTGGCAGCTTCCTTTTCTGCGGCAAGACGCGCGGCCTCGGCAGCCTTCTCTGCAGCCGCCTGTTCCTTGGCGAGCTGTGCTGCTTCTTTCTCTGCGGCAGCCTGTTGTTTGGCAGCCTCTTTCTCGGCAATGAGACGCTCCTTCTCCGCGGCTTTCTCGGCAGCGGCTTGTTCCTTCGCACGCTGAGCGGCTTCTTTCTCTGCCGCAGCTTGCAGTTTGGCAGCTTCCTTCTCCTCCTGCAGACGCGCCTTCTCGGCGGCTTTCTCAGCGGCAGCTTGTTCCTTGGCAGCCAGCAACTCAGCAAGATATCGGGCTCTCTCGGCCGCGGCTTCTTCCTTGGCGCGTTGGGCAGCTTCTTTCTCGGCAATGTCCGCGGTGGTCTTCGCGTCCTGAGCCTCAGTCAGGCTGGTGGCGAAGGCGCGCAATTGCTGTGCAAGAGCATCGGCTGTTTCCTTCAGCGCAGGGGCAGTCTCTGCCAGCACCTTGGGCAGCAGTTCGAGCGACTCCAGCTTGGCTGCGGCATCGGTCAGCAGGGTGGTGAATTTTGGATCGAGTTTCGTGGTCATTTGAAGGTGGGGATTGGGCGAAAAAGGCAATATGAATGGAGACAGTTTCTCCCGTGTAAAGTGCCTTCCGCAGCCCAATCAAATGAGGCGCATTTTCGTGGGCTCGCGCTTGACAGCGAACTCGGTTCCGTGCGCCTTCCAACCTTCTCAGCGCAGCTTACTTCCCACCCCTTCTTGCTTCACTCTCCTGCACCATGTCGCTCATGTCTGCGGCGGGGCGGATCTCGAAGGGACCTGCTTTTACGCCGGGGTGTTTGGACATGAGCTGGATGGCGTGATTCAAGTCGCGGGCTTCGAGAATGAGGATGCCGCCGATCTGTTCTTTCGTTTCAGCATAGGGACCATCCGTGATGGCGACCTGGCCATCCTGCCAGCGTAGGGTCGCGGCGCTGGTGGGGCCCTGTAGACCTTCTCCGCCGACGAAGTGGCCGTTCTTCTTCAGCACATCATCGTAGGCGAGGCATTCGTCGACCATCGCGTTGCGTTCGCTTTCGGACATGTTCTCAAACTTGTGGGACTCAATGTAGCCAAGGCAGATGTATTTCATGGTGGGTGGTTTCCTAGTGGTGGGGATGGATGATGGTGAGTTGGGAAAAGTCAGATTTTGGCCAAACGAACTATCATTTTAGCAAGGCGTTGAGGCGCAGCGGGTGATGGGGTTCACTGCAGATTTCTGGGAGGGAGGCAGCGGAGCGTTGCATAGGGCACGGAGAGTTGTGCATATTTTATTTTCGATGTGATTGTTAAACAAGTGTTAAAATAGTCGCTGAGAGTCGCGTGTTTATCTGTAGGAGGGAAATGAGACAACGGGCCTGTAGCGGGGTGTCACTGGCGATGGACAGCGGCTTTCTGCACTTCGGCGGGGAGGTCTTCCATCTCCCAGATTTCGCGGAGTTCGATGACATCGCCGTTGAGGGCGGGACAGCGGCGAGCCCAGTCGATGGCTTCTTGTTTGGATTTTACCTGGATGATCCAAAAGCCGCCGATGACTTCCTTGGTTTCGATGAAGGGACCGTCGGTGACGGTGGCGTTGCCTTGGGGAAAGGTCACACGGGCGCCCCGGGAGAGTGGGTGGAGGCCATCGACGGTGAGGAGGATGCCGGCGGCTTCCATGTCGTCGTTGAATTTACCCATGGGGGTCATTTCCTCGGCGGTGGGCTGGTAGCCGTCTTCCTGCTTTTCGGAGGCGGGGGTGTCAGGTTGGTAGCCACGGGGGATCATCATCATCAGGAATCTCATGGCGTTTGTGGATGGGTAGGGTTTGTGGTTTGGGGGAGATGGGGTGCCGCTCTCGCTTTCGTTCTGCTGAATTTTTAGCCGCAAAAAAACGCAAAAGACACAGAAGTAGGGTTTCGTGAGTGCTGCCCCTTTTGAGTTATTTTGAGTCGTTGATTGGCCGTCACATTGAGTGGTCGATTGGGATCGGGGGAAATCGACAGGGGGGAGCAGTTTTTTTGGGGGGTGGAGATTGTTCGTGCCGCGGCGTCGGCGCATTTTCCGGCGTACCCTCCGGGACGCGACGTTTTTTCACGTCTTAGATCCGGTGGTTCCCGGCCTGATTACAGGCCTTCACCACCGGCTAGGGTTCCGTGTTCCCTCCGGGAGCGAGTTGCAGAGCTGGTTTTGATGCGCTGCTTAGTTTGACGCGCAGGAGCATGTGTGACGGCATGCAATGGCCGTGCCACGTGGCATTTTCCCACCGCCTCCGCCCGTTATCTGCGGACGCGCAGGAGCGCATCCCTACCGCTCTTTTTTTAGCGGCGAAGTGGTGTGGAGGTGCGGCATGCAATGGCCGTGCCACGTGGCATCTTCCCACCGCCTCTGCCCGCGATCTACGGACGCGCAGGAACGCATCCCTACCGCTCTTTTTTTAGCGGCGAAGTGGTGTGGAGGTGCGGCATGCAATGGCCGTGTCACGTGGCATGTTCCCACCGCCTCCGCCCGCTATCTGCGGATGCGCAGGAGCGCATCCCTACCGTCTCTTTTTTAAGTAGAGGCGGTGTGGAGGTGAGGAAATGCAAGGCCTCTGGAGAGACCTTCTACTTTCTTGGGGGCCTTCGGGAAGCGTTCTACGTTGCCTGCAGGCGGTTTTCGAGGAAGCGGCGTTCGGGCTCGGATTGGGTGAGGGTGAGGGCGCGTTCGTAGGAGGCGCGGGCTTCGGTGGTGCGGCCGAGGCGACGGCAGAGGTCGGCGCGGGCGGAGTGGGCGAGATAGTAGGTGGTGAGTTCGCCGCGGGCGAGGATGGCATCGATGAGGGAGAGGCCGGCTTCGGGGCCATCGCGCATGGCCACGGCGACGGCGCGGTTCAGTTCCACGACGGGTGATGGGGCGGCGCGCAACAGGACGGTGTAGAGAGCGACGATTTGCGGCCAGTCGGTGGCGGAGGCTTCGGTGGCTTCGGAATGCACGGCGGCGATGGCGGCCTGGAGTGTGTAGGGGCCGAATCGGCGCGAGGTCAGGGCGCGTTCCACGAGAGCAATGCCTTCGGTGATGTGGGCGCGATTCCATTGCGTGCGATCCTGATCTTCCAGAAGGATGAGTTCACCGGTGGGCGAAGTGCGGGCGGCGCGACGTGACTCCTGCAGGAGCATCAGCGCGAGGAGGCCTATGACCTCAGGTTCTGGGAGGAGTTCCAGCAGCAGGCGTCCGAGGCGGATGGCTTCGCCTGAGAGATCTGCGCGTGTGAGGGAGGCGCCGGATGAGGCGGCGTAGCCTTCGTTGAACACGAGATAGACGACCTGCAGTACGGTCTCGATGCGGCCTGGTAGTTCTTCTGCCTGCGGTATCTGGTAGGGAATGCGAGCCTCGCGGATCTTCCCTTTCGCCCGCACGATGCGCTGGGCCAATGTGGGAGCGGGGATGAGGAAGGCCCGGGCAATCTCTTCCGTGGTGAGCCCGCATACCTCGCGCAGAGTCAGGGCGACGCGTCCCTCGGGAGCGAGGGCGGGATGGCAGCAGGTGAAGATGAGGCGCAGGCGGTCGTCTTCCACACTCCCCTCCTCCGCGCTTCCGATGGCAGCGGATGGGTCGCCCGCATCCGCTTCGCGCGTGGCGGCGATTTTTTCCTGGGAGGCATCGAACCGGGCGCGGCGACGGAGAGCATCGATGGCCTTGAAGCGTCCCGTGGAGATGAGCCAGGCGCGAGGATTGGCCGGGATGCCGTGGCGTGCCCATTGATCCAGCGCCGTGGCGAACGCGTCATGCATGGCATCTTCCGCGAGGTCGAAGTCACCGAGGAGGCGGATGAGGGTGGCGAGGATGCGGGAGGATTCGGTGCGGTAGAGGGAGTCCAAGGTTCCCCGCACGTGTTCGATGGCGATGTCCGACATGAGCGGAAGGGTACTGGCCAGTTTGCCTGGAACACAATGCGAAATCTGTTGCAGGCATCAGCGGTCGTGACGATACCCGGTCCTACAGCGCCCTCACGGCGCAAGCGGCAACGCATAGCACGCGGCTTCGGTGCCGTTGCGCACGAGCAGCTTGTCGCCGACGACCACGGGGTGATTCCAGGTCTTGCCTTTGAGGGCCTGGAAAGAGGTGAGTTCCTTGTGAGCCGTGGGATCGGCTTGCAGCAACACCACGCGACCATCTTCCGCAGCGATCAGGATCTGGTCCGTGGTCTCCAGGAGCACCGCCTGCCCCTTGCCGTAGCGCCCATCCTTCCACGTGCGCTTGCCGGTCTCGAGATCAATGCAGCTGAACATGGAACCATCGATACCGTAGAGATGGCCCTTGTGCGCGATGAGTTCGGCGAAGTCGGTCTTCAGGTGCCTCGAGGTCCAGAGTTCTTCAGCCGTGAGTTGATCGTCTTTCTTGCTGACACGAATGGCGCGGGTTCCTTCCGACATCGGCGTGGGCAGCAGGATGACATCCTCGCCCACGACCGTCGGTTGCAAGGCGCGGTAGCCGTTGAACTTCCACTCGTAGTTCAGCCGCACTTTGCCGGTGGTGGGATCGAGCAGGAGCAGTCCATCATTCGTGAGCATGAGCAAGGTGTCTTCGCCGAGCACCTTGCTGAGTTGCGGTGAGCTGTACGACTCGGGACCACAAGCCACGGACCAGCGCGCTTCTCCCGTCGCGGCGTCGAATGCCATCACGCCTTTGTCCCCTGCCCCGCCCGCGTAGACGATGACCAGGGAGTTCACCACCAGGGGCGATGCCGAATAGCCCCACATGGGGAGCGGCTCGCGTCCGGAGAGTTTCTTGAAGTCCTGTTGCCAGACCACCTCGCCCGTGCCTGCCTTCAATCGCTGCAGCACGCCCGTGGCGCTTGCGGTGAATACAGCGCCATCGGCGAGCGTCGGTGTGGCGCGCGGGCCGGGGCCACCCATCGGTTCGTCGAACCGTGCTTCACGCTGGTGGGTCCAGACTTCGTTGCCCGTCGCGAGGTCGTAGCAGGCCACCACCTCGTGCGGGCCGCGTTGTTCATCGGCGAAAGCATACGGCCCCGCCACGGCAAAGGAGGACCAGCCTGCGCCCACGGGTTTTTTCCAGAGTAGCTTGGGTGGATTGGCCTTCCAGTCCGTCGCCAGCTTCGCCGCCTTCGCATGCCCCATGCGGTCCGCGCCGCGGAAGCCCGGCCACTCGGCGGTGGCCAGGGCGGCATCGATGGCCGCGGCGGCGCCGGGCGTCTTGGGTGCGTCCGCTTTGTTTTCGACCCACGAGCCTGCGCCCGGGGCCGAAGACCAGCGCGAATGGAAATCAAACACGTAGTCCCCCGTGATGCCAAGGCTCTGCAACAACAGCGTGAGCGACATCGCGAGTGCGGAACAGGCAAGCACGCCGGTGACGCGTTGCTTCGGCGGCCTGGAGCGGTAAAGAAGGGCGCCCACTCCGAGTCCGACCATGCCGAGCGGCACCGTCAGATACGTGCTGATCATGCCTCGCATGGAGGGATGACTCAGCAGGACGATGACCGCTCCAGCCACGAGGAATCCGAACAGTCCGATGAGCCTCTCGAACCATCTCGCACGACTCGCCGCCAGCCACCAGATCAGTATCAAGACGCTGCCCAGCAACGGGAAGAAGACCGGCACATACCAATACTGGCTGCTCGCCCCCTCGATGAACGGGGGCACGTAGCGGCACAGCACGATGACGACCACGAGGATCAGCGCCGGCCAGACGCGCAAAGGTTTGTAGTGCGCCTGAGGTGCTGAAGGGACCGAAGCTGGATTGGGCGTGGCATCTGAAGTCATCACCAGAAGGGGTTGGGGTTGCGGTGGGGGTGGCAGAGAGGCGGCCAAGTGGTTCTGAGCTGATCTCGTTCGGAAATGCGCCGGTCTCTATCTGAGCAAGGGCCCGTGCGCGGTCAAGAGGGGTCGGAGCTGGCAGGCCGAGCCGAAGTGCGGGTCGAACCGCTCCCGCCAGCCCATGACGCCGGTAGGGCGCTGCTGCGTCCTACCGACATCATCCTGCTCGGCACGGAGGCCCAAGTGGAGCTAGCCGCCAGGCGGCCCGGGAGCGGGTCGTCGGACGTCATGGGCACACGCGTGCACTGGTGCTTTCGTTGCGTGACTTCATCCGCCAGGCCCTGGACCTGGAACCCATCCCCACCGGATTGGAAATTCCCATGCAGGGACCGGCGAGGCCGGGTGGAGGTGGCAGCGGCAGATCAGAGGATCGTGAGCGCGGCAAGGGAAAGGAAGGTGGTGGCACCGGAGGCGGCGGCGCGATGGATCTAGGCTTGGGGATGGGCGGCATGGCTGGCCTGGGGCTCGGACATGGAACGGAAGAGCCAACGGATGAGATGGAGCCAACGAAGGGTGAGTAACCTCAATCATGGAATCTGGGAGAGCCTTTTCCCGTTTGGCCGCGACGAGAGGGCATCGGGATTTGGGTTGTCTTGCCAAGATTTGACGACTGTCCTATCCAGTTGTAATTGGTTGTGTAGCGAAAAATCCTGAACGATTGCTCTATGGCTGGTATCCTATTTTTCGATATTCGTAACTTTAGCAGCCACAGGCAATTTCTCGCCGACCATGCCAAGGCTGGCTTACTTACAAAGTTAATTCAATCACTTTTGAACAAGGCTTCTGAGCTGAGCGGAATTTGCAATCGGATTTGCAAACTCAAAAAAAAGCCATGGATGAATCATACGGGCGACGGATTTATCCTCATATTTGAGACTGACAGGGGCTCTTTGGCAGCCCTTCGTTTCGCAAGTGTATTCCGGCAATTCATAAAGCCATTGCTTGATGAGTATACCTCCAAGCTTGAACAACTATTCCCAACCCATCCCCTACAAGATATCGATTGGGGCATGGGACTCCACGACGGCGGCGCTATTTCATTTACTTACAAAGACGTCGATGAAAGCGAAAAAGTTGGATATATTGGCTCGGCTCTAAATTGGGCCAGTCGTGTTGAGGCTGCGACAAAAGATCACACCTTTCACATTATCTGCACGGAAAAAGTTCGAGTGCTATTTCTGAGAGCACTTGGTAGCGTGCAGTCGAATTCCGTTTCCAAGTATTTTTCAGCTTTGGGAAGACATAGGCTTCGTGGTTTATCAACCCCCATCGAGCTATACGGATGCAAACCTGGCATTCATCTGTTCATCGACAAGTTCATCGCAGACTCGAAATAGTGAAAATACTCAGATCAGAACGCGGAATCACTTCCACGAAATGCTGCAATTAGCCATGAGAATCAACGTCGACGCAGAAAAGCTTCACATCAACGACATCATCGAAGGCTTGAATAACTACAGGCACCTTTTGTGCGACCAAGACGACTCCTTCAATGTTGAGGTAGTTTCAATGCTTGCAGCTGTAAAAGCCTACGCAAGCATTCAGCGCGGAATATTGCCAATATTCTTTGGTTCAGAAACACTTAAAGAGTGCTGCCATTACGTAGCGTCAGCCATGGATCTGGTCCGATACATCAACAAGATTACAGACAAGAAGAAGCTCAAGAAGATCAAAGCTCACCTAAAGTTAGTTGGAACAGGTGGCTTTGGAATATACGCTACATATCAAAAGCTGCAGTTCAATTCAGCATTTGCATATGAACAGTTAACAAAGGAGAAGAATGACACTAAAATCAACAAGGAAGTGGAACGCGACGCAGCTAGGAAATCCATTGAGCTGATGCTAGCATTGGCAGCATTAAACAAATTCGACGACGTCATCTTGGAAGACCCTTTACATTCGAGCGACACCAACCCCAACCCTGATTTGATTGTCGTTGAAGGTGAAAATCGCTACGGCATAGCGTGCAAATCAATCAGTTCAACAAACAAGAGCAACTTCATTCAGCATGTTGAATATGCCATCAAACAACTGAGAAAGGCATTGGGGAAGAAAAGTATCGGTTCTGGCCTTGGAATAGTGTTTATTGATGTATCGGCACTTTTGAATCATGATAAACTTTTCATGCCCAACGAAAACTTTTACTGGGATAGCCATGCTGCCCCAGCAGTGATATTGAACGAAGTCAGTCAAGTGTTAAGCAATGTTCTTGGAAGTGGTGATGTACACAGTATCCTCGGTCCGCTTTTCAAGAAAGCTGACGTAGCACCATGTGTTGTAATTTACGCACATGGATTAATGATAGCTGGTGATGGCCAAGGAGAAGCCCCACGCTATTACAAACCCATGCGGGTGTTGACATGCGGAGACCACTCAAAGGTCGCGAAGTTTCTCACGAAGCTAAATGAGGCCAATCACTGTCAATAGAATCTGGATTGCTCTGCCCCCTGTCCGATTACAGGGGGGGTGTTCATTCCCGGTGAACATCGAAGAAATCACTACGACCACTTAATCACTCAACTTTGCAATGCACGGTCAACACACTCTTTCAAATATTCAATCCCCTGCTCAAAACCTGCGGGCAGCATAAAATCCCTCATCTGGCTATTGTGACCAAATATCGTTAAGAACGGCTCGAGGTTCTTCTCACGAATCCTGACCTCCACTCGACAACTCTTATCCCTCGACCGGTCTTGCTCCTGCAGGTGATATACCAGACTCAGGTCGTGCCAGCGAATCGTGTGAGGCATCAAACTCCCGGGCATTCCCCCGGCAATACCGACAATCGCCACTCCAGACTCGTCACAGTATGTTCGGAAAATTTGATCAAGCTCATTCCGGAATCGAAGGCGAGTTTGGGCGCAGGTAATTTCTTTTTCATCCATAAGCATTGAATAGTCGGGGGCAATTTCAGGAGTCGAAGGCACCTCCCCTGGCCGTTCTGGCGGAGCATCCGTAGGAAGAGGGGTTCCTGGCGGAAAAGGAAGAGTTTTCTGAGATGCATATCCCGTAAAGCTGAGAGGGCGAGAACGATGTCTCTTTGTAGGCAATGAGAATCGGTGACATAAGTCCTGATCCATCAAATGGACGTGGTTCTGAATATGGCGACATGCCCAAACGCCTGTCTGCGCATCAACTACGAGCTCATCCCCATTATAGGAAATGGGAACTACATCGGGAGGAAGATCGACCGGTTGAATTATACACGCTTGGCCGTTCTTTGAAGCAACCATCTTCTCCACCTCCCTTTCTTTGTCGTGACCTCCTTGATGAACGAGCTTATTTCGGAGAATAACAACGATGTCGCTCTCTGGACTCCAATAGGTCGCAATCCCATCTCGAATAGCTTCCCTCGCCCCCAACTGCCTATGGTTTCGCAGACGCTCTACTGTCTCAAGCAAGTTTTTTCCTTTTAGAAGCCTTTTTACATTCTCCCACTCCGCAGGAGCGGCATGGAGAATCTCTGCCAACATGGAATCGCAGTAAGTATTGAGAGTGTCGCCCGCATGACAGATCTGTTGCACACTCAAATACCTCTCCATCGCGCCAAATAGGCGCCAGTTGGGATGATGCTCATGCCCTCCCATAGATGGGTCATGAATCGACCCGCGGACCATCCAATTTATGAACCAAGACTCGCGGAGTCGCTCGATGGCTTGGATCGCATGAGGAGAGGGCATGTGGAAAAGCTGAAAGTCAATTGGTCAATGAAAGCAAACCCCAAGACAGACTATGTTAGAGTCAAACGCTGTATGTTTACAGCTTGGAACGTCTTCGGCGAGTCTCAAGCCTCAAATGATACTTGTGGAAATCTTCGTCATCTACTTCCTTATCAAGTTCCCCGAATCGGAATGCCCTGCCCTTACGACGAGGGCCAACTAGCCGCGCGAATTCACCCTGGAAGTTTAAGAAGGCCTGCCACTCTGCATCGCTGCGCTCCTGAGAATAACCTTGCTGCCAAGGCTTGCGTCCGTAGAGATCAAAAGCATCTGATCGACCGTCTTTGTACCCAATGTAAATTCCAGAATCGAAATCCATTGATCTCGGGTCTGGCATGCAAAGGTATCCCCCACCAAAGCGAGTCCATTCGGCGACCGAAATGTGGGCTTCTGGGTAGAGCCATTCTTCCCTCGAAGATGCGATGTATCGTTTCGCACGGCGTTTGATAATGTAGTTGATTTCTCGTACCTCTTGTTCGTCCATATGCCTTTCCACCTGAATGCCCATCACCTTAATGATAGTATTTCGAAAGTAAGTGGGATTCGGCCGGAAACGGGTTGCGGACTGGTATGGGTTTCGTGCCCAGGAAGTGTTGGTCAGAATGAGAACCTTTTCAGACGATAGCGGAAAGATTGTGTGGGTTCCATTCATGCGGATGTCCGGCTCGTTACAACCGCGGCAGTGCGGGGAAAGTGGTCGACATTCGCGATTGTAAGCGACCACGGGATGATCTGATAAGATGAACTTCGTAGGAGAACCGTGCGCGTCGGCTATTTGCCAGATACACTCAGCCCAAGTTGCGCAGAACATCTGCCGGAGTTCCATCATCTCCAAAAGCAGTAGCGTTCTATCATGGACATCTACTTGATCGCGAAGCCATCCCAATCCACGGGGCGTCCTCAGTTTCTGCGTGCTTAAGTACAGGAGGAGGTCGCTAAAAGCTATAGCTTGACCCTTAAATCCAGGCGCATATCCCTCAAGCGCATGTACAGCATCCCTTCCCTTGTCGTCAATTTCACCGAAGAAATTTTCCTCGATATCTGTCGATCGAAAAGGCCCAAGATTCATCGTGTATAAATCTCTTTCAAAGAAACACTTCTTCGGACCTTGACGCTTCAGTGCACGTTTGATGTGCGGCTTACCCCGGCCGTCTACAAATCGAGATGGAGCAAGGTCTAGATAAAAGAGCTCCTTATCTTTCGATGATGGATCTAGAAACCTCCTCTGATACCAAGCAGGCACATAGTGATTTCTGACGTAGTTGTGGCTCATTTACCTCGCCCTCTAATTTAGGGCAGGTTGAGATTCTACCTCTTTGCGCAGTTTTTCCACTAGCTTTCGTTGCCAGGGTACAGCACGCTGCACTTCAGGAAAGCGGCAGCAAGCTGCCGCAGTCCAAGGCGTTCGTCACCAGTTCCATTCGTAGACCTAAGGTAGACGGCGGTGAGATTGTTTCGCGTTAGGCGCGATGTTGGATCGTGGGACGTGCGGGGGTGACCGCGAAGGGACTCGCGGACTACTTCCTTAAGCAGCCGTGTACACCTCGGCACCTTGTTCGACAAACTCCTTCGACTTCTCCTCCATCCCCTTCTTCAGGGCTTCTTCTTCGGAGATGGCCTGCTCCGCGGCATACTTGCGCACATCCTCCGTTATCTTCATGCTGCAGAAGTGCGGGCCGCACATGGAGCAGAAGTGGGCGGTTTTGGCGCCGTCCTGAGGCAGGGTTTCGTCGTGGAACTCGCGGGCGGTGGTGGGGTCGAGGCCGAGGTTGAACTGGTCTTCCCAGCGGAATTCAAAGCGGGCTTTGCTCAGGGCGTTGTCGCGGTACTGGGCGCCGGGGTGGCCTTTGGCGAGGTCGGCGGCATGGGCGGCGATCTTGTAGGTGATGACGCCGTCCTTGACGTCCTTCTTGTTGGGGAGGCCGAGGTGTTCCTTGGGCGTGACGTAGCAGAGCATGGCGCAGCCGTACCAGCCAATCATGGCGGCGCCGATGCCGCTGGTGATGTGGTCGTAGCCGGGGGCGATGTCCGTGGTGAGGGGTCCGAGGGTGTAGAAGGGGGCCTCGTGGCACCACTCGAGCTGCTTGGCCATGTTTTCCTCGATCATGTGCATGGGGACGTGGCCGGGGCCTTCATTCATGACCTGGACGCCTTTGGCCCAGGCGCGCTTGGTGAGCTCGCCCTGGACTTCGAGTTCGCCGAACTGGGCCTTGTCATTGGCATCGGCGATGGAGCCGGGGCGGAGGCCGTCGCCGATGGAGAAGGAGACGTCGTAGGCGGCCATGATGTCGCAGATGTCATCCCAGTGGGTGTAGAGGAAGTTTTCCTTGTGATGGGCGAGGCACCACTTGGCCATGATGGAGCCGCCGCGGCTGACGATGCCGGTCATGCGGGAGGCGGTGAGGGGGACGAAGCGGAGGAGGACGCCGGCGTGGATGGTGAAGTAGTCGACGCCCTGCTCGGCCTGCTCGATGAGGGTGTCGCGGAAGATCTCCCAGGTGAGGTCCTCGGCCTTGCCATTGACCTTTTCGAGCGCCTGGTAGATGGGGACGGTGCCGATGGGGACGGGTGAGTTCCGCAGGATCCACTCGCGCGTGGCGTGGATGTTCTTCCCGGTGGAGAGGTCCATGACGGTATCGGCACCCCACTTGGTGGCCCAGCGCATCTTTTCGACTTCTTCCTCAATGCTGGAGGCGACGGCGGAGTTGCCGATGTTGGCATTGATCTTCACGAGGAAGTTCCGCCCGATGATCATGGGCTCGAGCTCGGGGTGATTGATATTGGCCGGGATGATGGCGCGGCCGCTGGCCACCTCGCTGCGGACGAATTCTGGTGTTATCTCGGTGGGGATGCGCTGGGGGAAGCGGCGGAAGACAGACGGGGAGTAGGGAGACTCGGAGACGCGGGGATCGGAGCTGCCAGCGTGCTGCTTGGTGAGGTCGTTGCGGAGGATGTCCTGGCTGAGGTCGGCGATTTTGGCGCGGCCCATGTTTTCGCGGATGGCGATGTACTCCATCTCGGGGGTGATGATGCCCTGCTGGGCGTACCAGAGCTGGGTGACGGGGTGGCCCTTGCTGGCGCGGAGGGGCTTGCGGCGCTCGCCTTCGAGACCGGGGAATTCGATGAGGCGGTTGCGCTCAGCCTTGCTGGCGAATTCGGCGTGTTTTCCGGAGAGGTAGCCGTTGTCCTGGGGCTTCACCTCGCGGCCGTCGTACTCTTCCACGTCGCCGCGCTTGGTGATCCACTCGCTGCGCAGGGCGGGCAGGCCCTCATCCGAGGAGCCGGTGAAGGCGGGGTCGCCCCAGGGGCCGGAGCAGTCATAGACGCGGACGGGGGCGTTCTCGGAGACGGTGCCATTGTAGGCCTTGGTCGGGGAGACGGTGATTTCGCGCATGGGGACGCGGATGTCCGGGTGGAGCTGGCCTTCGACGTAGACGCGGGTGCTGGCGGGGAGTTGCTCGCTGCTGTGCGGTTCGAAGGAGTCAGGGGAGGCGATCATTGAATGGTCGATAGTTGAGAGTTGATGGTTGATAGCCTGAGCCGGGTGAGCTGGCGGGGAAGTTCGCGATGGGTGAGCGATTGCTGAGCGGTGGTTGAGCAGTTGTTTGGAATGCGGGGGCTCAGGGCTATCAAAAGGTGTTGGAAATGAAAAAGCCATGCGCGGTGGGGCGGCATGGCTGTGATGCGGTGTTGGATGAGATTCCCCGGAAGGCTCGGCTTTGCTCCCTGCGGCGGCATTACCCGCATCAGGTCCAAAGGGTTCCCCGCGGTGTGCGGAATCTCAGCCAGCCTGCGCCAGCGCCCCTGCGATGTGCTGGGAGTGTGGGGGATCTGGGGCGGGAAGTCAAGAGCGGGGGCAGGTCGATGGTTTAAGGTTGATAGTTGATAGCCTGAGACCGCTCGGGATACGCTGGCTGAGACGGCAGGAAGCCATGTAGCCAGCCGAGATGAAACGCGTGTGCCAGCAAGCTCCCTTGCTGCTTGCAATGCCGCCAGCCCGCAGACCTGCAACCGCCTCCCCTCAAGCTATCAACCATCAACCACAGACCATCAACCCTACCGCAGCCTTCCGCAAATTTCGCTTGCCTGTGCCTCGCTACGGTTCAGGGATGATGATTCCCGTCCATGCCCGAATCCTCACCCCAGCTCTCCGTCGTTGTGCCGCTCTACAATGAGGAGGAAAACGTACCCGACATGCAGAGCCAGCTCACGGCCGCGCTCGCGGGGCATGACTTTGAACTCATCTTCGTGGACGACGGCAGCTCGGATGCGACTGCGGCGAAGGTGCAGAAGGATGCGCGCGTGAGACTGCTGCGTTTCCCGAAGAACTCGGGACAGAGCGCGGCGATGTATGCGGGCATCATGGCGGCGAAGGGCGAGATCATCGCGATGCTGGATGGCGACCTGCAGAATGATCCGGCGGACATTCCTTCGCTGGTGAAAAAGCTGGATGAGGGATTCGACTTTGTGTGCGGCTACCGGAAGAAGCGGAAGGACACGGCCTTCAAGCGCGTGCAGAGCCGCATCGCGAATGCGGTGCGCAGCCGGTTCATCGGCGATGGCGTGCGGGACACGGGCTGCTCGCTGAAGGCGATGCGCAAGGAGTGCCGCAGTGCGCTGCTGCCCTTCAACGGGATGCATCGGTTCATTCCCGCGCTGATCCGGCATTCAGGGTTTCGAATCACGGAGGTGCCGGTGAATCATCGCCCGCGCATCCATGGCGTGAGCAAGTACACCTTCTGGAGCCGCGCACTGCGGGCGACGAAGGATATGTTTGGCGTGAGCTGGCTGCTGAGCCGGCGGGTCAGGGTGGAGTTTAACGAGGAGAAGTAGGTGGTGGAGTGGAGCGCTGGGAGATGGCGGCGGTCTTGAGGAATGGCCGCAAAAGAACGCAGAGAACGCAGAGGTTTGAGGGAGGGAGGCGGTTGGTGCGGGACGCGAGGTGGTGTGGTGAGGCTGAGTTTTGGTCAGGCTGGAAAGCCTAACGACCGCTGTCAGGCCGGAAGGCCTAACCTCCATCCTCATTCTCCGCTGCTTGGCTGCTCTGCGTTGAACTGAAACGCCGGAGATCGCGCGAAGAATCTCACAAACCGCGTTAAATTCTTTCGCATTCGCTGACTGTCTTCTTGTTGTGTGCCATGGGATTGCATATCTTTCTTGACTCCCTGCGCGCATTCATCATGCTCGCACGCCAACGACACCACACATGAGTCTTCGCGAACAGTTGCGCGACATCCTCCCACAGATACTTCCCGCCAGCCCGGTGGAGGCGATCAAGGGCACTGAACTCATTCGCCTGGTGCGGCACAAGCTGCCGGATGACTACAGCGACGCGACACTGCGCTACCATTTCTCCATCCTCTCCTACGATCCGTCCTCGCCCATTGCGAAGGTGGATCAGGGCCAGGGCTACTACCTGCGGCTGAACAAGAGCGAATCGCGGAATGAAGCGATGCATCTGGGCATCTTCGGCGCGGACGCGTCGCCGGTGGACCTGGCTACGCTGCGCTATGCGCGCTTCCGCAGTGTGGTGGAGCGGCACTGCGTGCACGGCGGTCGCTACCCCTTCGCCCTCATGCAGACGCCCGGCGGCCACTGGGAACTGCCAGACATGGTGATCACGGACTGGGATTTCGAGGCGGACAACGATGACGCTCCCCGGCTGGATGAGACCATGCTGAATCTGAAACGCCACCTCGGCGTCTCCACGGTGGAACTCACCGCGGCGCAGTTGAAGCTCAGCATCACGCTGGACTCGTGCAATGAGGATTTCTTCAAGACGCTGAGCGCCACCCGCTGGGCGAACCAGGGTGAAATCCTCATCGCGGAGCGCGTGAGTGACGAGGCGCTGGTGGAGACGCTGCGCACCCTGGGCCACCAGCATGGCATTGGCATCACCAGCCTCGGTCTCGACCTTGACCTGCTGGATGAGCTCCCCCTGCCGGATGACATCCGGAAGATGAGCGCGGCGGAATTCGAATCCCTCCAGACCCTGCTGAAGCCCCAGCGCATTTCGATTGGGACGCACCGGTCGCATCTGGACTGGCAGCACCTTTCCACGCTGAAGAAAAAGCACGATTCCCTCTCCCGCATGCTGCGCTGGCTGAATGAATGCCTGGAGAACCGCAAGCCCGTGTGGCCTGCGCGCGAGCGGGAGGAGGCCTGAGCGAAGCCTCAGTGCGCGTGGTCGTGATCCCCGCCGTGGCAGCTGAAGCTGCGATAGGTAACCAATAGCGTGGCCGGCTTGGCCACATCCAGGAAGGAGACGAGCGCCGGACCGGCTATCAGGAAACGACCGCCGTTGGCCTGGTGTTTGATCATCACGGGCACGTCGAAGAGCGCATTCGCATAGCCACGCACCACACGCATGCAGGGGATCTTGTCACTGGCCTGGGGAGTTTGATCGCCGAAGCCGGTATCGTAGTGCAGCGTGACAATCTCAATGACCTCGCCCTCGGCCACACGCACCTCCGTGGAGGCGGAGGGATAGACCAGGGTGACATAGTCTTCAGCCCGGGCGGAGCTGGCGAAGATGAAAAAGCCTGTCGCAAGAAGGGACAGGCACAGCAGGAAGGAACGGCGGGAGGAGCGAGGTTGTGAAGCAGGTTGCGCTTTCATGCCGCCATGGACGGAGGTGCCTCGGGGTTTATTCGACGGAAAGTGGATGAGCATAAAATGAGCGGCATTCAACCCTCCGGCCCTGTTGGGCGCTCCGCATTCGTCATTGCCGGGATTCAGGCGCTCCCTATCGTGACCTCGCATGCCCCTTCGTCATTTCATCACCACCTGTGTGTGCACCTTCTCGCTGCTGGCTGCTATCAGGCACGTGGCAGCACAGAACACGGACCCCTTCCCCACCCCTCCCAGCAAGAAGGGCCTGCAGGTGCAGATGGTGGATGATGCGCTGGCGCTCGGCATCCATCACGCCGCGGTGAATGTGAGTCTCGGCGCCATGTTTCACGCATCGAAGTCTGGCGATTTGAAGATCGATGAGAACTATCTCGCAAGCCTCGACAAGCAGGTGAAGCCAATAAGCGACGCCGGCGTGGTGGTGTATCTCATCCTGCTAGCCTATCCTACCGGTGATGCTGAGAAGGACGCCCTGCTGCTGCATCCAGCGCGAAGGCAGGATGGCAAGTTCAACATTGCTGCGTTCAACACAGCGAAAGCAGAGGGACCCTATTGGTACCGCAAACTCATCGCCCAACTCGCCGACCGCTTCAGCGGTGCTCATCCAGAGCACGGTCGCGTGTGGGGATACATCGTGGGAAACGAGGTGAACTCCCACTGGATGTGGTACAACCTGGGCAATGCTCCCATGGCCAAGGTGGCCAGCGAGTATGAGAAGGCGGTGCGCGCCACGCATGAGGAAGTGCGCAAGCATTCCGCCCACGCTCGTGTGTACCTGTCCTTCGATCATCACTGGAATGCTTCCATGCCCGGCATCAGTGCGGAGGAGGCATGCAAGGGTCGAGACCTGCTGGATACATTTGCGAAACTCGCTCGCGAACGCGGAGACTTCGAATGGCATGTGGCGCATCATCCCTATCCCGATGATCTCGGCAATCCACGCACATGGCTGGACAAAGCTGCCCTCCCAAATGCGGACAGTCCGCACATCACCTTCAAGAACCTGGAAGTGGCGTGCGAGTACATGAAACGACCGGAACTCCTCTGGCAGGGGAAACCGCGCCGCATCATCCTGAGTGAGCAGGGCATCCACTGTCTGGCGACGCCGGATGGCGGCGAACTGCAGGCGGCGGGCTATGCCTACGCGTGGGAGAAGACGACACGGCAGGATGGCATCGATGCGCTCATCTGGCATCGCCATGTGGACCATGCCCATGAAGGCGGCCTGCGCCTCGGGCTGTGGGAGAATCAGGCGGGCAGCATCGCGACACCGGGGAAGAAGCGCGAGATCTACGGGCTTTTCTTGAAAGCGGGTACTCCGGAGTGGACTGAAGCGGCGAGGAAGTATCTGTCGATCGTTGGGCTGAAGTCGTGGGATGAGTTGAAGTGAAGCAATGCGACCTTGACGGCTCTACGTTTTCGGACATCAGGTGAGCCACTATGGGCCTCGACTCTGTTGAACTGGTGATGGCTTGGGAAGAGGAGTTCGGGATTGATATTCCTGATGAAGCGGCAGCGCACATGTTCACACCCGCGGACGCCATCGATTGGGTCTGCAAGCAGGTGAACGCATCCGAGGATCGTGATCCCTGCTTTTCGATGGTGGAGTTTCATCGTGTTCGCGAGCACCACTTCACAAAGCTTGGCGTTCCCCGACGAGAAGTGAAGCTGCAAAGTGTCTTGTCACGAGGGTGGTTTACCCGCCACACTGTGCGTGACGAGGTCAAACACCGCGTTGAGATTCGCACCAAAGCCTTGATGAAGCGGCGCAAATACGTTCCGCAGTGGAACCGTAGTGAGGTACGGGAAGTTGTGCGCTGGATCATTCGTGAGCAACTGGGCGTCGACGAGTTCTCTGACAAGGATGAATTTGTGAGAGACCTGGGTTTGGGTTGAGGAGGCTAGGCGTCCCGTCTGACAATGGGCGTTGAACCTCCGGTCTGACTGAAAGGAGTGAGAATGCGCCGACATGCAAACAGCCACCTTGCACCGATGAATCCGGATTTACCCCAAAGGAAGCAAGGTCGCAAAGAACGCTGAGGCTGGGAGGGTAAGCCGCCAGTGTGGGAAGGACAACTCTGTGCTGACCGCGCGGATGGGGTGAGTGTATCTCTGGCGCAAGGCAGCAAAGAGCTTTTCGGTCAGGCCGGAGGCCTAACGCCCACTGTCAGGCGGGACGCCTAACCTCCTTGTGCTACGCCCGCTCACTGGTCTGGAAGTCCGGATACGCATTGACCGCGTGCTCAGCGAAGTCCAGGCCATCGATCTGCTCTTCTTCACTCGCACGCAGGCCCACGGTGAGGTCGATGAACTTAAAGACCGCGAACCCGGCAACGAAGCCAAAGACGGCAATGGACACCGTGCCAAGGGCCTGGACGCCGAGGCGTCCGATATCGAAGCCCTTCTCATCAAACAACGCCACCGACACGGTGCCCCACAATCCATTCGCGAGATGCACGGGCACGGCACCCGCCACGTCGTCCAGGCGCAAGCGCTCCAGCAAGATGGTGGCGCCGGTGGTCAGCAGCCCAGCGACCGTACCTACAATGATGGCCGAACCGGGCGAGATATTCGCGCAGCACGCCGTAATGCCCACGGCGCCACCAAGCGATCCATTGATGGCGATGCCGACATCCGGTTTCCCTTGGGCGAACCACATGGCCACCATCGCGAAGATCGCGCCTGCACATGGCGAGATGAGTGTGTTCACCGCGATGCGTCCCATGGAAGGATTTGCCGCCAGTGTGGATCCTGCATTGAAACCGAACCATCCGAACCACAGCAGCATGGCGCCAAGTGCCATGAGCGGGATGTTGTGACCGGCAATGAGACGTGGCGTACCATCCTTGGCAAAACGTCCCACCCGCGGCCCCACCACAATGATGCCCGCCAATGCACACGCACCACCACAGGCATGCACCACGGAGGAACCGGCGAAGTCTACGAAGCCCATCGCCTCCAGCCAGCCCTTGTCGCCAGCCATACCCCATGCCGCACCTGCACCGGACCAGGCCCAATGTCCCGTGATGGGATAGATGATGATCATGAAGAGACCCGCATAGATCAGGTAGCCCAGATACTTGGTACGCTCCGCCATGGCTCCGGAAACAATGGTACAAGAAACCGTGGCAAAACCCACCTGGAAGAACCAGAAGATCCACACCTTGTGGTCACCGGCAAAGTCCGGAAGCCAGGTACGATCCAGTCCGATGAAACCCATCCACGAACTGCCAAACTGCAGCGTGAAGCCAATCACCAGATAGATGATGGAGCCGATGCAGAAGTCGAGGTAGTTCTTCATCAGCACGTTGATGGAGTTCTTCGCGCGACACACGCCGAGTTCCAGCATGGCAAAACCCGCCTGCATGTTGAATACCAGGATGCCACCCAACAGGATCCACACATAGGACGCATTGTCCTGCACGAGCTGGATGAGATCCGGCGTCACTGATGAAGCGGTCGCAGGTGGAGACACGCTCGCAGCGGACCCAGTTGTGGCTGGAGCCGTGGCAACGTCATCCGCCGCCATCTTCCCGGCCATACTCTCCAAAATCCTGCTTACCTGATCCAGCCGCTTCTCCACATCCTGCATGCCTGCGGATGATGGCGTCTGTGGTTCCGCGATGATGATACGGTAGTTTGATGGCACCGGTGCGGATGCCGGTGCAGTTTCATCTGCGGGAGTAGATTGGGCAGGCGCTTGCAGGCACAAGCTGAAACTGAGTAAGCCCACTAAAGTGGCTAGAATGGATGGGGCGCGGAGGATCATGGTGGTTGTCGGAAAGGGATCAGAGTTTTGCTTCGGCAAGCGCGTGGTCGAGTTCGCTGAGAAGGGCATCGCGCTTCGACTTGTTGGGCACCTGCTCCAGCACGGCCCTTGCGAGTACCTTGGCATCGGCAGGACTGATCTTGGAAACATCATTCCCATGTTTCGCTTCACTCATGCGGTTGATGAGTCGAACTGCCTGCGCATTGCCCATCACCTTGCCGAGAATGGACTCAAGGATTGCCGTCACCTTCGGCCATGCTTCATGCACAGGCTCCGCCATCAACGCCTTCTCGCGCACCGGCTCTTCCGCGGCGAATGCCACAGGCACCACCACGGGATCTGACTCTGGCTTCGCGACTGGCTTGGGCTTCTCCGGCTCCTTCTCCAGCTTCGCAGTAGGGGCAGCGGCATCGAGCTGCGCCGCATAATCCATGAGAAAGGCCCCAGCTGCGAGGGAGGCCTTATCCAGATCCGCCTGCGGCGTGAGCATCAGCGCGAGTTGGATCTGCTCTTTCATCACAATAAGGAGCGTGCCCGAGTCAAAGAGCATCAGGACCTGGCGCACACGGCGCTTCACCTGCCCATAGCCTGCAGCCATCTGCATCACATGAGCTCCCAATTCATTGGTGCGCACATCCGCAAAGGGCATGTGGTTGGCGAGTTGATTGCCACTCTTCATCAAGAGAAGGCCCACCACTCCCGTGATTCGGTAGAGGTGAAGCGTGGCGGCGCTGAGTTCGGCGGAGTCTGGAGAAGACATGCAGTGACGCGCTGAAATCAGTCGCGATGCTCCTCCCGAAGAGTTTGAATCAATTCACTCAAGGAACGGCGCTTCATGCTGATGAAACCATTCACCGCCGGACTCCCACCCATCGCTGGCGCGTAGTAGATGGCTGTCTGCGACTGCGCATCCTCCACGATCGCCAGCTCCATGCTCTGCATACCCAGGCTGGTGCCAATCAGTTGTGCGAAATAGTCGACGAACCGGACCTCCCCGAGAAAGCGTTGCTGCTCATCGGGATTGCCCGTACCGCGGACACTCTGGTCCGCAGTCACCTGAAACAAAGGCACACGCTGTGATTCTATTGAAGTCATGAAAACAATGGTCGCTGCATCTGCACTAAGCAGTCGCGATGCCAGATTTGCTTCATTGTCTCTGAACTTTTGTTTGTTGTTGCAAAACAGGGTGCGGGAAAAACCAGCTCATCCAAAAACGTTCATCTCAAATGCATCGAAGGAGATTTCTACAATCGGCACTGGGACTGGGCGCGGCGACCACTTGGGGAGTGGCAGGCGGAGAGTCCGAGGCTGCACTCTCTACACGTCATGCATTCTCTCTCACGGAGAGTACTGTCTCCCTCCGCAGTGCCGGCCTCGCTGGGCCTGTGCGCATCACCATGCTGTCCGATACTCATCTCGGCCTCCGGGATGCACGCGAGGAACCCTTCAGCCAGTACAGCAAGCGCATGGCCGGAGCGTACGTGAAGACACGCCATGCGAAGTCCGGTCAGCCGACCACACCTCAGGACTCTTTCATGGAAGGCATCGCCTCGGCGAAGAAGAGCAAAGCGGATCTTCTCGCCCTGCCGGGAGATCTCTTCAGCTTTCCCTCCGAGGCAAATGTGGAGTGGGCTTCGCAAAAGCTCCTCGAATCCGGACTCACGTGGCTCTACACGTCAGGCAATCATGACTGGCACTACGAGGGCATGGAAGGCTCCAGCCAGGAACTCCGTGACGCATGGATCCAGAAACGGTTGCTGCCACTCTATGGAGGTGCCAATCCGCTCATCTCATCCCGCGACATCAAGGGGCTGCGCGTCATCGTGCTCGATAACTCAACCTATGAGATCCTGCCGGAGCAGTTGAACGAATTTCGCCGACTGCTCCAAGGAGGCATGCCCTCGCTCCTTTTCATTCACATTCCGCTGTATGCACCCGGGAGACCCATGGGCTTCGGCTGTGGTCATCCGGACTGGGGTGCCAGGTCGGATAAGAACTTCGCCATCGAGCGACGTCCAAAGTGGCGTGAAACCGGACACACGCAGACGACCTTCGACTTTCATCGTGAAGTCCTCGCGGCCACCAATCTTCTCGCAGTCTTTGCTGGTCACACCCACCAGCCTTCGCTCGATCTCCTGAATGGCATTCCGCAAGTGGTCACCGATGACAATGCCAGCGGAGGTCGGCTGGAAATTGAGGTCCTGCCGCTCACATGACGTGGGCAAAAAAGAACGCGCACGGTCTCCCGTGCGCGCTCTGAAGTCGTTTCTGGCTCTTCTGCTCAAGTCCGTGCCAAGCCCAGCTTAGTGCTGGTTGCAGAACTCTTCGAAGCGGTCCATGCCGGAATTGATGATGTCCAGGCTGGTCGCGTAGCTGAAGCGGACGGTGTATTCCGCACCGAAGGCCACGCCGGGCACCACGGCCACCTTTTGCTTGCTCAGCAGCTTCTCCGCGAAGTTCACGGACTTGATGCCGATGGGCTCGATGTTCACCAGGAAGTAGAAAGCGCCAAGGGGCTCCACCACGCGGATGTTCTTGATGTTCTGCAGGCGGCTCAGCATGTACTGGCGGCGCATGTCGAACTCTTCACGCATGTCCGCCACGATCTGCTGATCACCGTTCAGCGCGGCGATAGCGCCGAACTGGGCGAAGGTGGTCGGGTTGGACGTGGTGTGACTCTGGATGGTGTCGATGGCGGTCGCGATTGCCTTCGGAGCGGCGGTGTAACCGAGGCGCCATCCGGTCATGGCATAAGCCTTGGAGAAGCCGTTGATGGTGATCGTGAGATCGTGCACCTCCTTGCTCAGGGACGCGATGCTCACGTGCTCCTGGCCGGCGTACACCAGCTTCTCGTAGATTTCGTCGGAAAGGATGAGGATGTCTTCACCCAGCGCGATTTCGGCGATGGCTTCCATCTCCGCGCGGCTGTACACCGAACCCGTCGGGTTGCCGGGCGAGTTCAGGATGATCATCTTGGTGAGGGGCGACATCGCGCCTTCGAACTCATCGGGGGTGATCTTCCAGCCGTTCTCGGCCTTGGTCTCCACGATCACGGGCACGCCACCGGCGAGACGGACCATCTCAGGATAGCTCGTCCAGTACGGAGCGGGGATGATGACCTCGTCCCCCGGATTCACGACAGCGAGAATGGCGTTGTAGCAGGAGTGCTTCGCGCCGCAGTTCACGCTGATCTGGGAGGGCTCGTAGGAAATGTTGTTGTCCACGCTCAGCTTCGTGGCGATGGACTCGCGCAGCTCCAGAAGACCGGCGCTCTCGGTGTAGCGGGTCTGGCCGTCATGGAGCGCCTGAATGGCTGCCTCCGTGATGTGCGCCGGGGTATTGAAGTCAGGCTCACCCGCGCCGAAGCTCAGCACGTCCACGCCCTGCTTTTTCAGCGCCTTCGCCTGGCTGGTGATGGAAAGAGTCAGGGACGGCGACAGTTCTGCGACGTTTTTGGCAATGAAGTCCATTGTGAGGGGCGGGGATAAATGATTGGAGGGAGGGGCAAAAAGGAGAGCTTTGGGCCTTTGTCAACGATTGTGAAAGGAAAGCGGGCCCATGCCGCAACGGGATCGGCTGCCCCATCTTGCGCGGTTGTCGCCCTAAACCGTTTCCTGCGTAGAGGATTCAGGCCGAAATCATCCCAGCCGTCCCTGCGCTGTGACCCACTTCCCGCGGGTGACAATTTCTTCGAAGACGAATCCTGCTTTCCGCCCCGCATTGAGGCAGCTCTCCGCTTGGGTCTTCAAAATGCCGGAGATCAGGAGGGTGCCGCTCTTCTTGATGGCACGGGCCATCTTGGGGAAGGCCTCCTCCAGCACATCGTGGAAGAGATTGGCCGCCACGCAGTCCCATTTCTCCTTGGGCCTCCACTTGAGGACGTCCGCCACCTCCAGCGTTACTTTCTTAGTGCGGTTCCGCTTCAGGTTCTGCAGCGCCACCTTGATGGCCAGCTCGTCGAAATCACAGCCCCACGCCCTCGCCGCGCCGAGGCGTTCTGCGGCAATCGCCAGCACGCCACTGCCTGTGCCCAGATCCAGCATGGTCCAGGGAGTCCCCTCCCGCTCCTCCGCGATGTCCACCAGCATGCGCAGCACCGTGGAGGTGGTCTCATGGTGGCCGGTGCCAAAGGCCATGTCCGCAGGAATGCTGATGACATGACGCAGGGGATGCTCCTTCCTCAGCGCGGAAAGCTTGGACTGGGCCTTGTCCCCCACGATGATCAGGCGGTCGCGAACTTTAACAGGAGGCGGAATCTCAGCGGACATTGCGGCCCAATTGCGGGCCTTCACCGGGCGCACCACGCCGCCAAAATGGCTCTGAATGTCCTGCGCCTCCTTCTTCTTCTCACAATACATCTCCACGCGCACCGTGTGGCGCCCCGGGATGCGGGTGATGACAAACCGCGGATCTCCCGCGAAACGCTCTTCCCAGGCATCCACCCACGTACTTCCCGAAAGCTTGGACCAGACAAACATGCGGCGATGCTAGCGTGCCCACGACCGGATGGCAGCGAAAAAATGCGTCGCTTTTTCTTAACCTCTCATCCCGGGGCAGGCATCCTTAAAGTGAGCGCTCAGTTTTTTGCTTCGGGCAATGCGGCTTCTGCGGGAACCATTTCGTGCAGCCACGCCGGGATCGGTGGGCGCTCTCCGCCTTTGGAGAAGCGCTCACGCCAAGCCTCATCCGTGAGTGTGGTGGCCGCCTCCACCTCGTGATAGGGCATCACGATGCCACGACACAACACATCCTTACCCTCCCATGGATAGAGCACATACAGATGACGCGGCCTGCCGATGCCCACGTGCTGCATCATCGCCCGCTTGGGCTGCGAGGAAATGAAGGCGATGCGCGGGGCATCATCATGAGGGTGGAAAAGAGCCTGTCCCCGGTAGAGCATGATTCGGGAGAGACGCCGTCCGGTGTGCGAGATGAAACTATTCTCATCCTGGGTGAATGTCCGACCGCTGAGTTGTTTATCCGCCATCGCTGAAAGGCGGAGACAAAGAACCTCAAGCTCGTGCCACAGCACGTCTGTGCGAATGCGCTCCTCTTGAAGAATGCCCCACAACTCACTGCCCGGTCTCGCTTCTTGCTGAACTCTCGCTGCCAGCTTCTCCAGTTCATCCGCCAGTCTGAGCACATCCTCGCGACTGGGATTCTGGAGCTTGTCGTGATCCATCGGCACTCTGTAAGTTCCTAGCTGCTTGGACAAGACCCACGTAGCCTCGGAGATTTCTTGTTCGCCCGCCTTCTCCGCAACGCGGGCTCGCTCCGACTTTACCGTCTCCCTCATCTCTTCCACCACGGCAGCCACAGGATCCCCCACGGCCTCGGCATCGGAGGCAAGGCGTCCCATGTGGCCAGCGCACTGGCTCAGCCGCATGAAAAACTCCGGCAGCGGTTCAATAAATCCTTGTGGCGACGCCGTGCCTTTCAGCACGTGCACTTGAGGCTTTGATTGCAACATCCAGGCATGCCGTGCTTGGGCCCAACTTGCCGCGATGGTTTGCATCGCCTTCGTCTGCCAGGCGAGGCTGCGCATGAAGGCAGGCGCGCGCTCGTCCACCTCCGCCGCCCAGCGCAGCGTGCCGCGATACTCCAGCTCCGAAGACCATACTTGGAAGGGACGCTTCCACCAGGGCTCCTGCTGTGCGTCAGCGTCTCCGTAGTCGCGCCTGAGGGTCGGCCGGCCCGCGATCAGTTGGGCCCACGCGTCAGGACCACACTGCTGCCGGTACAGCTCTTCCGCCTTGGGCACTCCAAGCCACGCATTGAAGGCCAGGCCAGGGGAGATGGAGGACTGGGACGGAGATTGAACGGCGGCCGCCGTATACATGGCGATATCTTCAGGAAGCCTGTAAGTACTCAAGGCCCGGAACTCAAGGTCATCCTGCCCAGGCGCGACTTCACGCACTCTATCCGAAAAGGGAGACGGACTAAGAGCCATCTGTCCAGCATCCGCCCGCACGACATCCAAACCGGACTTGAAGAAGCTGTCATCCACCCTTGCCTTTTCACGGCCATAGGAAACCAGCCGGGTCTCGTCTAGATCCAGGTGGTCCCGGACGCCCCCCAAAGCCGTGAAGAGAATGGTGCGCGTGGTCAAGACACCTCCAAAGTAGTGCTGCCGAATGGTACCCAGCATGTGAAAGGCGAGATGCTCTTCCGGAAAGTCGGCGCGAAAGGGAACCAACTGCAACCAGCGCACAGCCCTGAAGTACCTGCTCAATGTCCCCTTGTCCGCATAGAACCCGACAGGACGGAAGAGTGCATACTCAAAAGCCACAAATGAAGGCTCAGGCTTCCCCAGCAACGCAGGCTTGTGCCTTCCCTCAGCCTTGAGGATGAGAGCGACCTCGTCGTCGATGCTTTTCTTCAACTCTGGGGAAGCCCCGTCAATGTCGCCGCCAAAGAGCCTGAGCGCTACACCGATGGTGAACATGGCTCTGCGTTTCGATTGGGCAATCAAAGCGTCATCCCCACTGTAGCGAGATTCAATACTGCCCAGGTCCTTCCACACCGTGTCGCAAAAACTCCTGAGGCCTCCGGCCTGCACCTCCTCCTGCTGACGCAGTGACTCTTCGAAAAGGACGTGGTAGGCATTGAGCACCGCATCGCTGGTCACAAAGAAAGGAACGTTCCCACCAAGATAAGCCCTGAAGGACTGGCGCTCCTCCACGCCGGTCACGAGAAATTTATCCTTCTCCAGCCGGCTCAACTGGTCATCAGTCAAGCCAGCACGCTTCGCGGCTTCCTGCCAGTTTTTGGGAGGCTCGGGGTATCCATCACTTGCCAGGCACACAGAGATGCCAGCCCACGCAGCGAACAACGACAGCAGTGCCCGGAAAAACATGGCGCAGGCTAATCCTTTCATTCCGTGAATGTCACGCCTCAATTCCGAGTCACCCGCAAGGTGAAGAAAAACTCACCCTTGACCACGGGGCATCAAACCGGTATACCGGTTTTGTGGTCCGGAATACACCTCGCAACCGTCCCAAGAAATCCGCCCGTCGTGCGCCGCTGAAGAAGCCACGTGCGACATCCGTGGCGACTGGTCCTTCCAACCTCGCCCAGCGTGCCTATGAGCACCTGCAGACCCAGCTCTGGAGTGGGAAGCTGGCGGCGGGCGAGAAGATCTCCGAAGCGGGACTGGCCAAGGGATTGGGCATGAGCCGCACACCGGTGCGGGAGGCCATCCGCCGGATGGAGTCGGAAGGGGTGGTCACCCAGCGCGCCTCCAGTGGCACCTATGTCGCCATGCCTGAGCGGGCTGAGATCGTGGAAGCTTATGAGGTGCGCATGGCCATCGAATCCTTTGCCGTGCGGAAAGCTGCACGCCGCATGAAGCCAGCGCAGATTCTCGAGTTGCAGAAGCGCTGTGACGACATGCGTGAAGCCATCCGTGACTTTCGTGCCTCAGGTGAAGCGCTCATGACCGGCACTCCGCTGAAGCGGTATCTCAATGCGGACCTCGCCTTTCACCTGCTGCTCATCAAGGCGGCGGAGAACCGTCGTGCACTCACCATTTTCGGCGATGTGAATCTCCGCAGTGCCATCTTCGGCTGCCGCAGCCACGAGCGTGATCTGCATCACGTGGCGTGGGTGTGGCTGCAGCATGCGCGCGTGGCCCGCTCCATTCGCCAGCGCAATGCCGCCGCCGCACAGCAACATCTGGAGGCGCATATGCAGACCAGCATGGAAGACGCCCTGGCTTCCCATGATGCACGCCGTGGCAAGCAGCCAATGAAGGGTGGGCCTCCCCCACCCCTTACGGAAGCCATGTCGGAACTCATCGCCGAACTCCGCGAGCCCGCGCACTGAACGGCGTCACGTCTTCCATCTCACCCACGACCCGCATCCTCCTCATGGCTTCCGCTATAAATAAGATCACCTTCTCTCCTGCATGGCACGACCGGATTAAAAAGTCCGGTGTCATCGCCACCATCGTTCTCGACGATCCCGATGCCGCTGTGCCACTGGCCAATGCGTTGTGCGATGGCGGCGTGGATTGCATTGAACTCACCCTGCGCACAGAAGGGGCACTAGAGGCCCTGCGCCGCATGTCCAGTGAAGTGCCTCGCGCGCTGGTGGGTGCCGGCACCGTGCTGACACCACAGCAAGTGCACGCCTGCGTCGCAGCCGGAGCCAAATTCGGAGTGTCCCCAGGAACGAATCCCCGCGTCGTGCAGGAGGCACAGGATGCAGGCTGGTCCTTTGCTCCCGGCGTGTGCACCCCCTCCGATGTGGAGCGCGCGCTGGAACTCAGCTGCACGCTGCTGAAGTTCTTTCCCTGCGAGCCCTGCGGTGGTCTCCCCTACTTGCGCAGCATGGCCGCACCGTTCACGCACCTCGGGGTACAATTCGTGCCTCTAGGTGGCATTGATGAACGCAATGCCGCCAGCTATCTGGGAGATCCCCTCGTGCCCGCCATTGGCGGTTCGTGGCTCGCGCCGAAGCAGCTCATCGAACAGCGCGACTGGAATGCCATCACCACACGGGCACGTGCCATTCGTGAACTCATCGATCGCACCCGGGGAGGCAACTCATGAGCCACTCCACCGTCGTCACGCTGGGTGAGATCATGATGCGCCTCGCCACGCCAGGGCACGCACGATTCCAGCAGGCCATGCCCGGCACGCTGCAAAGCACCTTCGCCGGAGCGGAAGCGACCGTAGCAGCGGCCCTGGCGCACTGGGGTGGCAATGCTTCCTTCGTATCAGCACTGCCGGATCACGCCATCGCAGATGCGTGTGTGGTGAACCTGCGACAGTTCGGCGTGGAGACGCGTCATGTATTGCGCACACCTCACGGCCGACTCGGATTGTTCTTCCTGGAGACCGGTGCCAATCAGCGGCCACATCAGGTCATCTACGATCGTGAAGGGGCTTCCGTAGCCATCACGCCACCAGAGGCCTACGACTGGAATGCCATCTTCGCAGACGCCACCTGGTTTCACATCACCGGAATCACTCCCGCGCTCTCCGAGAATGCGGCGAACCTTGCGCGCACCGCACTGCGCGAAGCCTCCTCAAGAGGCATCAGCATTTCCCTGGATGTGAACTTCCGCAGCAAGCTGTGGAACTGGTCTCCTCCCCTCGCCCCGGTTCAGCTCGCGGCTCGCACTCTGCAGAAACTCATGCCCATGGTGACTGTCTTCATGGGAGGCCGCGAAGATGCCGCTGCGTTGCTGAACATTCACGCGGATGCCGGCGCTGAGAATCCCGATGTGGATGTGGCCCGCAAACTCGCCGCCCGATATCCTCAACTCACGCACATCGCCATGAGCTTGCGCGAAGGTGTTTCTGCCAATCACAGCCTGTGGAGTGGCATGCTCCATGAGGTGGCCACGGACACCACCCACTTCGCCCCCGTGCATGATGGAAGCGTGGTGCCACATGAGATTCCCAACATCGTGGATCGTCTCGGCGCCGGCGATGCATTTGCAGCAGGCATCATCCACGTGCTATCTGGAGCTGGTTCAAGTGACGCCGCCCGTGCCCTTCGCTTTGCAGTGGCCGCGGGGTGTCTGGCACATTCGGTCGAGGGCGACTTCGTCCACGTCTCCCGTGCCGAGGTCGAGGCGCTGATGCAGGGCGATGCCTCTTCCCGGGTGAAACGCTGATTTACTTCGCACGATTCGCGCCATGGCCACCCGGTCCCGCTCCCTTTCACCAGACGCCATCACTGCGGCAGCACCTTCCCGTGTACGGAGCAGCGTGTTGTGGTTCGTCTGCATCCTGTCCATGATCACGTATCTGGACCGCGTGGCGCTGGCATCCGCCGCGGGTGACGTGGTGAAGGCACTGGACCTGCAGAGTGTAGCAGATCTGAAATGGGCCTTCACCGCCTTCGCGCTCGCATACGCACTCTTCGAAGTACCTACCGGCTGGATGGGCGACATGTTTGGCCCTCGCAAGGCGCTGCTGCGCATCGTGCTCTGGTGGTCCGCCTTCACCGTGCTCACCGCGGCAGCGGGATTGAAGTTCGGCCCCGTGACTCTGGGTCTTGGATTCCTGATTGTGGTGCGGCTCCTCTTCGGCATTGGCGAAGCCGGTGCGTATCCGAACATCACCCGGGCCCTGCATAACTGGCTTCCCCTGCAGGAGCGCGGGCGCGGCCAGGGCAGGGTGTGGTTTTGCGGGAAACTCATGGGCGGGCTTACTCCTTTCCTCTGGACGCTCCTGGTAGTCGGCACCGCCTACACTCCGGCGTTATTCAACTGGAGAACCGCATTCTGCCTTTTTGGTCTGGTTGGTGTGATATGGTGCATCAGCTTTGCAAGGAAGTTTCGCGACCAGCCAGAGCAGCATCCCGGAGTGAATGCTGCGGAGCTGGAGTACATCCATCTCAATCGCTCCCAAGTGCATGAATCCCACAGTGGCGTGCCATGGAAGCGCATCGTCACGGATTGGAACTTTCTGACCCTGTGCCTCATGTACTCCGCGCAGGCATACGGATGGTATTTCAACATCACCTATCTCCCGCAGTTCCTGGAAACGCAGTACGGCATGCCAAACTCCAGCCTGCTGGGTGCGCTCTACAAGGGCGGACCACTGCTTGCCGGCGCCCTGGGCTGTCTCTTCGGAGGCATGATCACGGACGCCATTATCAGTCGCACCGGTGATCGGAAGAAGGCGCGGCGTCTCTGCGGCTGGGTGGGCCACAGCATGTGCATCCTTTGCTTCCTCATCTGCCCGATCGCGCCAAACGCCTTCGTCTTCTTCCTCGCGGTATCACTCGCCGCCCTATGCACGGATCTCACGCTGCCCAGTGCATGGGCCACGTGCCAGGATATCGGCGGAAGCTTCGCTGGAACCATCGGCGCCTTCATGAACATGGGCGCCGGTCTCGCAGGAGCGCTCGCAGGGTGGCTCACTGGCTCCGTGCTGGAGCATGCGGTCATGGACCGGGCGGCTTCGCTGGGAGTCACGGTAAAGGCCCTCACCGTAGAGCAAACGCAGGCGGCACTGCTGCACGGCTACCACGTGAACTTCTACAGCTTCGCCGCGCTCTACGTGGTGGCTTTCCTCTGCTGGTTCAAGATTGATCCCACCCGTCCCATCGATCCGGCCACGTCCCCGGACTGACACTCCCATTCACGACTGATACACCTCATCATGAATACTCACGCCTTCATGAATAAACTCGCCGCCTGCGCGTTTGCGCTGTTGAGCTGCGCTTCCCTGGCTTCCGCCGCAGATCCTCACGATGCCCTCACGCCAGTGAAAGTAAACTTTTCCCCGGGACCGGAGTATGGGGACCACACCCGCATCTTCCAGGGCATTCCCGGCATGGAGCGCTCCACCAATGGACGCCTGTGGGCTCTGTGGTACGCAGGCGGACCTGATGAGCCTGGGGAAGGCAAGGGCAACTACGTGGTGCTCGTGACCAGCAGCGATGACGGCAAGACGTGGTCAGGCCCCAAACTGGTCATCGATCCTCCCGGCGATGTACGAGCCTATGACCCTGCCCTGTGGCAGGATCCGCAAGGACGGCTCTGGCTCTTCTGGGCACAATCCAGCCACTGGTGGGACGGGCGCTCCGGCACGTGGGCCATGGTCACCGAGAACTCCGGTGACGAGAGTCCTGAATGGTCCGAGCCGCAGCGTCTGTGCAACGGCATCATGATGAACAAGCCCACCGTGCGCAGCAACGGCGAGTGGCTCCTGCCCATCTCCATGTGGGCCATGACCGCAGACAAGCGCACCCGCGAAGAGCATCGCCACAACCTTCCGGAGGAAAGCGGCGCACAGGTGGTGATTTCACGAAACAAGGGCCACACCTTCGCCTTCCTCGGCAAGACACGCGCTCCGGAAAATATCTTCGACGAGCACATGGTCGTGGAGCGCAAGGACGGCAGCCTCTGGATGCTCATCCGCACGAAGCTCGGCATCGCGGAGAGCACCTCCACGGACGGCGGCAAAACCTGGACTCCGGGAGCACCCTCAAAGATCCCGCATGTGAATTCGCGCTTCTTCATCCGCCGACTGAACTCGGGGAAACTGCTCCTCGTACGGCACAACCCACCCGACATGAAAACGCGCTCACACCTCGCCGCGTTTCTCAGTGATGATGACGGCATCACCTGGACGGGCGGTCTCATGCTCGATGAGCGCAAGGGTGTATCCTACCCTGATGGCGTGCAGGACAAGGACGGCGTGATTCGCATCATCTATGACTTCGAGCGCACTGAGGCAAAACAGATCCTGATGGCCGTCTTCACCGAAAAGGATGTCGCCGCAGCCAAGCCCTCCGAGACCACGCGCCTGCGCGTGTTGGTGAACCAATCCACCGCCATCTCACCAAAGAAGAAAGAACCGGAGAAGAAGGCCCCTGCTCCAACCAAGCCCGCGACCACCTCTGCCGCTGTTCCCTCTCCCGAGACCTTCGGCGTCACCACGCTCACGCCACCGGTGCTCAACACCCATCCCAGTCCGCGCTACTGGCCGCGCCTGCGCATGTGGCAGGGCATTCCCGGAATCGAGCGCAGCCCCAACGGCCGTCTCTGGGCCACGTGGTACACCGGCCCCCTCGCGGAGGGCAGTGAGGGCAACCACGCCGTGCTTGTCACCAGTGATGATGATGGCAAGACCTGGACGAACCCGGTTGCCGTATATGACGCCAGCCTGTTCTTCAGCGGCAACACTGGCGACCCTCATCTCTGGGTGGATCCCAAGGGACAACTCTGGTGGTTCGTGTACCGCAACATGCGCATCAAGGATCCCAACGGCATTCGTTCCCTCTGGGGATTTCGCATGATCGATGCGGAAAGTGCCTCACCCCAGTTTCACCCACCTGTCTTCGCCGGATTCGGCGTCGGCTTGAACAAACCTACCGTGCTGGCCAATGGCGACTGGATTCGCCCCATCGACAACTTCAACTCCAAGGATCCCGAGCGCACCCTCTTCTATGTCTCGCGCGATCAGGGAGCGAGCTTCACTCCACTCTCCAAGGCACGCATCAAGGACGGCGTCTTCTCCGAGCATCAAGTCGTGCAGCGCAAAGATGGCAGTCTCATCGCCCTCGTGCGCACCAGCTACGGCATTGCGCAGACCGAGTCCTTCGACAACGGTGCCACCTGGGTGAATGACAAACCCTTCACCACGGAGCGGGGCGTGAATACGCGCTTTTTTTTCACCAGGCTGAAGTCCGGAAACTGGCTGCTGGTGGTGAATGACGTCCCCAAGGGGCGCAGCCGCCTCACCGCCATGCTTTCTGAGGATGAAGGCAAGACCTGGCCGCACAAGCTGCTGCTCGATGACCGCCAATCCGTGAGCTATCCAGATGGCACGGAAGGTACGAATGGCTTCCTCTACATCACCTACGACTGCGGGCGGTACACCAAGGACGAACAGGAGATTCTCTTCGCCAGGATCACCGAGGCCGACATTGTGGCAGGCAAGCTTGTGAACGAAGGCAGCCGGCTCAAGCAGATCATCAACCGACTCGCCGACCATGGCGGCGGAGTGCGGGAGACCCGCGAGCCACAACTCATGGAGCAGGCGGACGAAGCAGCAAAAGGCAAGAAAGCTGAGAAAGATTGAAAAACCTTTCTTCCTCGCTTCGGTTATTGCCTCCCACATTGATGATTCCCCTCCGCTTTCCCCTGCTCAACTCGTGAACGATGACCTGACCATCTTCGTCAGGGCCGTGCAGGCGGCGGACACTCTCCCTGTGGAGGTACGGGAAGCTGCAGTCTCGCTCGATTTCGTATCACGGAGTACTTTTGATCAGGACTATCTGGACTTCATTCAGGAGCAAATCGGTCTCGCAGCCCGCGGCCCTGAGCACACAGCCCTCTTGAAGGCTCGTCTCGCGGCACTTACCCCCTACCGCGACACCCTGACTCTTTGCGGATTCATCCCGGTCAATGACCGCCTCTGGTCCGTCCGCGTGGATCCGGCAAAGGCCGTGGTGATTCATGGTGAAGATGCGTCCTGAGGCGAACACAGTGGCCAAGGCGCAGTGGAGAAACTTCTTGCTGCGCGTCGCGGCCTTACCCTAGCATGCCCTTCCAATGAAAACGAACTCGTTGGCCTTCGCAGCATGCCTGGGCATCATCATCACGACGTGGACTCCTGTGGAAGCAGATGACTCAAAGGTCCAACCAGCAGTGTCCCAAGATCCGATGACGTTGCTGGACGATTTGAGCGTCCTGAAAAAAGGAGACATGCTTTCTGTCACCATCAAGGAGGACAACTCCAAGACCAAATGGATCCAGGTACAGACTACGCAGCCAGCCGCTGGCGACGTTCAGTTTCCCTACCTCGGTCTCGTCAAAGCTGAGGGACTCACGCCCAAGAAGCTTGCCGAGAAGTGCAAGCTTCTCCTGGAAAAACACCATTTCAAACCCGCCACCGTCATCATCGCCCTGGTCGAGCCCGAGGAACTTCAGCCCGGGAAGGTAAAGAAGCCGCCCGGTGGTCAGAACTGACACCGGCCACTGCCTGCGTCTAATGGGCTACTGCCCGCGGCTGTTGTACCGGTCGCGGTACTTCTGCATATCTCCGGGGCTCATCAGATCGAAGGTCACATTCACGACTTGGCCATCTTCACGCTTCATCCGCACGCCCGTCGCGTCGTAGGCTTCAATCGTTCCGCGAATCGTCCTGCCATCTTTCGAGGTGATAGTTTCGAGGCCACCCGGCTCTGACCCAGCGCCAAGCAGCGGATTTCCGTTCGTTTCCCCGGAACCTGCCGCGGAATCTGAAGACACTTGGGCACCGAGTGCTTCTTGCTGCTTCTTCACTTCATCCAGAAACACCTGCTTCCACCCTCGGGCATCCGTAGCCATCAGCACAGCCACGGGCGCAAACACAATCCAGAGAGGCAGGACAATCAGCGAGAACAACATCGCCACACAGCCTTTCAAGGGAGCCCCCTTGGCCATCATGATGATGGACGCAATGAACAACACGAGGCAGATGGCCCAGCCCACAATCCACATGACAAAGCCGAATTGGGGAATCACCGGCCCCACGAGCCCCACCACCACAAGGAAAATCGCCAGACGGGTCACACCTGCGGCCTCAGATTGCCCATCATAACGGCTCGAAACCCTGTTTCGATATTTTCCGGTATATCCTACAGACTCCTGTACACGACTCATGGAACCTATTTTGTCCACGGCCTACACCCAGTCAACTTTGTTCCCGGGGCACTTTCTTTATCGAAACTGGAGCGGGTGACGCGATTCGAACGCGCGACATCTTCCTTGGCAAGGAAGTGCTCTACCACTGAGCTACACCCGCATTGTTTAGTGCGGACGGTGATAATGGCGAATTACGTGAATGTTTCAAGTCGAAAGTCGCATTTTCTTTGTTATTCTTTCTCCCTCTCAATGAACAAGCTCGACGAAATCATCGCCCACAAACATACCGAAGTGCAGCGCCTTTTGCCCCGCATGGAGAAACTCCGTGCTGCCGCCGCTGGACGCAATGATTTCCGCTCGCTCTACGACGCTCTCCGCGCCGACCCCGGCCACATGGGCCTCATTGCCGAGGTGAAAAAGGCCTCCCCCTCCGCAGGGGTCATCCAGCCCGACTTTGACTACCTCACCATTGCCCGGACCTATGAAAAGGGCGGCGCCAATGCCCTCTCTGTCCTGACCGATGAAAAGTACTTCCAAGGGAAGCTGGAATACATGACCACCATCCGGAATGAGGTCAGCATACCGGTGCTGAGAAAGGACTTCATCATTCATGAGGCCCAGATCTTTGAGGCCGTGGTCGCGGGTGCGGATGCCATCCTCCTCATCGTGGCCGCACTGAAGCAGGATCAGCTCGAGCACCTGCTCGAAGTCGCCCACACCTTCCAGCTCGATGTGCTCATGGAAGTGCATGACCTCCCCGAGCTCGAGCGCGCCCTGGCCACGAATGTGCGCATCCTCGGCATCAACAATCGCAACCTGAAGTCCTTCACCGTCGACCTCGCCACCACGGAAGCTCTCGTGGAGGAAGTGCCCGATGACGTGGTGCTCGTGAGTGAAAGTGGCATCAAGTCCGTGGAAGATGCCCAACGCCTCGCCGATGCCGGCGCTGATGCGCTGCTGGTGGGCGAGACCCTCATGCGCCACGAGCGGCCCATGGACATGGCCCGTGCCCTGCGTGTTGAGCGGGTGATTGTGGAGAAGTGACATTGAAGAGCTGCTGAAGCAGCTCCTCATCTCGCCACCCAAAATTCGATTCCACTATATCCTTGCCGAAATCCATCGTCCGTGGTGCGATGACGGGTATGGCACGGAATGCACGCACTCTCTTCCGGGACCAGCCCGGAAGACACGCCCTCTGTAGTGTTGCGGTCTTCTTCTCTCTTCTCTGCTTTCCTCCAGAAGGGTTTTCACAAGAGGAACCCAAATCAAAGCCGGTCACTACGATCGATCAGGCCAAAGCCGACGTGAAGAACCTGGCAAATGCCACCCTGGCCTATAGGACTGAATACAACCGCCTGCCGCTACAGACCATCCATACAGACGAGACAAAGGCGCTGGCCTCCGAGGGAAAACTCATGGAGATCCTCCTCGGCCTCGACCTCCGGCTCAATCCCCGGCAGGTGATCTTCTTCGAAGGGACCACACAAGCAGATGGCAAACGAAAGAAAGTCAGCGGCTCCACTGCACTCGATCCCTGGAACCATGTCTATCGCCTGCAGTTTGATTGGAATAGTGACGGCAAGGTGGATGATCCCGAGCATCCAGGAAAATCAATCTCCGCTGTAGTACTGGTATACTCCGCCGGACCTGACCGCGACTTCAGCACCTGGGCTGACAACATCACGAGCTGGAAATGACCGCCGAAAAATCCCGTATAATTTCTGCACGCGCCTGGATCATTGTATCCGTGGTCATCATGCTCGTTGTCGTCATCTCCTTGTATCTCCCAAGCATGATGCGGACGACCCAGCGTCCCATTGAGCGGGAGGAAGTGAAATTGCTCGAGATGGCCATCAAAGGTTACCAAACTGAATACAACAAACTCCCCGAACTCGGCGCTACGGACGAGACCAAATTCGTCGAATCCACAGGTCTGCTGATGAAGATGCTCGCGGGCAGGGACGAGCAGTTGAACCCACGCATGATTCCCTTCTATGAATCCATGCATCGTCCCACCCGGGACAAGTTTGGGGACGGAAGAGCAGAGTCCGCACCCACCGATGAAACCGACGTGCGGGATCTCAAGGGCAACCGCTACCGCCTGCATTTTGATTGGAACGGCGACAAACACATTCCCAACCCCAGGGAACCCGGAAAGGAAATTCTTGGCTCCGTGATCGTGTACTCGGCCGGACCGGATGGTGACTACTCCACATGGGAGGACAATTTCACCAGTTGGGAAAACGAGGAGCGCTGATCATGCTGAGTCCTTATTCTCTTGCCGTGTTCCACACCTCTATGGTGGAATCGGTGCATGAGTGATCCTTCCAACGCTCCCCCACCGCAGCCTGCTCCGCCTCCCTGGCCCGTACCACCTGCCAAGAAAGGCATGTCCACCGGCTGCATCATTGGGTTGATTGTTGGGCTCGTTGGCCTCGTCCTGGTAGCCATGCTCGTGGCCATAGCCATTCCCGTCGGTCGAAAGGTGCTGGACAAGGCCCGCAGCCTTCAGGTAAAGGCCACTGCGAAGGGGCTTGAGATTGCCGTCAAAGGCTACGTGAACGAATACAGCAGACTCCCCAATCTGGGTACCTCCAACGAAGGGGCTTTCATGGAATCAGAGGGCCTCGTGCTCGATACGCTAACGGGAAAGAATACCGACCAAAACCCGCGCCAAATTGGATTTTTCGAGCTTCCTCCTCCAAAAGGTCCCGGAGGCAGCTTCACCACATCGAGCGGAGTCGAGTTGCGTGATCTCTTTGGCAATCGCTTCCGCATGCATTTCGACTGGAATGGTGATGGCAGCATCCCGGATCCAGAGCATTCCGGCGCCTCTCTTCCCGGACCGGTCATCATCTATTCTGCTGGCGCCGATGGGGACTACACCACCTGGAAGGACAACGTGAAGAGCTGGGGGCCATAGGCGCCGTGATCCGTTATTCTCTTGCTCCATTTCACGTGCTCATGGTGCAATCACTGCATGAGTGATACATCATCCTCAACTCCACCACCACTCTCGCCGGCTCCGCCGCCCGTTCCGTCCACTGGCAAGGGGATGTCGATTGGCTGCATCATTGGGCTGGTGGTAGGCGTCGTGGGTCTGCTCGTGTTGATCATCGTGGCCGTACTGGCCTCACTGGCCATTCCTGCCTTCCAGAGAGTCAAGGCGAAAGCCAGCAGCGCACAGACCAAGGTCGCAATCATGGACCTTGAAGTCGCCATCACCGCCTATCAGGCCCAGTACAACAAACTCCCGGACCTCGCGGAGACCGATGAAAAGAAGATCGTGGAGAGCCGGGGGCTGCTGCTCAAGATCATCATGGGCAGGCATACTCCCAACGACTTTGGATTCTATGAGCCCCCACCCGCCTACACCACCGGCAAGGGCCGTCTCATCACCAATGACGCAGGCGAGTTCGAACTGCTGGATCCCTTCGGCAAGATGTATCACCTGCACTTCGATTGGGATGGAGACGGCAGCATTCCCAACCCAGAGCACCCTGGAGCCACCATCCCTGCGCCAGTGATCATCTACTCAGCCGGCCCCGATCTCGCGTACGACACCTGGGATGACAACGTGAAGAGCTGGGGGCTGTTGGAACAGTGAGCGGGCCTCCTATTCTCCTGCGCAATCCACTCTGCCGCAGCAAACTTTCTTCAGCCCGTGAGCGAACAAAATGAATCACCCACGCCAAAGCCGCAGCCACCACCTCCGGGAAAAGGAGGCCTATCTACGGGCTTCATCGCAGCGTTGGTGCTTGGAATTACACTGTACGTGTTTGTATCCTTCATGCCCTTGAGAAGCACGGTCTTCATACAACCGCCTGCCCTCTTTTGAATCTCCTCCACCCTGGACAGACAATGCTGCTGGCTATGATACCACCAGCGAACAAGGACGAGCCATCATTGCCATCTTGATGGGAACGGACACTTCGAAGAATCCCCGTGGGACTGGCTTTTATGAGCCCCCACCAGCCAAAAAGAAGGGCGGTGGCTACAGCCCGGAGCCTGGGCTGGTGGATGTCTGGGGTACCAAGGGCTACGTCGTCATCTTGGACTACGATGGTGACAAAGAAATTGCCGACCCAGAACATCCCAACGCAAAGATCACGGCTTCTGCCCTCATCTATTCTGCGGGACCGGATGGTGACTTCAGTACGTGGAAGGACAACGTGAAGAGCTGGGGACCGTAAGGGAGTTTGCGCCGACAATTCGAAATGCGACCGCGTCAATAAGACGGCACAGATGGCGAGCCTCCACGGTGCGATTCAATCGCATGAAACGTGTTGAATTCACCATTCGCAATGATGACGGTGATCTGTTGCGTGAACCGGGCTTCGTGGACCAATGTTCGGAATTACCAGCAGCTATCATGCTCGCGGTGGAAGATTTCATGGAGGTCAAAGGCGGGAAACTGCATCTCCCGCTCCTCATTCACGTAAAACCAGTGGCCGACACCGAAGCCTGCTGAACCGCTGATGAGGTAGGGACCTCTCAGAAACACAAAGGCGAGTCCCTTTCGGAACCCGCCCTTGCGTGATTGCTTCGTCAACTGTTGATCGTTGACCTTTGCTCGCTGTTCGTCAGCCTCAGCCCAGCTTCGCGAGCGCGGCCTTCACGGCTTCGAAATCCGGCAGGTCCTTCGGAGTAGCAGTCTGCTCGGCGTACTGAATCACGCCATTCTTGTCGACCACGAAGGCAGCGCGCGCGGCAGTGTCACCGATGCCGGCCAGATTGGGGAACACGACGTCATAGGCCTTGATGGTGGCCTTGTTCAGGTCGCTCACCAGCGTGATGGTGATGCGCTCCTGCTTCGCCCAGGCTTCCTGCGCGAAGGGGCTGTCCACGCTGATGCCGATGACATCAGCATTCAGGCTGCTGAACTGGCCAAGACCAGCGGTGATGTCGCAAAACTCTGCCGTACACACGCCGGTGAAGGCGAGCGGGAAGAAAAGAAGCACGGTGTTCTTCTTGCCGTAGTTCGCACTGAGGGTCACGTCCTTGATCTCGCCGGAGCTCTTGGACTTGAGGGTGAAGTCAGGGGCGGAAGTGCCGATGGAAAGGGCCATGGGATGTTGCTGTTACAGTTAAGATGAATGAGGTCACTGGCGCAGCGGAGTCGCCGCGCAGACTGCCGACTGTGGAGGGAACGGGCCATCCGTCAACGCACTTTGCATGGCAAGGCTCCCCTCGGTAAAGGATGTCATACTTCCCAAAAGTTCCATCATACCGCACACAGGGCTCCGGATGGAGTATGTAACCACAAAAGCCGGATCCATGGATCCGGCTTTGTGGGCAAAATCGCGAGCTTGGCGGGCTTGCCGCCCTGCTACTGGGTCCTCACCACCAGCACGCGGCGGTCGAGTTGAAGCTGTGACTCAGTGCCGTTGGGGAACTTGGGATAGTTTTCTCCGTAGCCGTGTGCGCTCAGCAGCTCTGAGGGCACACCATAGGTCTTGATCAGCTCATCGAGCACACGCTGCGCACGCGCGGCAGAGAGGGACATATTGAACTCATCCGTGCCCTCCGTGCTGGTGTGTCCCTCGATGTCGAATCTGGCGTTGGGATTCGTCTTGGCGACTTCCATGATGCCGTTCGCTGTGGCTTCCAGGGCGACGCGGGACTCGTCATTCAGCAATTGCGCCGTCTCCACGACAAAGAGAACCGGTACCGTCACATAGGGCAGCTCGCGGTCCTTCACCACGACCACCTGCCTTTCCACATCATACACACGTGTCGGCGCGGGAGTTGTGGTTACGGTCGTGGTGGTCGTTGTTGCGACCGGAGGCGTTGTCACCGTCGAAGGCGCGACGGTGACCACCGCCTTCGGCGCAATGGAAAGACGCTCGCGCACCACCACCTTGTTCAGAGGTTGGGCGGGCGGTATGTCGTCCACGACCACCTTCGTCCGGGGAGAAGGAGGCACGATTTCCACGGGCGGATTGTTCTGGGCGAACACGGTCATCTGGGCCAGCGTTACCACTGGCAGCAGGAGAATGGAAAGCTTCATGGCGATTCAGGTCAGGGGTTTGGGCGCAGTGCTCCGTCCCACACCGGATGACCAGCGCGAGCACGCAGGTGAGACTGCTCCCCGGGAATCGATCCCCGCCCCGCATCCACTCGTATGTGCGCGCCTGCCCGCACCGAATCCAGACCCGGCTTCCACACGCATGTCACTTGCAGGCGGACTCATTTCGTCATTGAGATGGTTCGCGTCTGACACACATTCCCCCATGATTGTCCCGCCGACAGGCACCATCACTTTCCTCTTCAGCGACATCGAGGGCAGCACCAAGAAATGGGAGAAGCAGCCCGATGCCATGCGTGTGGCCCTGGCCTCCCATGATCACCTGCTGCGCCAGGTCTTCGAATCCTGCGGAGGGTATGTCTTCAAGACCATCGGCGATGCCTTCTGTGTCGCGTTCGATACCGCACAAGATGCGCTGGCTGGCGCCCTGGAAAGCCAGCGCGCCATCCGCTCTGCAGATTGGGGGGCAATCGGGGAACTCCGCGTGCGCATGGCTCTGCACACCGGCGCGGCCGAAGATCGCGATGGTGACTATTTTGGCCAGACCTTGAATCGCGTGGCACGCATCCTTTCCACCGCACATGGTGGCCAGGTGCTGGTGTCGCTACCGACACAGGAGCTGGTACGTGACCATCTGCCTGCAGGCGTGCAGCTCCGTCACATGGGCGAGCATCGGCTGAAGGACCTCGCCCGTGCTGAGCATCTCTACCAGCTTGTGGCTCCGGATCTGCCCTCGGAGTTTGCCGGCCTGCGCTCCCTGGAGAGCGTGGCAAACAATCTGCCCGTGCAGCTCACGAGCTTCATCGGTCGCGAGCGTGAAATGGCCGAGGTCATCCGCCTGCTGGGGAATACCCGCCTGCTCACGCTCACCGGCATGGGAGGCACAGGCAAGACGCGCCTCTCACTGCAAGCTGCGGCCGATGTGCTGGACACCTACCCGGACGGTGTGTGGTTCGTCGAGTTCGCCACCATTGACGAAGCCTCGCTCGTGCCGGAAACCGTGGCGGCGGTCTTCAATCTTCGTCAGGAATCCGACCGCCCCCTCACCAGCACGCTCGCCCAGTATCTCAAGGACAAGAACACCCTGCTCATTCTGGACAATTGCGAGCACGTGGTAGCCGCGTGCGCCCGCCTCGCGGAGACACTGCTGCGCGCCTGCCCCAGACTCCACATCCTCGCCAGCAGCCGTGAGCCCATGAGCATCGCCGGTGAAACCGCGTGGCCCGTGCCTCCGCTGACGCTTCCCGATCACTGGCGCGAGATCACCGCCAGCCCGGATGCCATCATCCGCCTGGGTGAGTATGAGGCCGTGCGCCTCTTCACCGAGCGTGCCTCCCTCGCCCGTCCTGCGTTTGAACTCACGAATGAGAACGTGCATCTCGTGACGCAAATCTGCTGGAGACTCGACGGCATTCCTCTCGCCATCGAGCTCGCCGCCGCCCGCATCCGTGTGCTCTCGCTGGAGCAGATTGTGGAGCGCCTCGACGACCGCTTTCATCTTCTCACCACCGGCAGCCGCAATGCAGTGCCCCGTCAGCAGACACTCCGCTCCCTCATCGACTGGAGTCATGATCTGCTCTCCGAGCCAGAGCGCCGTCTCTTCCGCCGCCTTTCCGTCTTCGCAAGAGGCCGCACCTTGGAGGCCATCGAGAGTGTGTGCGAGGGCGAGGGACTGGAGAAGTTCGAGATCGTGGATCTCCTCTCGCAGCTCGTGGACAAGTCCCTGGTCTATGTGGAGAAACCCTCTGACCAGGGAGCCCGCTATTTCATCCTCGAGTCCATCTGGGACTATTCGAATGAAAAACTGATCGCGGCGGGCGAGGCAGAGACCTATCGCATCCGCCACCTGGACCACTTCCTGCGTTTCGCCGAGCAGGCCGCGCCGAAGATTCGCGGACCCAAGCAGCGCGAGTGGCTCGCCATTGTGGAGGAGGAAGAGTTCAACCTCCGCTACGCATTGGAGGCTGCGGCGGAGCTTCCCGGACAAACCTCCAAGGGTCTGCGCATGCTCACCGTCACGCAACGGTTTGTGGAAGTACGCGGCCTTTTCAAAGAGGCGCGCGATGCCTTCATCCTGCTGCTTGGCAAGCCGGATGCCGCCACGAGAGACATCATACGCGCCCAAGCACTTGCTGCAGCCGGTCGTCTTGCATGGGTGGCGGATGATCTGGCTGCCTGTGTCGCCTACCAGGAGGAAGCGCTGAGCATCTTCCGCGAGCTCGGCGATGCGGCAGGCACGGCCCGAGCCCTTGCGGACATCGCCTTCCTCGATCTGGATAAGGGCCTGGTCCCACGGGCCCGCACCCTTCTGGAAGAGGCAACCACTCTTGCGGCTCCGCTGGGTGACAAGAGACTCACCGCTCACATCCAGCACATCTGGGGTGTCATTGCTGCAGGCGAAGGAGATTTCCAGAAAGCCTTCGATATCGATGAGGCCAATCACGCCTTCTACCGGGCGGAAGGAGACACCTGGCAAAGCATCATCATGGCCTGGTCTGTGGGAGTGAATGCGGCTGCACTGGGCAAGTTCACTGTGGCGCACAGCTATCTCTCCGAATGCCTGCAGGTAGGCCTCGATCTCGGCAACCGCTGGGGTGCTTCTTATCCTTTGGAGGCCTTTGCGGTGCTCGCAGTCGCGGAAAAACAATATGAGCATGCCGCCAAACTCTACGGTGCTGCTGAGGCCCAACGCACCCGCAGCGGACTCGTGCCACAGGCAGCCGACCATCCAGCGATCCGCGTGATTCTTTCCACTGCCCAAGACTTTGCAGGGCCCGCGATTGAGGCGGCCAAGCGAGAAGGCCGCATGCTCAGCCTCGAAGCGGCCACTGCCCTTGCCATTGGCAGGGGCACATCAGCTACCTCATAGCAAGGCTGCTCCCAAAGCCATGAAGACACGCGACGTCCTGCTCCTCCTGCTGTGCATGGGGTTCTGTTCCCTGATCACAGGATGGTTTGGAGGGAGAACGCTTGATGAGTGGAGTGACTACGGCGAGGCCGAAGCCATGGCCTCCGCTCTCAATCACGAGGCGGAGAAGGCAGGTGCATGGCCGGAGGAAAAATCCGTGCACTATCGGGGACGGGAGCGCCTGAAGGACGGCAAAGGGCAGGTGGTGGTCATCGTCAATGAGCACTTCAAGCTGCGACTTCCAGCGGACCGGTTTGTGCCACAGATCGAGCGGACCAAGCAAGGGCACTAGGGCGGTTTAGACAAAATCGTGGCCTTCGATCAGGGGTGACTTGTCGCACCGCGACCAGCGGTCGCAGCCACAGTAGTACCAAGACTTACTGCCGTGGCGGATGGTTCAGGCCGTGGCTGTGGCTGCGACCGCTGGTCGCGGTTGGTGTGGCGCGCGCCAATACGAAAATGGCTACACTGTAACTTAAACCGCTCTAGAACGCGCGCTGCATCACCAGTTCGAGACTTCCAGCCACGATTCCACCGGCGCATCAGCCGGCAGGTCGCTCCTGATCACCAGCGGTTGAATCTCACGATGCGCCTCCGCAGGTTGGACGAACAAGCGATACACGCCTTCTTCATCCGGCTTGGGTGCGGCGGCAGCTTCACCCTTCACCCAGACCCACTGCGTCACTGCGATACGGCTGCCCACCGGGAAATCCTGATCCCGGTCATCGTTGTCCTTGGGCAGCACTTCATAAAGATGCTGCACCAGCGCCTCGCGATACGGCGCCACCTCCACAAGCGAAGGGAGACGCGAGGATTGCACCCGCTTTGCCACCACCTTCCTGGTACGCGCCTGCTTCTGCGCTTCCAGCTTGGGTACCGCGTAGTCTGCGTGCGCCACCGCTTCATCCGCGGTGAGAACCCGATGGTAGATGGCGAGTTGATCCACCATGCCCTGCCAGCGCGCTTCGAGTTTGGAGCACACCCCGATGCGCAGCACGCCCTTGTCTGCATCAAATTTCAGCGCGCCGTGAAGCTCCGGACGCACGGACATGGCCATGCCATTGAGATACACCTGCAAGCGCCCCTGCTCGTAAGACACGACCACATGATGCGGCTGGCCGGTGCGTAGTGGCAGCAACTCCTGCTCAATGGAGGTGCCGCGTGGATTGTCCTCCGTGGCGAGCCAGAGACTCCAATCGCTGCGACGTTGCAAAATTGCCAGCTTCACGTTTCCGTTCGAATCTTCCAGAGAAAGCACTGGCCGCGCTTCACGATCATACGGAGGCACCATGGGGGTGATGATGGCCTCCAGCGTGAAAGCCCTACTCTTGCCGCATTCACGGAGCATGGCCGCACCCACCTCCGGCAGCTCATAGGTACCACCTCGGACGTCCATGCCCCCGCGCAAATTCCAGAAGGCCTTGCCGCTCCGCACTGGCATTGCGTTTGCCAGTTGCAGAGGTGGAGCGTCACGTTGTTCCCATGCATACACAAGACCCGCGCGCGATTGTGGCCACCCCTGCGTAGGTACGGTGAAGTGCGTTCTGGGCATCACGTTGGGCCGTTGTGCAGTATCACGCACCCCCTCCAACGTGATGCGGCCTCCCGATGTCAAAGCCCCCGTTAGTGGCAGCATCAAGACATACTCCTCTGCCTGCAGCGCTCCGAGCGGCATCGTCCTGCCATCTTCCGCGGTTGCCGTGGCGTGTTCGAGAGACACCGGCTGATCAAAAGTCAAAGCCAGCTCCCTCTCTCCGTTCCTGCGCACCAGAGTCATCTTGGGGGCAGAGGCATCCCGCGCGTGGACGAATCCCCTCCCCAGCGCGGTCCCAGCATTCAAGTCGCGGGCCTCAATCCAGTACTCGCCCGCCTTGGAAAACTCCTGCTCCAGAGCATCGCCTCGCCCCACCTCCTTTCCATCCACGTACCACACACACGCTTGACCGCCGGGTGATTTCAGCCCGATGCGCGCCGGAGCCTCCACATAGTAGCTGCCCAGCACGGTTTCTCCACAATACACATCTGGATACCGATCATTGCCCAATGATGTGGTGTATCTCACCGCTGTGCCAATCGGATCCAAGGTCTCGCGATCGACTCGAATCACGAAGATGTCATAGTTCGACTCATAGTGGTCATGATCATCTGACGATGCCGCAAACGCCATCAGACGCTGGCACGGCGACAGCATGGGGAAGTACACATAGTTGCGTTCTGCCGGCAGGCGCGGGTCATTGTGCGCCAGCACCGGTTCCACGCGCCGGGTCGGCAGATGCATCTTGTTCAGCGGACCGCCAGAGCCCCCCATCCAGAAGCCCCACCTTCCATCCGCGCTGAAGTACGGCTGGCAGCCGCTGTGCTTCGGCAGCGTGCGCACCTCTCCGCTCCTGCCATCAAAGGGAGAAAACTCCGCGTCACCACTGGTGGCGTGAGTGCGTTGTGCGTTCACCAGCCAGCCATGCTTCGAGCGTGCCTTGGTGGTCAGTTGATGACGTGCGCCAGTCTCCACGTTCAGCTCGATGCTATGCCCACGCTCATCGATATGGCACAGCGTCTTCGCATCCATCCACAACACCGCGCGATCCCCTTGATAGCTGCGGGCACGTGCCGCCAGCAGCTTGCGCTCCTGGGTTCGCAGATCCATGACCCACAGAGAACCCTCCACAGGATCCGTGGGCGAGCTTCCGCGCACATAGCTCATGTAAGCCAGGCGATTGCCATCGGGAGAGATCTTCGGACAGAAGTGGTCCTTCCCCTCTTCTTCAGGAATCAGACGCCGCTCCGCGGTGAGTCCGTCGAGGGACCTCGTCCAGATCTGCCAGGTACCTTCCACCTTGCGCTCCCATACCAGGAATCCATCTCCCATCCTTGCCAGATCCTGCATCGCAGGGGCATCGAGAGATGGAGGCTCGCCTCGCCCAGTCGCGGGTGCAGGGGCGTCGCGGGATGCCACCAGCGCCAGAGCGCCTGATGCGGTCAGGCAAGCCATGGACAGTCGGGCAATCAATGAAATCGCCATTAATTAACTTATATTAATTATTGTATCCATGGCGTCAACGATTTCATTCCACTGGACCAGCACGTCCGCTGAACTCACAAGGCACGTAAACTTGACACCCTACCTCACCGCACAGAACACATGCAGACTGTGGGAAACGATACACAAGCCATCATCACCGAAGTCATTCGCCACCGGCGATCCATCAAGCCGTTCGACATGGATTCCACCCGCGAAGTGGACAGCGCCCTCATCCTGGAGTTGCTGGAAAATGCCAATCACGCCCCAACCCATGGGCTGACCGAACCCTGGCGCTTTCACATTTTCACCGGAGAAGGCAAGCGGACGCTCGCGGAAACCATGGCACGGCTGTACCGGGAAACCACCCCGGAAGCCGAGTTCCGCGAGGACAAGATGCGCAAGATGTCCGAGAACCCGATGCTGGCTGGCGCGGTGATCGTGCTCGGCATGGCCCGCCGTGGCGGCGTGAAGATTCCAGAGCTCGAGGAGATTGAGGCCGTGGCATGTGCGGTGCAGAATCTCGCACTCAGTGTCACGTCTGCAGGCCTCGCGGGCTACTGGTCCTCCCCACCGCTCGTGTACACGCGCCAGTTCGTCGAATGGCTTGGGCTGGGCACGGAGGATCGCTGTCTGGGTCTCTTCTACCTCGGCTGGCCAAAGGCGGGCTTCACACCACCCAAAGCAAACCGGAAGCCGGTGACTGAAAAAATCACCTGGCACCAGTCATGATGGAATGGTTGCGGAGCGTTGATTGGTCCTTGTGGGGCGTGTGGTCGCTTACCATCACTTTGTTGATCGTGGGGTTGGCGGGGACGGTGCTGCCCCTGCTACCCGGCCCCTTCATCATCTTCGTGGCGGCGATCGCGCACAAGTTTCTCCGTCCGGAAACGGGCATCTCCTGGTGGAGCATCGCGGCCCTCACCGTGATGTTGATTGTGGCCTATGCCGTGGACTTTTTCAGCGGTGCGATGGGCACAAAATGGTTTGGGGGCAGCAAGTGGGGTGTCGCTGGCGTGCTCATCGGCGGCGTTGTGGGCCTGTTCTTTGGCTTCATCGGATTGATCATCGGACCCATCATCGGCGGGCTTGTCGCGGAATTGCTGCTTGCGCGGAAGGAAATGGGCCCGGCTGTGAAAGCAACCTGGGGCAGCGTGGTGGGCACCACGGTGGGACTTGCCGCACGCGTGGGGATCAGTCTTGCCATGATCGCCGTGTTTGTGTTGGATGTGTTCTGGTAATTCGCACGCACAGGCCAACCCACGGTACCCCGATGTCGGGACCGCCTTGCCCTCTCTTCGCCGCGATTCACACCTCGTCATCTCCTCGCTTTGAATCATTTTCCCGTCGTCAGCAGAGCCCAAATGAAGGACTAGTTCTTGAGCATGGCAGCGCCTGTCATCTATCTGAGCGCCGCACAGGCAGATCTCCGCACGCACCGCATGGCCGCGCGGGCCATCCTTGAGGCGGAAGGTCTGCAAGTGGTGGACTACGAAATTCGTGACGCCACCGGCTGGAGCCCGGTCCGCCACGCGATGCGTACGCGCCTGCGCGGATGCCATGCCATGGTGCACATCGCAGGTGCCAGCTTCGGCGCCGAGCCCAATGCCGTGCCGGAGGGCGCCGTGCGCCGGTCCTATGCGCAGATGGAGTATCATCTGGCATCAGATCTCCACATCCCGTGTTACTCCATCGTACTCGCACAGGATTTCCCTTTCGACCTGCACAAGCCGGAGGATGAGGAGGCTTGCTCCCTCCAGGCACAGCATCGCGAGATGCTCACCGAGGGCATGTCCTCCATGGATACCGTGCATGATCCGGGCGATCTGCAATGGTCCCTCGAAGCACTTGCGAGCCGGATTCGCATGAGCCACGCGACTGCCGCTTCGAAGAAGGCCCGTTCAGCATCTACCTGGCTTGTCTTCGCTCCGCTGTTTCTCATCTCCGTGGTAGGCGCCGCCTACTTCTTCGTCGCCCAGCGGCCGGATTTCAACAAAGCGGTCCAGACCACCGTTCCGCCCGCAGTCTCGCACTCGCCACCTGTGCTCGATGCCGCCTCAATGGAGCACGCTCGCAAAATGATCGCGGACGTGGCTGCCGCAGCAGTCATCGCCGGCCTTCCCTCCGAGCAGCAAGACCCCATCACCAAGCTGGAGGTCGCACTCGATGAAGTCGCCCAGCGCCAGGGGCTGACAACCATTGAGGCGAAACTGGAATTGCAGCGTTTCGCCAATGCCGTCGATGCCTCGACGGACAGCTCAGCCAGAGACAAAGCACTCGCAGCCCTCACTGTCGGAAAGTTCACCGCGGCATCCGCCCTCTTTTCCCAACCTGAGGCGGACAGCGAACCCGTCCAGATTGAGGATGCTCCTCCCAAGAATGCAGAGGTCCTTCCCTCTGCCCTGCTGCTGAAGGCGCACCTTCAATACCTGGCCAGCGAGCATACGGCGGCACTGGCCTCCTACAAAACCGCTCTGGGTAAGATCGACCGCACGCTGAGTCCGGATGCATGGCTGCACTCATCCCTGATCGTGGCCGTGGTCATGACAAACCTCGCCCAGTGGGAGGAAGCATCCCAGCGACTTACCGATATCCTGATACACATTGACACCCATCCGCAGACAGAGCCGCAGATCCACGCCCGCGCCCTGCAGGCCATGGCGTCTCTCGAGGTGGCACGCGGGCAGACAGGCACCGCAGAGGATCATCTGCTGAAGGCATGCAAGCTCCTGGAAACTGACTCCGCCAAGAATCAACATGCACTGGCCATGGCCACCGTGGCCATCGGCGAAGCGCTGTGCTTTGAAGGAAAACGCGATGGCGCAGAGGATGCCTTCCGCCGCGCTGTGGTGATGCAGGAGCAGCTCCATGGTCCAGACAGCCCGGAAGTAGCGCGGGTGCTCGGGTGCCTGGCGACCATGCTCGCAGACTCCGGCCGGCAGGCGCAGGGCTTGCGACTGTGCCAGCGTGCCCAGACCATCAATGAGCAGCGCTTCACGCCCACGCACCCTCGCGTGGCGCGGGACCTCATGCGCTTGGCCGCCATTTCCTCCCAATCACCGAATGATCACCGGGACGTGGAACTCTGCCGCCGCGCGCTGGACATCTGCACGCAGGCTTTCGGCGAAAGACATCCTGCCACAGCGACTGCGATGATCAGTCTCGCCATTGCCTTGAGCGATCATCCGAACTCAGCCGAGCCTGAGTCCTTCGCACACGAGGCTGTGAGCATTGATGTGAGCGCACTCGGCGAAGAACATCCCCTCGCCCTGCGGGACATGAAGATCCTGGCGAGAGCCTTGAAGGCCTCCGGAAACAAGGATGAATCTCTCAACCTGCATCGGCGCATCGTAAGTGCGAGCGAGCGGAAGTATGGTCCGGACAATCCGGAGACAGCACGCGCACTGTCCGACCTCGCGCTGGCACTGACCGAATACAGCCGCTTTACCGATGCCGAGCCCCTCTACCGCCGCGCCCTGTCCATTCTGGAGAAGAGATTCGGCCCGGATGACTTCCGGGTATTTATCGGCGTGAGAAGCCTCGCAGGAATCCTTCGCGACTCCGGGAACAAGGAGGAGGCGCTCGAGCAGTACCGACGCGCGTTGGAAATCGCGAAGCGCAATCTTCCCCCGGATGATCCCGGCCTGTTTGTGGAACTGAGCAATGTGGGTGGAGCCCTGCGCAGCCTCGGCCGCTACACCGATGCGGAGACCGTGTTCCGCGAAGCACTCGCCATCCAGGAGAAGAGCATGTCCACTCGCGATCCGTCCGTGGCAGAGACACTGAGCAATCTGGCCGGCGTGCTCTTCCTGTCCGGTCGCCACAGCGAGGCAGAGCCTGTCTATCGTCGTGTGCTGGAAGTGCTCGCGGCTGTCTCGCGAGAGACCAAGCAGCCGCACCCCAATCTGGATCTGGCACGAAAGAACTATCACGCAGATCTCAAGCGCATGGGCCTGAGTGATGATGAAATCACCAAGCGCATCGCAAAGGTCGAAGCCGGAGAGACCGTGCAGGATCTCACCGCGGTGAGTGTGAAGTGAAGTAGACACACGGTGCCGCGAAGAAGCAGGACAGGGATATCCCCGGTTACTTCGGCAACGCGTGTTCGCGCAAATCCTCAAGAGTCACAAACTCCAGCGCGGACATCTGGGTCGCCTCCAGAAACACGGGTGGCGCGCAACCGGCATCCAGCGCCTCCTTCCAACGCAGCACACAGAGACACCATTTGTCCCCTGCCCTCAAACCCGGGAAGCCCCAGTCCGGCATCGGCGTCACGAGATCATTCCCCCGGGTGCGGGCGAAACTGAGGAACTCGTCCGTCATCAGGGCACAAACCGTGTGCAGCCCAGAGTCCTCCACGCCAGTGCGGCAGTAGCCATCCCGGTAGTAGCCGGTGCGGGGTTTCATGCAGCAGCATTGCAGCTCCGTGCCGAGGACATTCGTGGGCATGACCGTTGGGGGTGCGGACAGGGGTTGAATGTTTCCGTCCGCCGGACCACCCACTTCACAAAGCACAAGGCGTTCCCGGGGACGTTTTTTCGTCCCCGAGACTACACGATTTGTCCGCCGGAGGCTATTCCGAATCCTCGGAAGCTGGCGGCTCGCCCTGTGAAGCTTCGGTTTCGCTGGCAGCGCCGGAGGCGGAAGCCTCGTCGGCAGGCAGCTCAGCACCCGGGGAAACTGCACCGGAGTCTTCAGCATTTTCGCCTTCCACCTCGGTGTCCGTCATGACCTTGGCCACGTCCTGAATCGTCTCTCCCTCGTTGAGGTTCATGAGCTTCACGCCCTGGGCATTGCGGCCCGTCTCGCGAATCCCCTTCTCCCCACCCACCTTGATGCGGACGCTCTGGCCCTTGCTGGTCATGAGCATGAGTTCGTCGGAGTCGTGCACCGCCATGGCCGTGATGACCTTACCGGTCTTCTCCGTGACATTCATGGTAGTCACGCCCTTGCCGCCACGGTTGGTAGGCCGGTACTCGGCAAACGGGGTGCGCTTGCCCAAGCCTCGTTCGCTCACCACGAGGAGCTGCGCACTGTGATCCACCACCGTGAGGGCGACCACATAGTCGCCTTCCTCAGGGCGGATGCCTGTAACCCCAGCCGCACCGCGCCCCATGGCACGAATGCCAGAGGAAGACGCCGAAGTTTCCTTCAGTTCGCCGGTTTCCGAATCCACGATCAGTGCTTGATAAGTGCCAGCCGCTTCACTGCATCGCAGACACATGCCTTCGCGGGTCACAAGGCAGATTTCATTGCTGCCATCCGTGAGCACCACGTCGATGAGTTCATTGCCCTCGTCGATCTTGAGCGCGATGATGCCACCCTTGCGGTAGTTCTTGAATTCTTCCAGCGCGGTCTTCTTCACGGTACCGTCCTTGGTAGCGAAGAGCACATACTTGTCCGGCGCCCACATAGCCTCATCTTCCGCGCCTACCGCCTGCAGCGTAAGCACCGCGGCAATCTTCTCCTCTGGACGAAGGTCGAGCAGGTTCTTGATGCTGCGCCCCTTGCCGGTGCGGGCCATTTCCGGAATCGCATGCACGCGCTCCACGAACATGCGTCCCGTGTTGGTAAAGAAGAGCAGGAAGTCATGCAGATGTGCGCTGAAGAGGTGCTCCACGAAGTCGGACTTGTCCTCCTCATCCGCGGACTGACGGGTCTCCATGCCACGGAGCCCCTTGCCTCCGCGACCCTGCAAGGTGTACTCTCGGGTATTGGTGCGCTTGATGGATCCGAAGTGCGTCATCGTGACCACCGCAGGATCATTGGGAATGAGATCGATGTTCTGGATCTCACCCTCGACTGCCTGAATGCTCGTGAGACGCTCGCTGCCGTATTTACCGGAGATGACACGCAGCTCGTCCTTGATGATGGTGAGCACGCGAATCTCGTTGGCGAGAATCTCAAGCAGGTCCTTGATGGTCGCGAGGATCTCGTCGTACTCGGCTTTCACCTTGTCGCGCTCCAGGCCCGTGAGCTGGTAGAGGCGGAGTTCGAGGATGTCATCCACCTGCTTGTCCGTGAAGACGTAGCGATCTCCCTGGATGCTCGGCTGGCTGCGAATGAGAATGCCAAGGTGCTCGGCGGTGGGGATGGAGAAGGTGTAGGCCTTCAGATTCGCGCGTGCTTCGTCGCGGTTGCGGCTGTCGCGGATGATCTTGATGAAGTCATCGAGGTGACCGAGCGCGAGGAGAAAGGCTTCGAGCTTCTCGGCCTGCACTTCGGCTTTGCCGAGGAGGAACTTCGTGCGGCGAATGACCACCTCACGACGGTGCTCGATGTAGCAGCCGATGGCATCCTTGATGCCGAAGACACGAGGACGGTTGCCATCGATCGCGAGCATGTGCACGCTGAAGGACGACTCGAGCTCAGTGTGCTTGTAAAGGTTGTTAAGCACCACCTGCGCGCGCGCGTCCTTCTTCAGATCCACCACGAGGCGCGAGTTTTCATCCGACTCGTTGCGGATGCCGGCGATCTCGGGGATGATCTTTTCGTTCGCGAGCTCGGCGATCTTCTTCTCCAAATCGGCCCGGTTCACATTGAAGGGAATCTCGGTGATCACGATCTGCTCGCGATTGCCGTTCTGGACGATCTCGGCCTTGCCACGGATACGGACGCTGCCGTGCCCAGTCTCCATGTACTCGCGGATGCCCGAGGTCCCCAAGATGGTGCAGCCCGTGGGGAAGTCCGGCCCCTTGATGTGCGTCATCAACTCGGCCAAGGTGATTTCCGGATTATCGATCTGGGCGCAGACAGCACTGACCACCTCGACGAGGTTGTGCGGAGGCATGTTCGTGGCCATGCCGACCGCGATGCCGGTGCCACCATTGACGAGGAGATTGGGGAATGCGGCAGGGAAAACGGTGGGCTCGGTGAGGCGCTCATCGTAGTTGGGCACGAAGTCCACCGTGTCCTTGTCCATGTCCTGCATGAGCGAGCCGCCCAGGTGCGTCATGCGCGCCTCGGTATATCGCATGGCCGCCGGAGGATCGCCTTCTACAGAGCCGAAGTTCCCCTGCGGGTGGATCAAGGTTTCGCGCATGGCCCACTCCTGCCCCATGTGGACGAGTGTGGGATAAATGACCGCTTCACCGTGCGGGTGGTAGTTACCCGAGGTGTCACCCGCGATCTTGGCGCACTTCATGTGCTTCTTCGGCGGGTAGAGCGAGAGCTCATGCATCGCGTAGAGAATGCGACGCTGGCTGGGCTTCAACCCGTCGCGCACGTCCGGCAGCGCACGCGAGATGATGACGGACATGGAGTAGTCGAGGAACGAGGTCTTGACCTCGTCTGCGACGGAGATGGGACGGACGTTGGAATCTTGCATCAAAGGAAACGGAGAACGGTTGGGCCAGGCAGGCGTCTATACATGAACACTCACACATCCAGATTGCGCACGTTCAGCGCATTCTCTTCGATGAAGTGTTTGCGAGGCTCCACGACGTCGCCCATGAGAATCGTAAAGATACGCTCCGCCTCGTGCGCGTTGGATTCGTCGAGCTTGACCTGAAGCAGCGTACGCTTGTTCGGATCCATGGTCGTTTCGAAGAGCTGCTTGGCGTTCATTTCGCCGAGACCCTTGAAGCGTTTGATCTCCATGCCGCGTTTGCCGATTTCCATGACCTTGTCGAGGATGCCGGGGATGCTGAAGACGGGGTGCACCTTCGCATTCTCACCGTCGCCTTCGATGACTTCGAAAAGCGGGATGTCCTGACTGCTGAAGTGATCCACGTGCAAGCCGAGCTCATCGAGCTGTTTGAAGCGGGCCTTCATGCCATGGGCCTCGTGCACATCGATGAGACGGGCGCGGCGCGACTGCTTGGGTGTCGATCCGTTCGAGCCGTTCGAGCCTTCCGCTTCGGGCTTGCCAAAGAGATGGAGGTCCAGGTTCGCGTGGGCGTAGGTGGAGAGCGCATCGCGGTCGAGGAGGTACTCGACGCGAACGTCGTTGCCTTCCCGGATGATCACCAGGTAGTGCGGCAGTTCACCCGTCGCCGGGTTGCGATGCTGCAGGTAAGTTTCAAAGTCCGCACCGTGCCGGCGGATGATATCGGCAAATTTTGCAATAGGCACAAGCAGACCAAGAATCTGCCGCAGGTGCTCGGAGTCCACTCTCCTGTCATCCGACACGTTGCGCAGGGAGATCTCACCGGAGCCGAGTTCGAGCAGGATGGCCTCCATCTCTTCGTCGTTCTGCACATATTCTTCGCGCTTCTTGCGCGTGACCTGATACAGCGGCGGCTGCGCGACATAGATGTGGCCGCGCTTCACGAGCTCGGGCATCTGCCGGAAGAAGAAGGTCAGCAGCAGCGTGCGGATGTGGCTGCCATCCACGTCGGCATCGGTCATGATGACGATCTTGTGGTAGCGCAGCTTGTCGATGTTGAAGTAACCGGAGATCTCCTCCTCGCCCTTTTCCCGATTGCGATCGGTGGAACCACCAATTCCGGTGCCGATCGCCGTGATCATGGTCTGGATTTCCTTGTTCAGAAGCACCTTTTCCAGACGCGCCTTCTCGGTGTTGATGAGCTTGCCTCGCAGGGGAAGAATGGCCTGATTGTGGCGGTTGCGGCCCATTTTGGCGGAGCCACCGGCAGAGTCACCTTCGACGATGAACAGCTCACTCTTCGCAGGATCACGCTCGGAGCAGTCGGCCAGCTTGCCGGGCAGACCACCAGAACTCATCGCGTCCTTGCGGATGGCCTTGCGGGCGTTCTCCGCTGCGATACGGGACTTCGCAGCGATGATGATGTTCTTCGCGATCTCCAGCGCCGGATCCGGATTCTCGTCAAAGAAGCGCATGAGACCCTCATACACGACAGAGTTCACCACGCCTTCCACTTCGCCGTTCACGAGCTTCACCTTCGTCTGCGAGTTGAAGCGCGGATGCGGGTGCTTGATGCTCAGCACGCAGATGACGCCTTCGCGGCAATCTTCACCCTCGATCTCGGGCAGCTTTTCCTTGAAGGACTTCGGATTGGCCGAGACGTAAGCCTTCACCGCCTTGGTAAGCGCGGTTTTCAGGCCGGAATAGTGCGTGCCGAAGTCCGGGTTTGGGATGGCGTTGGCGAAGCACAACGTCTGCTCACTGAGCCCCTTGTTGTACTGGATCACGCAGTCCACCAGGATGAACTTCTTCTTGTCATCCAGCGTCACTTCGCGGCGGCCTGCGATGACGATTGGATCGGGGTGCACCTTTTCTTTCCCCTCACCGAGTTCGTTCACGAACTGCTTCACGCCTTCGACGTAGCGCAGGGTCTCCGCACGCGGCGTGTCGCCACGCTCATCGGTAAGCGTGATGGTGATGCCTGGGTTCAGGAAGGCCAACTCGCGCAAGCGGGTGCGCAAACGGTCAAAGACAAAGGTCGTCGTCGTCGTGAAAATGGTCGCGTCCGGGAAGAAGGTAATCTTCGTGCCGGTGTGCTTGGGATCATCAAGGTCGCCGAGCACTTTCAACGGCTCCGTGGTGATGCCACGCTCGAAGCCAATGGCATAGATTTTCCCATCGCGATACACCTCGCATTTGAACCAGTCCGAGAGGGCGTTCACGCACTTCGCGCCGACGCCGTGCAAGCCGCCGGAGAACTCATACGCTCCATCGCCGAACTTGCCGCCCGCATGCAGATTCGTGAGCACGAGTTCCACCGTGGGCATGCCCTTCTTGTGCATCTCGACAGGAATGCCGCGACCGTCGTCTTCCACGCTGATGGAGCCGTCCGTATGGATGGTGATCCACACATTCTGGCAGAAGCCTGCGAGGTGCTCGTCGATGGAGTTGTCCACCACCTCAAATACACAGTGATGCAAGCCGCGCTCATCGGTCTCGCCGATGTACATGCCGGGTCGCATGCGAACGGCCTTGAGACCCTCCAGGTGCTGAATCTGACTGGCGCCGTATTCCTGATTTTGCGCGATATTGGTATTAAACGAATCCGGGGTATCCTGATCTTCGGGCATGGGAATTGGTCGCGTGAAAACAGCCCACCGTGAGTCGTAGTCTGAGCGGGGTCGCCGGTCCCAATCGGGAGGCACTTTTCCGCCCCTCTTCACGGGGGTTTTAGAGGGTAGCGAGCAGGGGGCCGAGCGCTACTTATTTCGCAGTTATTTTGACCGATTTTTAGAAGGGAAACCGGCCTCCGGACGCACCCAATTTCACCCCTCCAAATCGTGGCCAAAAACTAGCCCTTCGCCTGCCCTTCCTGCCACGCCTTCCAGCCCCCCTTGAGGACCCAGATTTCCATGCCCGGCAGACGCTCCCGAAGGTAGTCTGCTATCTTCCGGCTGGCCTGGCATGCCTCCGACCCGCAATACACCACGATGGGCTTCTTGTTGTCCTGCAGCTTCTCGAAATGGTCGAAGAGAAGCTGGTCAGCCTCCTGCTCATTGAGCAGCAGCGCCTCCGGCACATGGCCGGACTCGTATTCCTGGCGCACCCGGGCATCCACCCAGAGCACCTCCCCCTGCCAGCGCTCGCGGATCAGCGCCATCGTCACCTCGTCCTCCTTGAGCGGCTCCTGGGTCGCGTACCATATGGGAGCCTTGGGATGCAGGAAATGCGTGCCAGCGGCCGCGAGAATCGCTGCCAGCAGGATTACAGTCGCCTGTCCCAGCATGCCACGCATGACGGTCACGCCCTCGCTCCTTACTGCCCTTCCTTGGCCTTGGCTTCGGCAGCCTTGGCCTTCTTCTCCGCCAGTTCCGGCCGCACAATGTTGAAGAAGGCCATCTGGCGGGCAAACTTCGGAATCTTGCTGTCCGTCTCGATTTTCAGCATGCCCACCGTGATCTCGGTCGTGTTGGAGGGCTTCACGGTGATGCGGTACTCCCTGCCAGGGGTGATTTCCTTGGTCTCAAAGGTCACATTCTGCCGGGTGGCGGCCACGCTTTTGATTTTCATGGGCTCTTCGCCGACCATTTTGACAGTCAGCTCCTTCGCCTTCGGCTCCTCGCCCACCACCCACTCCAGCAGTTTGGGTTCAATGCTCACCACCTCCGGCACTTCCAGGATGACCGTGAGCACCTTGTCCGGCTCAGCGGGATTGTCCGTGTAGATGTGCAGGGTCTTCTCGTGGCGGCCCACGAAGCTGCTCACCTTGAAGGTGGCCTTTCCTGTCCCCTTCTCCCCCGGGGCATACACGGCCTTGTCCAGGCTGGCCTCCAGGCAGGAGCAGGTGCTGTCCAGGCCAGTCACACGGATGGCCTTGTCCCCCTTGTTGGTGAAGGTGAAGCTGGCCTCCACTTTCTCATCCTCAGCCTTGGGTCTGAGCTCCAGTGGATCCTGATCGAACACGAGCCCGGCAGAGGCTGGCAGGGCCAGCCCCAAAAGAAGTGCGATGAGTAGCGTGCTGCGCATGGTAGGTACTATACTGTGACATACGGGTCGCAGTGTTCACCAGGAAATCCACCACACGGTTTGACGTTTTTATCTAGCCGTTTAGCCTCCCGCCCACGACATGGCCCGGGAACCCAAGCCTATACGATGGAAAACTCTGCTGGCACTGCTGGCACTGGCGCTCACGCTTGGCGCCATGGGCAGGTTCACGGACCTGGGCAAGAGGCCCATGCACACGGATGAGGCCATCCTGGCCTTGAAAACCCAGGAGTACTGGGAGACCGGCACTTTCGAGTACGATCCGAAGGACTACCACGGCCCCTTCCTCCACCACGCCGCCCGGTGGCTGGGCAACCTGCGCGGCATGGACCCCGCCACGCTGACGGAGGAGCAGGTGCGCTGGGTGGTGTGTGTCTTCGGCATGCTGCTCATCCTCTCTCCGGTGCTGCTGATGGATGTGATCGGCAGGACCGGCGCCGGTGTCGCCGCCCTGCTCATCGCGGTGTCCCCGATGATGAATTTCTACAGCCGGTACTACATCATGGAGGTGCCGTTTGTCCTGCAGGTGATTGTCTTCGTCGCCTCCATATGGCGATGGTCCCAGAGCAAGAACCTGGCGTGGCTGTTCCTCGCGGGCCTGATGCTCGGCTGGATGCACGCCACGAAGGAAACCTTTGTCCTGAACATCGCCGCGCTGGCCGCCGGGTATGGCTTGGTGAAGGTGATGGGCCTGCCCTTCACGGCAAAAGAACGTGGGTACGGTTTCCGCAGCTTCACAAAGCCCCCCATTTCCCTGCAGCCATGGCTCATCGTCGCCCTCGTGGCCCTGGTGACGTCCACCTGGTTGTACTCAAATGGCTTCAAAACGTGGGACCAGATTGGCGAAAGCGTGCTGACGTACCGCAGCTACCTGCAGCGTTCCGAAGGCAGTGGCCATGAAAAGCCCTGGCACTACTACCTGTCCCTTCTGGCCTGGCGCAGGCAGGGCTTCCTGTGGTCCGAGGGGTTGATTGCGGGCCTCGGCCTGGTCGGTGTGCTGAATGCGTTCCTTGATCGCCGCCGGGCGGATCACAAGCGCGCCTTCCTCACCCTCTTCGCGACCTACACCGTCGTGCTGCTCGGCATTTACAGCTTCATCCCGTACAAGACGCCCTGGTCCATCCTCAGCGTGCAATACGCGCTGACCTTGATGGCTGGCCTGGGTGCGCGCTCGATCTTCCGGGTCTTCACGGATCTCCCCCTGGTCAAGATCGGCCTGGCCCTGCTGCTCGCCGGCGGTGTCTTCAATTTGTGCCAGCAGACAAGCCGGGCCACGGACTTCAGCTATGAGCACCAGACGCGGTATGCGGCGAGTGAAATGCACAACCCGTATGTGTATTCGCACACCTCTCCGAATCTCGTGGCGCTTGCCGACCGCATCCACGCACTGGCCAAGCATACGGACGAGAACCTGAACATGCCAGTGCAGGTGGTGCAAAGCGAGAACGGCTGGCCTCTCCCCTGGTACCTGCGTGACATGAAGTCGGTGGGTTATCAGACCGTCATGCCCCAAGTGCTCCAAGCTCCGGTAGTGGTGGTCGACCTCGGACTGGAGGAATCCGCGCGGGAAAAGCTGGGCGGCAAATACGAGTCCAGTCTCTGGGGACTGCGTCCGGGCATCAATCTCTCCCTGCTGGTGGAGAGATCGCTCTGGGAGAAATTCCAAGGGCTGCCACCTTCCGAGCCTCCCCCTGCCGCCGCGCCATCCGCAGCTCCCTCCACCACCGTCGCCGCCTCAGGCACCGCTCCTGCGGATACCGTGGGCACCCCCGTACCGGTGACCACACTTCCCGGTGAAACAACAGCGCCTGCGCCTGCGCCTGCGGACGCGACCATGCCGGCGAAGGCTGAGCCCGTAGTGGACGAAGGCCCTCCTCCTTTCGTCGGCCCTCCCTACCCCGTTCCCACCGTGGAATCTTCTCCTGAATCCCGCAGATCCCGGCGCCGCTCGTGACCCCTTACCGCGCCAGACATCATGCGATGGCCACCGAGTTTGAAATCACCATCGCGCAGGAGGACATCGAGGGAGGCTACGCCGCCCAAGCTGCCGCAGCCGTGTGGGAGGAGATTGATCGACTCGAACTGGAACTGAGCCGCTTCAAGCCCGGCTCGGACGTCTGGCGCATCAATCACTCCAAGAAAGGAGGCTCCTGCCCCATCGGTCTCGCCACACTCGATTGCCTGCAACTCGCCAAGGCGGTGCACGCGGAGACCCAAGGCGCCTTCGACATCACTGTCGGCCCACTCATGCGCGTGTATCGCAATGACGATGGCAGCCAGCGCGTGCCACATCACCTCGAGGTGGACTATGCGCGCGAACGGGTGGGTATGGACGTCTTTGATGTGACCGATGACGGCTTCGTCACCGTGAATGTTGATGAGCCGGTGCTGGACCTCGGTGCTGTAGGCAAGGGTTATGCACTTGATCAGTGTGTGCAGGTATTGCAGGACTACGGCGTGCATAATGCCCTGCTCAATGCCGGGGACAGTAGCGTGCTTGCCTTGGGTTGCAGCGCGGACTCTGACGGATGGAACGTGACGGTGGGCAACGGCAAGCATCAGAGGGTCCTGCTTCTCAAGGACCGTGCCGTGAGCGCAAGCGGCTTTGCCGTGAAAGGCGCGCACATCATGAACCCCCGGACGAAGCGCCCGGCCCCCATCAAGAAGAAGCGCATCTGGGCCATCGCCCCCACGGCGGCACTCAGCGACGCCCTCTCGACGGCTTTCACCATCATGTCGGCCGAGGAAATTGAGGCCTTTTGCGAGCGCCACCATGAGGTGGAAGCTGTCCTGAATTGAGGCTTTTCACGCAATTTCCGGCTGCCAAATCCTCTCAATTCGCAGGCTTAACTCTCTGGGATCCCGCACAATCACGCCCAGCGCGTGTAATCTTGGAATTTTTTAGCATATCGTCACACCAAACAATGGGCGATATTTACTCACGGATTGCGTGAATTCCATTCTAACACGCACGGACATAGCCGGTTAACTTGACATAAATACATTTTCTCAAATTTGAAAATGTTTTACCTTTTGTTTGTCATTTTCAAAATATTCTCTTGCCGCGCGGTGATAATCTGTTATTCTTAACTGTCAAACGGCACCAACCAAATTGCTTCAGTCTTCAGTTTTTTATAGTTTCTATAAAAAGGGCTTGCCCTTAAAGGTTTCGATGGTGTAGGTTATTACCTCAACAAGGCTATTCCATCACCACGACCGTAAGCATCAGTCAATCATCAACCCAGACAGCCATGGCCACAGCAAACGGAACCAAGCAGTCTTCCCTCCGTGACCCCGGGAAGGTTGCCGATTTCATTCTTTTCAGTCAGCGGGAGTTCCTGCTCAATCTCTCCAAGGATCTGAGCCGTGGGAATATCTCGTTCGCTCAGTTCTACCTGATGAGCTATCTCGGTACGTCGCGTGATCTCACGATGACTGACATCGCCCGCAAGATGGGCCACTCCACCGCGGCCGCCACCGGCCTTGTGGATCGCCTTGAAAAGCTCGGCTACGTCGAGCGCATGCACGCCGCTGACGACCGCCGCAAGGTGCTCGTGAAGATCACCACCAAGGGACTCGAACTCGTTTCCAAGCTTCGCACGGCACTCCAGGAGCGGGTCGCTGAGGCCATGCACGAGACCAACTCCTACGATGTGGACACTCTGGTCGCCAACTATCGCGGCGACACCGCCATGGCCTTGCAATAAGCAGACCGTCGGCACATATACTGAGTTGCGCGAAAGGCAGGGAGCAATCCCTGCCTTTCGGCTTTTTAGCGCGAGAGACCGGCGCAACTGTTGCTCGCACACATCACGGTTCGTATGCATCTTGCCATCACGCATCGTGCCGCGCATGACTCCCCCACTCACTGCCACCTTCCCCAGCCTGGACCGGCTCACCCCCTTCGCCCACGGCTTTACGCTTCGTCACCCGGAGATCGATGTGAAGGTGGATCGAGAGGAAGCCCTGCGGCGTCTCACTGCCTGGCACCATGAGATCGTGGCGGACCTGGGATTCTCCGCCGCTTCACTGGCCACCGCCTGCCAGGTCCACGGTAACGGCATCGCCATCGTGCGCGAGGCGGGAATCGAACCCGCAGCCCAGATGGACGGTCTCGTGTCCAATACTCCCGGCCTGATGATCGGCATCTACGTCGCCGACTGCTGCGCCGTCTATCTCGCCGATCCCATTACCGGCGCCTTCGGCGTCCTTCACTCCGGCAAGAAGGGCACGGAACAGAACATCACCGGCACCGGCATCGCCCTCATGCGCGACACCTTCGGCACCCGCCCCGAAGATCTCGTCGTGCAACTCTCGCCCTGCATCCGCCCACCCGCCTACGAAATCGACTTCGCCGCCGACATTCGTGCACAAGCACTCGCCGCCGGCGTGCCCTCCCATCAAATCCACGACGACGGTACGTGCACTTCCTCCGACCTCACCCGTTTCTACAGCTACCGCGTGGAAAAGGGGAAAACGGGAAGGATGCTTGCGTTGTTGGGGAGAAGGTAACGGTCCAGAGACGGCAACTCCGAAGCTCGCGCGAGCGTGAAAGGCTTCTGGAGAAGCCTTCTACATTGGGTGCTGCGTTCCTCTCTAACCCACCCACTCCGTCAGCATCACTTCATTGCCTTCAGCATCGCGGAACCTGCCGAGCTTGATGGGCTCGCCTTCACGCTGTTCGGGCTGCTCCAAGATGGTGCCACCTGCCACAGCAATCGCAGCAGCCGTCGCTCTCGCGTCATCGACTTGAACACTCAACCCCGTGGGGTTCGGCGCTCCATCGCCGCCACCATGGAAGGCAATGATGGCATCACCGAACGAAAGCTCGGACCAGTGTTCGCTCACGAAGCCTTCCTGGAAGCCAAACACGTTCGTGTAGAACTTCACCGCACGCCCCATGTCCTGGGCGAGAAGCATGAACTTTACTTTTTCGACGGGCATGGGATTCAAAAGTAAACAGTAGGTCAGTATTCAGTGATCAGACGGGTGGAAAACCACGCGGCTTAACCATAGCATGCCGCAATTCCGGTGCACGCCTTCAGTTCTGAATACTGAACACTGACTCACTGTTTACTGCTCCCTCTCCTACCAATCCATCCCCTCATCAAAGCACCGGCGGCGCAGGTGGTACTGGCCATTCTGCTCCACGAGGTAGTGGGTCTTCCGCTTCACGTGCGAGTGCGGCACGCTGCTGAGACCGGCCTTGCACTGGCTGAAATCCACCCGTCCACGACGGAAGAGTGTTTCAAGGAAGGACTGCGTCGCCTGCTCCACTCCGGGCACCGGCGTGCTGCCGGCATCCGGCGCGGCAGGAGCGATCATGCCACGACGGGAGAAGGAGGCAGTGCGCACCACGAGCGCGCCTTCGCCGAGGCCATAAGCGCTGGCGCGCATCATCATGTCACGGCCACGAGGCATTTCATCGCCCGGCTGGTTCGGTTTGCCGGCAGTGACGGCACGCGCGGCCTCAGCACGGAGACTGCGCACAGCTTCCAGACTCAGGAGACCACGGCGTACAAAAGCACTGCGGAGTACCTCTTCATACTTGCCATTGAAGAGCGGCGCATCTGCCCAAATGACTTGAGCGGAGATCTCACTGTAGAAGGCCGCACTCAAAGCGGCAGAACGCACCGCGCGTGCGAGCAGCGCCGCGGCGTCTTTTGCCACCGCCTGCACATCGGCGGCCTTCGGCTTCTCCGCGTGCACCTTCAGCATGCCGGCCACCGCTTCAAAGAAGCCTGCAGTGAACACGCGTGAGAATGAGTGCGGCTCCGAGGAGAGCTGCGAGTGCGGCGCCATGCACGGCAGATGCATGGGTTCATGGTAGAAGAAGGAATTCACCGCATTGCGCAGGCAGTCCGGCGGCGCGGAGTTCGGATTCAGCAGGCACACAGCCTTGCCGTATTGCTCCGCCACACGGGAGAGCGAGGAGTTCTGATAGAGCAGTCCACCCGTCTCCTTGATCACCGCCTCCGCCACGGACTCAAGCTGCATCGCACTGAGGATGGACGTGATGTCACCAAACGACTCATGGAATGCCGCCACTTCATCCAGGGCCGCATCCCACAGATCTGGGCGCAGGGCATCCAGCACGGCATGACCGAATTCATGCGCCACCACATCAGGACTGTCGGCGGTGTAGATGTCCTTCCCCTTCACATTGCCACGATAGAAGGAGAGCGTCTTGCGATCGTAATAGGCATTGAGGTCGTCTCCCGCATCCAGGACAATCTCCAGAGTCGCACCATGGTGCCACTGCAGCCCTTCCGGAAGGTGGGGCTTCCAGACATCGCGCGCACGGCGCAAGGCATCAGCCGCATTCCAGTAGCGGAAGTTCGCCGAGCCTGGCTGATAGATACCGGGCTTTACCACATCTCCTTGGATCTGCATCGGCAGAATGCCCAAAGACAGCGTGGCGGCAGGACGCTTCCCACCCTTCATATCGGACTCGGGATCCACATCCCATGCCGCGATATCCACAGATTTCCCATTCTTGGAGTGATTTACCGCCGCCCTTGCCTGCACCTCAGGCTTTTTGGCTGCCACCGTGGCGGACTTTTTCACCGGCGCTGCAGGCTTCTTTGCCGGGGCAGGCTTGGGCTTCGCTTTGGCCACTACCTTGGATTTGGCGGGTACCGGTTTCTTGGCCGGTGGTGCCTTTTTGGGGGCGGGTCCCTTATTTTTCATGGTGTCAGGTGGTTCTGGAAATCATGATGGGCCCCCGGGGCAGCGGGCCTACCGCTCAAAGTTCTGCATGTCTGGAGCGGAACATTGTGAAATTTTTGCCAAAGCTAGCGAAACGGCTGCCTTGTTGACAAGAACTTTGAGGACTTCTTCCGGGTTTTTTGCATAGTGCGTGACGGAACTTCCCCGGCTTGACCACCTTATGCAGGCAGCGTATGCAAACTCCTTTAGATGAGCCTGCCACCGCTAAAACTCTCTTCACCTGCAAAGGTCAATTTATCCCTACGCGTGCTTGGAAAGCGGGAGGACGGTTTCCACACCGTGGAGACACGCATGTGCCCCATCAGCCTGGCGGATGAGGTCACGGTCACCCTCAAGGGATCCGGCGAGACGGTGCTCACTTGTTCCGATCCAACCATCCCCACCAATGAGAGCAATCTTGCCCTGAAGGCGTTGCATGCCTTCGAGCAGCGCTTGGGGTCCACTTCTTCCTGGGACATCCACTTGGAGAAGCGCGTTCCCCATGGAGCCGGATTGGGTGGTGGCAGTAGCAACGCAGCGACAGTCCTGCTGGCTGCGAACGAACTGAGTGGCACCCCTTTTAGCACCAGCGAACTGTCAGCCATTGCGGCCGAGATTGGCTCCGATGTCCCCTTCTTCCTCCATCGAAAGCCGTGCGATGCCACGGGTCGAGGGGAAGTCGTCACCCCGGTGGAGCATTTTCCCTGGAGGCTTCCCTTGGTGCTCCTGAAGCCACCCTTCGGCATTCCCACGCCATGGGCCTACAAACGTTGGAAGGAATCCAAAGAACTCCCCGGCGTGACTTATGCGGCCCAACTCTGCGCTTGGGGCGAAATGGTGAATGACCTCGAGCGGCCGGTTTTTGAGAAGTGGACCATGCTGCCCACCCTGAAGACGTGGCTGCTGGACCAACCTGAGACACAGGCGGCACTCATGTCAGGCTCCGGCTCCACAGTCTTTGCCGTGACCCGCTCTGCCGCAGATGCAGGCCTGCTGGCAGAACGCGCCCGCACTCTGTGCGGCGAGACGACCCACGTATTTGTCGCGGAGACCCTTTGAGCAGCCCACTCAGCCCCAGCGGCATCTGGGCAAAAAAGTGGGCTGGGAGGACTCCCATCCTCCCAGCCCTGGCATCAACCTCAACACACGTCCCGCTTTCGCGGGTTTGATTGACAACAACCAATCACTCTCAAGACTGACAGCACTGCAATTGCTCACAACGCTGTCATAGGTGTTAGAGTCTCCCGGTTCATCCGTGTTCAACATTGTTGAACATTTTTTGAAAAAAGTTGGGCGATCGTTTTCAGCCCTTCATCCCGATGCAAAACGCCCGGCTGGAAAGGTTTGTCGTCCCGTGAGCGCTTCTCTGTAGCAGCCCTACGCTGAAGGTAGTGAAGCCGTTGCAGCATCGAGGTCAGGCAGTCATGACGCCTCGTGCGACGCCGCCTCCACTCCAATCGCTCACTTCACCTACTTCCCTTTCGGAATCCGATTGAGCGTGTAGTACGCCTCCGGACGCACCAATGCAGAACCTGCTGCTGACTTCACGCCGGGGAGGTGCAGTTCATGCACGAATCCGGCCCGGAGACCTTCGCACGTCAGGCGCACGGTTCTGCTATTCTCTCCTACGGTGGCGGTCGCAATCTTCACCGGTGCAGACTCCACTTCATCACCGCCGTATTTCTGGTGGTAGAGATAGGTGTAGCTGGTCATCTCATAACTCTTCACATCTGCTGCAGTCTTTGCATCCACGGCATCCGTGAAGGTCAGCAGGAAGCCATCGGGCAAAGCTTCCATCTTCTCCACTTCGAAAGGCGTCTTTCCATTCCACTTGATGCGCTCCAGACCGAACGAGCGTGTGCCTTGGGAGTTCCAGCCGCGGTTCGATTCACCGACGAGCAGCGAGCCATCAGGGAGGAATGCCAGACTCAATGCGGCACTCTGGAGACCATCGACAAACCGAAACACGGCACCCTGGTACTCGCCATCCACTTTCTCCAGGAACACGCGGTTCACGCCAGAGAGAACGAACTCCCCGACGAAGAGTTGCTTCTGGAAAGGACCGAACTTTCCACCCGAGAGATCGCACACCAATCCGGTGGGACTCTGGCCCGCCTTCACATACGGGAACCACACGGCAGGAGGCACATAACCGGGCACGACCTTCATCGCTTCCGGAATGGTGATTTCTTGGGGCAGTTTGCCCACGGGCTTCACCGGCGAAGTTGGACGCTCCATGTCCGGCACGGAATCCGCATGACCAAAGAAGACGCCCTTGCGCAAATGCACCAACGGATTGGTGGACCACCAATTGCCCTGCTGGTCGGTGCAGAACACATCGCCTTCCGCATTGGCGCCGATGCCACAGGGGGATCGCAGTCCTGCGCACATGGGTTCCAGTTTGCCTTCCGGCGTCACGATCATGCCCCAGCCACGCCAGGGCTTGTCCGTCTCGCGAAATCCAGCCATCTGGACCTCCTTGCCCATGGAGGCATTGAGCGTGAGCCAGAGATTGCCCTCTTTGTCCGGTACAGGACCGTAGGCATATTCATGGTAGTTGCCACTCACGCCCCACCCTTTCGCCAGCGTGACGTATTCATCGGCGACACCATCATTGTCTGTGTCGCGGAGGCGTGTGACCTCGGTACGCTGCACGGTGATGAGAGCTCCCTCATGCCAGAGCAGGCCGAGGGGCTCATGCAACCCCGAAGCGAAGAGCTTGTAGCCCACTGCTTTTCCATTTGTGGGATCCGCTTCGGGATGCTCCAGGATCCAGATCTCGCCTTTGCGCACGGAAACCGCGAGCCGCCCATCCGGCAGCACCGCGAGACCACTGGCCTCGAGTTTGATGCCATCTGGCAGCACGTACGGAGTGACCGTGTAGAAAGGATTGTCCTTCATCACCGGCAGCGGCGCGCTCGGTGACGCCGCGTGCGTGATACCAGCGGTGACAAGGGCAAACAGGGTGGTGGCCAGGGAGGCTCGCATCGCACTAGGGAACAATGGATTCTTCAAACGTCGCCGCGCCATCCTTCCACACCAGCGGCTGTGGTTTTGCATTCTTCGAGATGCCGAGGAAGTACCAGCCGTCAGAGGGAACCCAGCTCTTCACAGTAACCGTGCGTCGCAGAGACTTCTTGTCTGCGGAGGGGCGGATGGAATCTTCTACCATGAGGCCTTCCACTAGATAGAGGAAGATTGGAACGCCATCCTTGCCGATACGGTATCCCTTCGAGATGTAGCCAGCGCTTGTGCCATAGGTTTCCGGCCAGGCATCGTTCGCGCTCGTGAGCTTCGCCAGGGTCATGCGCGCGGGGAAGGTCTGCACCTTCTCACCCAGCGGCTTCGCAGGGGTCATGGCGCGCTCTTCCCAGGTGGTCATGGCATCGACGAAACGCCCCTTCCACGCGATGGCCCAATGCGCCTCCAGTGCATCAAAGGCCACGTGTATTTGCTGGGGGAAACCGACAGCCACGGCATGCATGCCGGCACCTTCCAGGAAGGTGCGGAACACGATGGGCTTGCCGGTCTTCTCCGGCTTCAACTCATAGTCGCCCGTCTGTAGCAATCCTTCCGGGAGGCGTGATTGATCAAGCTCCTTCAGATAGGTCCATAGCATTTCAATTTCCTTGTCCGCAGCTTTTCTGCCAATGAAGAGCGGCGGCATCAGGGTACCCGGTTGGGTGACCTGCGGATTGAGAAGCAGTTCCTTGAAGTACTCCGGCTGCAGGCGTTGCGCCGTGTGCGTGAGATTCACCACCGGCACGCCGAGGGATTTGCGGTCCTTCAGTCCGTGGCACGACACGCATCCGAGCCCCCCCTTGCCCACGCCGATGAGGGTACGGCCATTCTCGGCGCGATGATGCTTGGCGAGACCGCTGGTATCCATCTCGACTGGCTTCTCTGCTTTGCACGCCTCCTGGAACCCGGCGATGAAGTCCTGGGTATTCTCCTTGCCGAAGCGTGGCATGCGCGTGGTCATGTAACCGCGCACACCACCACCGCTGCCCCAGAGGAGTTTTTCAAACCAGGCGCGCGTGAGTTTGCGCCCCACGTTGTCGAGCTTGGGAGGCAGACGACCGATTTCTCCCATCGAGTGCGCAGCGGCCTCATACACGGTGAGGTACTGCGCCCGCGCCTCTTCGAGTCCGCCGGTGGCGCGCCATTCATGGCAGGCATAGCAGTCCATGCGGATGAGGAAATCATGCGACTTCTGCGCGACGGTCTGTGGCGCAGGTTTGGCCGGACCCTGGATCAACTTCAGCGCCAGCGTGAGTGCCTTCACCTGAAACTCGCTCAAGCCGTAGTCGGGAGTGCCCGCCTTCTTTTCCTTGGAGAGACATCCCTGACCCGCACGCAGTTCGGCCATGGCTTTTCCTCGAGGGGCAGCTTCGCCCTTCGTTGCTTCGGCGACAGTGGGTGTCTCATGACATGCATCACAGCGCTGCGAGGTGAACTGTCTCTTCCCCTCCTCCGCGCTCTGCTTCGGCACGGCGAGCAGGGTACGCTCCTGTACCACGAGGGGCTCGCGACTGATGTGGAGATACGCGGAGAGATCCGCCGCCTCTTGATCCGTGAGCTCCGTGGAAGGCATGCGACCATGCTTGCGGATGCTGAGCGGATCCTTCAGGAAGGCGGCCAGTGCATTCGCATCATACCGATCTGCGAGCAGGATGGGATAGGAAGGGTGGCCGGGCTCTTCCACTTCGAGATTCGCCGGAGCTTCTGCAGGGCGATAGTCCGCCACCGCTGCGGGATCATGGCAGGCCACGCACCCTACGGTGTGATACAGTGTACGACCACGTGCCACGTCCCCTTGGGGGAACTTCCTTGGCTCCTTCTTTAACGTCGCGAGGTAGCTGACAAGGGCTTCGACAGCCTTGGGGTCACGGTCTTCCCCGGCGAACAGGCCGGGCATCAGCGTTCCCTTCTTCCGATGCTGCGGACTACGGATGAAGAGCCAGAGGTCATCCTCACCCAAACGTGAACCCACGCCATCCAGCGAAATCTTCGCACGACCGGGCAGACGTTCCTTCCACTCCGAGGAAGGAGCGTGGCAGCTCACGCAGTTCAGCTCGCTCAACAAGAGCAAGCCACCCTCCGCGACCTTGGCATCATCATCCTCCTGCGCGGTAAAGCGATCAAAGCCGCCCACATAGGGATAGTCCGGAGGCGCAGCCAGTACTGGATGCGCCGCCACCTTGGGACAAGCGACCCACACACCCAGAAGGCAGGAGACGGCCACGAGCCATCCCTTACCCCTTGTCCCCTGACCCTTGTCCCTCGTATTCCTCATTTGCCGCGCTTCTTCGCTTCTTCTTCCAGCAGGGCGATCCAGTGCTTCACGAAGTGACCATTGTCATGGAAGGTACGGCCGCTCACGAGATTGCCATCCACCACGCTCGGCTCATTCACGTAGATGCCGCCGCACACCTCGAGGTCGAACTTGCACTTCGCCACCGTGGCCATCTTGCGTCCGCGGACGCGATCGGCACGCGCTGGAATCTCCACACCATGGCACACACTGCCGCAGGGCTTGTTGTTGTCGAAGAACCACTGCGTGATGCGGATGAGGTCCGCGTCTTCACGGATGTACTCCGGCGCGCGGCCACCGCTGAAGAAGATGCCGAGGTATTCCTCCGGCTTGATATCGGCGAAAGTGATGTCCGCCATGATGCTGTAGCCTTCCCACTCCTTCGTGATGGTCCAGCCGGGCTTTACTTCATGCAGCACCATCTGGTAGCGGCGTTTCTCCGGTGCCGCAATCACCGGCTCCATGCCGGCCTCGATGAGGCGGTAGAAGGGGTACAACGTGTCCACGGTTTCCGTGGCGTCGCCGACGATGATGAGAACTTTGCCGCGAGACATAGAATTTGAGTAGATGAGTGGGAGAAGTGTTCGAGTTGAGTATTGGGGATGCAGTCGTGAATCAGGCGTCAGGAGTCAATCGAGTTTTGCCGGAATAGGAGGCGTGAAATCAACGGACGTCTCGCGTACGAACTTGCTCTGACCGGGCTCACTCATCGTCGTGTAGGGTCGATACAAAGGACTCATATGTCTCCCGTTCCTGCTTGCCGCCGAGAGCCGCAGCTCTCTTGTACCAGCGGAGCGCGACGGCATCATCGCACAACACGAGAGCGTAGAAGTTGCCCAAGCTACTTGCTGCTGCGGCGTCCCCCTTTGCGGCTCGCTGCTCAAGCATTTGGCGTTCCGCAGCCGTCAGGTTAAGACTGTCGATCAAGGCAATCTTGCCTTCATGCTCCGACCCCCGAGAAACGCATCCTACCATCACCGTGACGAGCAGCGCAACGGTCATCGTTTTGCCAACGCCGATGAGAGCTTTGCCTTTGCTCATGAATGTTCAGGTGATGAGTATGTTCCAGTCTTGGCTTTGTATCGCTCAGCACGCAGACTGAGGCCCATCTCGCACGCCGCTGCATGCATGGAAGTCCAAAAGGACTCGGTCACGGTGTTCGCCGATGCAAGCATCTCAAGCTCATCCAAGGCAAGCTCAAGTTCATTGTGGTCAAGAAACTCGGTATATGACTCAATCCTTCCACCTTCTTCCCCTGACAAAGGCTGCGCAGGCAAATGCCTACGCGCCTCTTCGAGATGTGTTGAAATTCGTTTCCAGCTCGTCGCGAGTGACATGACACCAGAAAACTACAGAGCGCGAACACAGCCGTCTAGATAGTCTTTCGCACGAATGATCTCCTTCGTCGTCTCCTCTGCCGTGGGCAGAATCGGGATCCCGCGTGGCGTGGGGTGCATGAAGATTTCCGTGAAGCCCTGGAACTTGATGTCCTTCAGCGCCTTCACCAGAGGGACGAAGTCGAGCTTGCCGCGACCGGGCATCTGCTGGAGTTCCTCCTCCTTGGGCATGGGTTTCATGCAGCCCATGCCGTACTGCCAGGCGAGGAGGATGGAGAGCTTGCTGCCCAGCGTGCGGATGAGTCCGGCAAGGAGTTCCGGGTCCTGCGGGAGGTGATAGGGAGCCAGATCAATGCCGAGCGGAAGGTCACCGCCGAACTCGGCGAGCCACTTGATGGAGTCCGGCGACTCGATAAGGTTCTTCCCGTGGTTCTCGACGGCGATGGTGATGCCGTGCTCACCTGCTTTGACCAGGTGAGGCTTCAGTTCTTCTGCGAACGCTTTGACCGCAGCCTTGAGTTCCTCCCCGGTGAGGCCTGCCTTCCCCTTGCCTCCGGTGACGATGATGCTGCCGCCGAACTTTTTCAGGACAGCGAACTCATCCTGCAATTTGAAGGGACCGAGGTCGTAGCGGGTGCTGACCTCCAGCTTCACGTCGTGCTTCTTCAGGAGTTCCGCCACCTTGTCGTGGCCGAGTTCATCCATCTGCTCCCGCTGGGAGCCGTGCCTGCGCGGCCAGACGTCCAGATGTTTCGCCCCGGTCTTGGGCGTTTCCGCGATGACGACATCGATGGGCAACTCGCCGTACATGGCCGAGCCCGTGAGGTACTTCAGCTTGAAGGGCGCATCCTCGGCTCGCATGGGGATTTGCGGTAGGGCAAGACTGGCGGCTGCGGCGGCCGTGCGTTTCAGGAGCTGTCGACGGTTGAGAGAAGTCATGGTGTGGGAGACGCACCTTAACGCATCAAGAACGCGCGTCCCTTTCCTTCGATTTGCCGTAAATCAAAAAAACGTTTTTCCGATGCGTCACGCGCGATCCTGAAATTACCAAAATCAGCGTCGGCCTCTCCACTTGCACACCCTTCCACCGACTTCATAATGATTTAGCAGTCTGCTAGGGAAACCTGACCATGAGAAGCCGCCTTTTCACCGCCACGCCACTGACGCTGTTTCTCGCCCTCGGCATGTCCGAGGTCAGTGAGGTGAAAGGGGCAGGTGAAACGCCGACGAGTCCCGTGCCCAAGGCGGAAGCGGTGCCTGAGGCCGTGTTGCAAAACTCCAATCCCGCAGGGCCGCCCGTGGTGGAGACGCGCCGCGCCATTGTGGAGGTCCCTCAACAGGACACCTCCCCGACCATCTATGATGCCGTGGTATCGGGCGACGCAGAGCTGGTGGACAAGCTGCTGCGCACCGGCACTTCCGGCCAGATGGTGACCTCCTCGGGCGATACGCCGCTTTGTCAGGCATTGCGCGCTGGCCGGCCGGACATCGCCATCAATCTCGTGCTCCATGGAGCCGACCCGAATACTCCGGGTCTTGGCAAACACACGCCAGTGGCGCTTGCCTCCCTGCGCCGCCACCCCACCCTTCTCCAGGTGCTGCTGGAAGCAGGCGGTGATCCCAACAAGGCTTTTGGCAGCCCTGTAAGTGCGGAATTCCTCACACTGGTACCAGATGGCTACCTGCGCTCCGAGATGAAGCGCGAGCATCGCGTAACTCCGCTCATGGCCGCCTCGGCCCGTGGCGATGTGGAGGCAGTGACCCTGCTGCTGAAGCACGGCGCGGACCGGGGCATCGCCACCCAGCCTCGCTACCGCTACGCGCTGAACTTTGCCGCCGACCGTCGCTACCTCTATGTGATGCGCCTGCTGCTGGGACGCAGTCCGGACACGGAGCCGCACATCCTGATCACGATCAACCTCAGGGATCAAAAGGCCAAACTGGAGGTGGAAGGCAAGCTCATGCTGGAGACGAAGATCTCCACCGGGCGCCGTGGGTACGAGACGCCGGCGGGGCGCTACGTCATCACAAACAAGTACAAGGACTGGACCTCTACCATCTACAAGGTGCCCATGCCCTACTTCCTCCGGTTGAACTGCAGCGCCATCGGCCTGCACAGCGGCTACGTCACCGGCCGCCCTGCCTCACACGGCTGCATCCGCCTGCCGCATGAGATGGCGAAGAAGTTCTTCTCCATGACCACGGTGGGTGATGAGGTCATCATTGAGCATTGAGGCATCACCGGGATGAGCCAGCTCACGCGTGCCATCACCTCACATCAGCTCGAGGAAATCGGGGTTGTGCTCAAGGCACAACCCAGAGATGCAAGCCTGTATACCTCAGCGCGCGCGGAAAAACCCTCTACCGCTTCGGGAAATAGCAATCCCACATCGCGTTCATCAGCTTCTCCTGGCCGGCGGAGTCCAGGGCGTCCTGGTACACAGCCACATCCACGATATCCCCATCGAACTTCTCGTTGGGTTCCAGCTTGGTATCCGAGGGCAGCGGATAGTAACCGATCGTGATCTGGTCCATCATGGGCATACCCTTGGGAATCGTGATCTCATCCGCCTTCACCACCTGACCATCAGGCGAGCGCACGGACAGACGGATCTTGCCTTCAGCGGAATTCCAGACTGCCACCACCACGGACCACGCCCAGGGGGAACCTTTGGCCTCAAACTGCTTCGGACGCACCAGCGGAAGCACGAGATCCGGCCCATGCTGCACTCGCACCCAATACTGCCCGGCGATGTGGCTGTGGTGAATGCTGATGGAATCCTTTGAGAAGCTGGAACTCACCAGCAGCGGACGGATGGACTTGTCCTTTTTCGAGGCATTGGCACGAAAAACTGCCGCGAGGGTAACGCCCTTCGAGCCGGACACGCCGTTACCCGGAGCTTTCAGCCCGACACTGGAGTCCAGCTGATGGCGCATGCCCTGATTGCCATTGAAACCAAGGCGTGCAGACTCCGTACCAGGACCATTGATATCCCCCACCGACACATTCGGCGCGTTGTCTGTGACGGAGCCGTGCGGCCTCATGTACACTTCCTTCAAGCTGGGAGCCAGATTCCTCCAAGAGTGGATGCGCTGGTTTCTGAGCGGGGTCTTGCGACCCTGCTGGCCATTGTCACCCTGGTTCCAGATTTCCACGCCTCCCCGGAAGCGCCAGGTGAGCTTGTCCTCGAAGGGCAAGGTCAGAGACAGGGCCGTGGGAATGGGTGGCTCGGAAGGCTTCGGCGGCGAAGCAGGAGCTGCGGGCGAGACAGGCTTCGAGGTCGCCTCCGTTTTCACGCCGGCAGAGGATTTTCCCTCGTCACTGCGCTGGCTGAGAAAAAGGAAGAAACCACCTGCCAGCAAGACGGGCACACCTGCGAGGATGAGGTTCTGGTGCTTCTTCCACCCAGTCTTTGCCTCGGCGGGGCGGGTCACTGCGGCAGTGGAGAGCACACGCGGATTCACCGTGACCACACCGGAAGTCGCACGAGCCGGGGCGCTGCGCTGAGAGTGCGTCGCGCGGGGGGCAGCAGGCGGTGCTGCCACAGCGGTACCACCGGACATGCCGGAGCCATTCGCGGCATAGGCAGCCTGGCGAGCGGACGCGCCTGACATCGGCGGGCGGGCCACCGGCGCCGGAGGCGGCGTGGGCGTGGAGGACGGACGGGAGACAGCGGCGGCAGCCGATTTCAGGACCGGAGCAGGCACCTTGCCTTCCAGAGCTTCGTCGAACTCGCGGCGCGCCATGTTCGCGGAAGAGGGACGCTCATTGCGATCCAGCGAGATCATCCGGTTCAGCCAGGCGGCAATGGCAGGAGGAGTGTCCTTGCGACGCTGCTCCACGGACTTCACCTGATGGTTGAGGTGGGCGTCCATGGTGCCAGCCATGTTTTCACCCTCAAAGGGGAAACGCTGGGTCAGCGCCTGATAAAACACGCAGCCGAGCGCATAGATGTCCGTGCGGGCATCAAGCGGCTCACGGCGGAACTGCTCCGGCGCCATGTAATAGATGGAGCCGAAGACGTTGCCCTTGCCGTCCATGGTCTGGCGGCTGGGCGTTTGTGAGAGCTTGGCAAGACCGAAGTCGAGGACCTTCACCGTCCAGGAACCGGTGATGGTGCGCTTCAGGAAAATGTTCTCCGGCTTCAGGTCGCGGTGAAGGATGTCCGCCTTATGTGCGGCCACCATCGCATCGAGCGTTTGGCGAACGAGACGCGTGAAGTCCTCCCAGGTGAGCGCGCCACGGTCGAGCGCTTCCTTGAGGGTCTTGCCCTCCAGCATCTCCATCACCACGAAGGTGCCGTCCTCATCACGGTCAAAGTCGAAGATCTGGACGATGTTCGGATGCTGCATGGCGGCAAGGACGAGGGCCTCCCGCTGGAATGCTGCCTCAGCTTCTTCCTCTGCCGCACCATCATTTTTGTTCAGCAGCCGTTTGATGGCCACCTCCCGCTTGAGGGTGCGATCGAGGGCGGTATACACCTCACCAAAGCCGCCTTGGGCGACTTTTCGGACAAACTCGTAACGCTCTGCCATTGTTATAGTAATTTCACTCGTTCGAGTATTTGGTCAATATGAGTGCTAGCAAAAATTAGCAAATTTTTCAGATTTTTTGGCCTTTGCCCCTCAAAACCGCTTCTTTTCGCAAAGTTTGGTGATGTGGACGATAGAGGAGCGCAATTCTTAGACTGAATGGAACCGAGAATGAATTCTGCTCCTACACTTCAGGGCTAGATAAAAATTTAGACCGACAGCTATCTTGGACATCCTACGCCCTGCAAACTGGGACAGTCCTGTCCCGTGAAATGAAGGGGCCTTGGAATGCGCACAAGAGTGGGGCAAGTGACGTTTCCGTACCTGCCCCTCCATGCAGATGAACAGATTGGCCCTTGCCTGAAGGAGATGCTTCCTTCACCGTCCTACGGTTGCCCGACCCGCAGAGGTCGCGTCCCTCTTCCTCTTCGTCGATCGAGGCTAAAATCCCCCATGCAGACTACGACTAGGACAAGACTGTTGTTCACCCTTCTGGGCACGGTCATCGGAGGTCTCGCTGTTGGGACCGTATTCGTCTTCTATGCCTTGGCCACCAAGCACCACTACCAGGAACTGGAAACCTTCTATCGCGGAAACGTGGCCGGACATGAGGTGGTGGGCATTTCCTATTTTGATTACCACGGCGTCGGTTTCATGGAGTCCAACAAGTGGAAAGTACAGATGCGGCGTGCGGACGACCAACTGGTTACTCTCTACCAAAGCAGGCCGCTCTTCCAAGAAGCCCTCCCTCACCAACCGAAGATCGAGGTCCTGGACAACGTGATCCACATTGATGACGGCATCGTAAAACTGGCCATCACCGTGGAAAAGTGATGGCGCCCCAACAGGAAGTCGGGTCTTCTGACCGGACAGCGGTCGGCGGGTATTCCTACCCGCCGTACACATCCTGCATCGTAACTAGCGATGTGGCCTCTCGGGCCCCTGTCTGCAGCGTGACCTGACTCGAAGTTGCAGTCTGAAGGACTGTAGGAGCCCAGCCCAAGGTTAGGGAGCCATAGCGACCGACACCTTGGGTAAACGTTAAAAGCACTGGGACCCTGAAGGGGTCCAGGAGAAGGACACTGGGTCTGTTTCGAACGTCTCGCCAATTCGCATTGCTCCGGAACTTGCCGGTTTATCGCGCAAGTCTTGATGAACCATTTCACTCTGGCTGGCCAACGAAGTCATTTGTCCTAACTGACTATTCGCCCTCACTCACGCTTCGCCACCCGATTCTGATAAACTCAGGCAGGTAAGACGGCGTGCAATTCTTGGCCACATGCTCGTCCTTGTAGAGCCCCAGGGCCTCCCCAAGCTTGATACATCTAGCTCGAAACTTCGGCTCATGCACCCCAATCTGGCCCGCGCAAAAGTTCATCGCCCATTGCACTTCCGGTTCCTCAGCCGCCATGTTGCTTTCCAGGGAATCGAGCAGCTCGGCACTATTCCCAGGAGGCGCCTGCCCGACCCAGCGCAAACGCGCCTGGTGATACCAGAACAAGCGCCGTAGCATCGGGGAAGAATTCCCCTCCCACACCGCCATCAGAGCGACCAGCTTCTTGTCTTTCGTCAATTGGTTCGCCAGCAACCAATCAGCCAATTGACTGCGCTCTGTCAGGTCATGCCCAAGCATGTCCGAGGCCAGCTCATTGAGGACCTCTTCCGAGAGCAGCTTGTTATCAAAGATGAGGGTCGCGAGCAGACGCGGGTAGAACTCGCCCGTTGACCAAAGCTCCATGGCAAGAGGGTGGTCCTTCTTGATCACCTTGCCATGCGCTTTCAGGTCACCCAGCTTCACGTTTCCGTTCGTGATCTCGGCGACAAGTTTCTGTGCTCGGGACGATATAGCCATGGTGTCTGTCTCCGGTTTTAACTCGCCGGACGCTACAACTCAGCCAACCGGCCCGCAAGGGACGTTCGTTCTACCATCAGTGCGCGAGCGCCTAGCACCGGGTTCAAGTAGACCATCAAGGACGAACCGCCTTCCCAACTTCGTCCCAAGAATGAAATGAATTTTTTGCGTCAGAGTTGCGAACTGTCAGACAAGTCGCGGAGAAACGTTGGAGGAGATCATGCGAACTGAAGGCCGGACTTACTTTTCATGTCGTCCATGCGGACTGGACGAACACGAGCCACTTGAGGTTGAGCCGCAGAAAATGCACTTGTTCTCACCATGTCCGTGCTGGTGCTTGCGATGCGGACTCGAAGAGCAAGATCCGTAGGATGATGAACCACAGAAAACACAGCTCCGGGAGTTCCCGATATGCTCGTGTCGCTTGTGTGGACTGCTGGAGCACGTGCCATAAGAAGACGATCCGCAAAACTTACATTTGTCCGCCATATCGCAAAAGATTGACGTAAACAGATGAAATAGGAAAGCGTCTATTACTGATACTTTCGAGTAAACGCCAGCGGAGTTGCAGCTACAGCGCATGGTTAGTCCTCATGGTGGTGGACTTACTCATGAAAAGGAACGTGGCCAACTTACCCAACGCTAAAGCTCAGCAAACCGCTGGGCGAGACAAAAGTCATCGCCTCCGCTTCCAGACGCCGCCGCCCAGTGGGTTGGCTGCGACGTCTGGTTGGGCCGTGCACTTCTTCTAGCCACGAACCGCTGCTTCGATCTCGGCGATGTCGATTTTCATCTGCTTCATCATGGCTGCCATCGCCTTGGCGGACACCTCCTTGTCAGGACTCGTCGTCAACTCCGTCAGCCGCTTGGGGTAAACCTGCCACGACACCCCGTAGCGGTCTTTGAGCCATCCGCAGTGGCTTTCCTCGCCGCCATTCGCGGTCAGCGCCGCCCAAAGCCGATCCGCCTCAGCCTGATCGTCCGTCGCCACGGAAATCGACACCGCCTCAGTCAGCGTGAACATCGGTCCGGCGTCGAGTATCTGGTAGGGCACTCCGCCCAGCGAGAAGTCAATCACCGAGAAGGCACCATGTCCGGCGTCGGCAGAAAAGGTCTTCTCGATCCGGCTTCCTGGGATCAGGGAGCAGTAGAATTCAGCAGCTTCACGGCCTCGCCCGTCGCGGAACCAGAGGCAGGTGCGGATGGAACTTGTCATAGTATTGTTCGTTGCAATTAGGTTGATGGTTTTCGGGTCGTTCAATGCTACGACGAACAAGCGAGCGACTTCAGGACATTCATTTTCAATTTTCTTGGTCACGGGGAAAAAGGCTCAGCAGCCGACCGACAAAAGCTCAGCCAACCGCCGGGCGTCACTGAAGTGTTCGCATTCATGTGCAGACGTCGGCGGCCTTGGCGGATTGGCTGCAACGCATGGCTAGCCCTTGGGACGGTAGGGGATGAACTTGGGGAGTTTGGAGTCGTATCTGCCACGCTCGAAAAGGGAAACGACGCAACTCCATTTGTCTGTCCCTTTGCGCTCACCCCTAACGCATGAATTCCGCACGCTGTCACTCAGGAAGCCACATCGTCATGGCTTCTCGAGGTGAACATCGATGGGAACGACGCGTTCTTTCGTCTTGATGAAATCGCCGGGCTTTACATTCCTCGCCATGGTCCCATTCGCATGCTGCCAATCGTTTGAGTTCACTTGTGAAAAGCCAAAACGTTGCAGGCACTCGATCATCTCTGCGGTGGATGGGTGAGGCGAAGAGGCGTCAGCCGGCTCGTGCCATGGTTGGGAAGTGATGATGACACTTCCCCCGGTAAGGTAGCCGGGGCGTGTTGCTTTGAAGGCCCTGTTCTGCTCCTTGTCTTTCCAGATCAAATGTTTGGAACCGACGTAAAGCGGCTCTCCATACTTCTTGTAACAGTCTTCTATCGTCATGGAATTCGGCGTATGGTGTGATGATCGCTCAAGTGGGCCTAACGACTCCAAGCTCAGCGCCAGCCCGCGGCCGTCCGTTGCAGCCCATGGTTAAGCGACATTCTAAAATGCACGGGAAAACTTGATGGTGTCGATAGTGATGGCGTCTTCCCACGAATCGCTACCCTGCTTCTTTTCTTTGACGGCAACGGTCACCGTTGCAGGAAGGGCATCGAACTCTGCCTGCCAGCCCGCCGGGACGGTATAGTACATGACTGGCTCATCTGGGTCGGCCAATTCGATGAAGTAGGCGGACTCGGAGCCGGGTTGGCGAGGAATCGGGATGTTAAAGTAGTGGCCTTCGGCGCGTCGCTTGGTGTCCTTAAGAAGCAGTGTAAGCTGGGCACTCCACGCGTGCTCGATCCACGCATCGGGGATCGTGACAAGGGACGAGTCACGCAGTACAATCTGTCGCTTGTCCGGGGTGTAAGTTCCCAAATAAAATCCATCGACCCGCGACTCGTCGGCTGACGTAGAACCCCATGTGGCGCCTAAAGTGGGACGATCGAGGAGGAACATGAACCGCGTCGCGCCGTACGTGAGGCCAGCGAACACCGAGATGGAAAAACACAGTAGAAGGATTCGATCGAGGCTCACGAGTAGAAGTCACCTAACATACAAATTGCCTGCAACCACGCAGGAGAATTCGAACCCGCTACAGCAGGCACATTTTCAGGCCATTACCAGCTTCAGCGTTGCAGGCATTCAGGAAAAGAAGCCGAAAACGTATGTTAACGGGCAAAAACGCAGGACTTGCCCGCCTTTTGGGCAGCCACCACGTGCTCAGGAGTCAGCCTGTCGATGTAGGCAGCGGCAGAGGGCATATCGAGACGAGATCTTTGCCAAACGTCGGAGACCTGGCATCTGCTACCGGGCGCGTCCCTCCGATGCAGATGCTGGTTGAGGTTTATTGCCACCCTTCGAAGGCGGCTCGGAACGGGTAGCCGGTTGCCCAGCGCCATCTTGTCCGCCCTTTTGTTTCGATTCCGCAGCGTGTTCAAGAATGGAGACGACATCGCGAAGTCCCTTTTCACGAGCGACTTCGATCGCGGTCTTGCCATTGACCTTGAGGCTCGCATTGGCGCCGGCCTCAAGCAGGCGCCGCACCACGGCCGCCCGGTTCTGATAGACGGCCATGAACAGTGCGGTCTCTCCCTCACCGCACGGGAGATCGACTGTCGCTCCGGCCTTCAACAGCATCTCGACCACCTCCACGTGACCTCCATACGCCGCTTGATGAAGATGCCACGTGGGTTCGAACCGCTCAAAATGCTTGTAGTCGTTCACGCCATCCGGTTCCGCTCCGGCGTTGAGGAGCATCTGCACACTCATGGCGTCCCCATGAACACAGGCTCGATCCATAAGCCAGTACAGTTCACCTGGACCGATGGCCTTCTTAACCGCCGGAATCACGTTGTTCTGGGGCTCCGGCTCATCCCCTTCCTTTTCGGCAAACGCGTCCATCGGCAGCGCCACGAGAGCGACTACGACTAGATTGATGATGGTTCTCCAGCGATTCATATTTTTGAGGCGAGCAACGCAAGCTCAGCGACCCGGCCCGCGGGACGTTACGATTGCAACCACGACATTCAAACCGGGTTTGCTGTAGCATTTGGTTAGACCTCGGTTGATTCGTCATTGATAAGGTCCTTTCGGGCTTCTTGCCACTCTTCCCAACAGTTTTCGGGATCAATGTCCTTGTAGCCTCGCTGATCCTCAATTTGGCGCACCTGATCGGGACGAAGAGCAATCGACGGACAAACGTCATGAATCTGAATCACCTCCTGTTCGGTGAGTGGACTTCCCTTTGCACGCCCCCGATTGAGGAGCGTAGCTACGAGACTTGGCACAGGATAGATGATGAGTTCCTCAGATTCACTCATGATGCTCAAGTTGGTGGAACGCTAAAGCTCAGCCAACCACTGGGCGAGACAAAAGTGATCGGTTTCGTCCCCAGGCTCCGCCGCCCAGCGGGTTGGCTGCAGCGCTTGGTTAGGCGCCGTCGTTGATGGCCACCTTCGAGAGTTGTCGGACAAGTGTCTCCACGTGCTTCACATCGTGGATACCAAGAAATCCGTAGTCAGCGATCTCGTCACTGCTGATCGCAGTGCACCCGAAAATGATGTCACCTGAGCGATCAGGTTTCTGCACGCAGCGAATGTCGCCGAGATGCTGCGGCTCACATGATCGAATGGCAGTCGATCGACACCAATCGCCCTCGAGAATCAGTGCGCGCTTGTCGGTAACGACATAAGCCGTTCGAGCCGCCTTGAGTCGCATGCGGTAGGGGCCAGAAAGCAGCCAGACACCAATAAGCAAGAACGGAAGGCCGAACAGCTTCGAAGAGTCGTCACCTTTTACCATGCAAAAGATGGTAAAGGCAGTCCATGGGATGCCGAACAAAACGTCGCCGATGCCGCGCCAGGCAAAGCGCCCCGGAATCGGCTGTCCCGTCCAAACAACACGCTCGCTCGAGTGAAGCTCCGCTTCGACAAGGACGGCAACGTCTTTGGGTAAGTTGTTGTCGCGCATCACGGTGAGCGGGAAGCGGCCTAGCGGCCTATCAGCGACCCGGCCCGCGTGACGTTACGATGGCAACCAAGGCACAATGTCCGGGCTCGTTGCTGCGCTCGCATAGGCGTTACGGTTATTTGTTGGTTGATAGAGGAGTTGTGCCAAGAAGCTCAAACTCAGAGAAAAGCCCGGCCATGACGGAATGGTCGGAAAGCACACAGGCACCAACAAGACGCTGACCTCGTGCCTGCTCTGCCTGAATGATAACGCAATGTGTCTGTGTGCCGGACACCTCGTCGCGGTGAAGCGCGTATTGCGGCACTATGATGTTGATAGGCTCTCCAATCGGCTGGCCGGTGTCCTGAAGTACAAACACCGCACGACCGGCGGAAACATCTTCGGCTGTCGCCGCTCTGCCGGAAACAAACGCGAACTCAGAAAGCGGTGGCCAAGTCACTATTGATAGTGGGTTGAGTTTGGATTTCTTGCCGTACGGGAGAAGCGACGCTTCGTGAGGAGTGGAAGAAAAGCAAGGGGCGAAGACTTCGCAGGACGCATTTGTACGTCACCCCCAAGTTCTCTCTGGTCAATTGGCACATCGCACTCAGTATCAGGCTATCAACCATCAACATTCGGCCATCAACTCTATATCCCCCTTCTGCGACCTCCCCGTCCTCTGCGGTTCCTCCCCTCCCCCTCCCACGGACTTCACTGGACCCTCCACCCAAAATGGTGTATAAACACCATACCCCCTGCCGCCCCTGCCTCTGCCCCCCAGAGAAAAAATTTCGCAAAATCGAATTAAGAAACGTCCAGAGGCGTCGTTTCCGGGCAAATCTTAGGTGAATACTCAACCTGCTCCGCTCATGAAAGCGATCCTAGCCCTTGCCGCGCTGACCATCTCCAGCGCCGTCTCCCTCCATGCTGCCGCTCTGCCGGAGGCTCAGAAGATTGACGCCATCCTGGCCAAGGAATGGGAGAAGAACAACCTGAAGCCCAACCCACCCGCCACCGATGAAGTGCTGGTGCGCCGGCTGTACCTGGACATCGCAGGCCGTATCCCCACCGCAGAGGAGACTCAGGAATTCGTGCGCTCCAATGACCCGGCGAAGAAGACCAAGCTCATTGACAAGCTGCTGGGCAGCGACGGCTACACGAGCAACATGTTCAACTATTGGGCGGACGTGCTGCGCCTCACGGACAATGTGAAGGGCCGTGTCACCGCGGAAGCCTATGAGGAGTGGTTGAAGAAGCAGCTCAAGGCGAACACGCCCTATGATCAATTTGTCCGCAACCTGATGACCACCGAAGGTGGCGTGTGGGACAGCGGCTCCATCGGCTTCTACATGCGAGACGAGAACAAGCTCGATCACCTTGCCTACACCGTGCAGGTCTTCCTGGGCACGCAAATCGTGTGCGCCCAGTGCCACAATCATCCTTTCGATAAGTGGACGCAGATGGACTACTACGGCATGGCCGCCTTCACCTACGGCATGGACACCCGGGGCTATGAAAAGAACGCCCTGAAGAGCCTGGCCCCCAAGGGCAAGAAAGGCGCCAAGGCTCCGGACGTCGACCGCGCCGCGCTGAAGAACATGACCAAGGACCAGCGCAAGGCCTACATGGCCGAGCAGCGCAAGAAGATGGAGGCCACCGAGGCCGAAGAAGCGAAGAAGCCGCAACTCAGCCGCGCCGATGTGGAAATGGTGCGCAAGTCCTTCCAGGATGTGATGAAGCCGCTGCGCTACACCAGCATCTCCTGGACGGACAAGCTGCCCACGCTGCCGGCGGACTACAAGTATCCCGATGGCAAGGCGGGCCAGTCCATCCAGCCCAAGGTGCTTTTCGGCCATGAGGCGGACATCGCCGGCAGCCCCACGCGTCTTGACGCTTTCTCCAAGTGGATGACCTCACCTGAGAATCCCCGCTTCACCACAGTGATCGCAAATCGCATGTGGAAGAAGGCCTTCGGCATCGGCCTGATCGAGCCGGTGGACGAGATGATGGACTCCACGGTGCCCTCCAACAACGAGCTGATGGAGTACCTCACCACGCTCATGCAGGAGAAGAAGTACTCGCTGAAGTCCTTCCTCCGCGTGCTGTACAACACAGATACCTATCAGCGCATGGCCACCGCCACGGAAGTGCCGCTGGGCGAGACCTACCACTTCACCGGTCCCATCCTGCGCCGCATGAGCGCCGAGCAGGTGTGGGACTCCATGGTGACGCTCTCCAGAGGAAACATCGATGACCGCGTGGAGGACGACAATGTGCGTCTGCACCAGTACCTTGATGATCTCAGCATGTTCCTGAACACGGTCAACTCCAAGGGACCCGAGGCCCTCGTGGAAGTCGCCAAGCAGGGCAATGCGGCACGCGTGGAAACGGACAAGAGGATTGCCGAGCTCACCGAGCAGGCCAAGCAGATGCGCGAGAGCGGTGGCAATCCGGATGCGGCGCAGAAACTGGCCCGCGAAGCCGCGCGCCTCCGCAAGGGCAACTCCAACGACGTGCTCGAAGCCCTGCTCGGTGAGGAACGCGCCCAGGACCTTCGCAGGGGCTATCAACCCGACAAGAAGGGCATGAGCGCCTATGACAAGGCGGCACTCGCCGCCCTCTCGAAGGAAGAGCGTCGCGAAGCCATGAAAATGGGAGGCAGTCTTTCCCTGAATGCGCGCGCCTCGGAACTCCCCTCGCCCGCCAAGCCCGGCCACTTCCTGCGCACCTTCGGTCAATCGGATCGCGAGCTCATTCAGAACGCGAGCGACGATGCCTCCGTGCCGCAAGCACTGTCCCTGCTCAATGGCCCTGCTTCCGAAGTGTTGGGAAATCCGCTTTCCAAACTGAGCCAGGATCTGAAGAATGCAGACACGCCGCAGCAGAAGCTGGAGCTCCTCTATCTCTCCTTCCTGAGCCGCCAGCCTACGAACAACGAGCGAGCGGTACTGGCACAAGTCATTCAGCAGCGCGGTGACAAGGCCGTGGATGATGTGACGCACGCGCTGCTCACCGGTTCCCAGTTCCTCTTCATCCAGTAGTTTCCCACAAGTCTCCCAAGTCAGTCGCAGTCCCAGTTCCCACCCTCTCCATCCATGAAAACGGACCTTCTCAGAGCTGACGAACTCACCCGTCGCGATTTCGTCATGAATGTGGCGAAGACCTGCCTCGGGGTCTCAGTATTGGGAGCCATCGCTCCGCGTGCCTCTGCCGCTCCTTTCGAAGGCGCCTCCAAGGCGAAGCAGGTCGGCACGGCACGCAATGTCATCTACCTCTACATGAGCGGTGGCATGACGCACCTCGATACCTTCGGCTGTGCGCCCGGAGCGGATACCATGGGTGACACCAAGACCATCGCCACCTCCGCGGATGGCGTGCAGATTGGCGAGCTGCTGCCGAACACGGCGAAGATGATGCACCATGGGGTGGTCATCAATTCCCTCACCAGCACGCAGGGAGCGCACGCCCAGGGGAACTACTTCCAGCACACGGGCTACACCATGCGCGGCGCCACACGGCACCCCAGCATGGGCGCGTGGTTGCAGAAGTTCCAGGGCAAGGGCAACAGCGCACTGCCCGGCAGCGTGATCATCACCGGTGACAGCAAGCATCCCGGCGGCGGTTTCTTTGAGGCAGCGTTCCAACCGCTCATCGTGAACAACCCTGCGGCAGGCCTGCAGAACAGCCATCGTCTCGCCTCTCTCACGGACAATGATTTCGACTATCGCCTGAACCTTTCCGCGAAGCTCGACCAGAACTTCCAGGCCGCCTACCACTACAACAACGTGCGGGCCTATGCGGACGTGTATCGCGACGCGGTGAACGTGATGAAGAGCGAGGACCTCGCCGCCTTCGACCTGAACAAGGAGCCCGAGGACATGCACGATCTCTACGGCAATGACTCCTTTGGTCAGGGCTGTCTGCTCGCTCGCCGGCTGGTGGAGCACGGCGTGCGCTTTGTGGAGGTGACCCTCGGCGGCTGGGACATGCACCAGGACATCTACACACGTCTGCCTGAGAAACTGGACACACTCGACCAGGGACTGAGCGCCTTGCTGGGCGATCTGGATCGTCGCGGACTCCTGGAGGACACCCTGGTGGTGCTCACCAGTGAATTCGGCCGCACACCGAAGATCAACCAGAACTCGGGACGCGACCACTACCCGAAGGCCTTCAGCAGCGTCCTGTGGGGCGGTGGCGTGAAGGGCGGTCAGGTCTACGGCAAGACGGACAAGGGCATCGAAGTCACCGAGAACAAGATGACCGTGCCCGACTTCAATGCGACAATCGCCTATGCCCTGGGCCTGCCACTGGATGCGGTGCTCTACTCCCCAAGCAAGCGCCCCTTCACCGTGGCCGACAAGGGCCAGCCGGTGACAGAGCTGTTTGGTTGAGAAGAACAGTCCTCGCCTGATCGCTTTTCATGCCCTGGGAATGGGACCGCCTCGTTCCCGTCAACAAGCGTGCGTGGAATGGTGTATCAGGGGCTATTTCACCCCATCGGGAACGAGGTGTTCCCGCTCATGGGGTCTCTGGCTGCATCAACCGTGGTCCAAAAAAATGGGTATATCACTCCCTAGGATGATATACCCAAAAGACTTTCTTCGCGCTCGCAGCGCAGGCTGCTACGCCCCCTGGCGCGCCAGCCACCACTGGTAGAGCCATGCGCAGGCACCCACAAAGAGCACCGCGGTGATCATGAATTCGGCGGCCTGCACCATGAAGCGACGGCGCTTTGCCTGCGCCTGGGCAAAGGTCATCTTGCGGGGCTTGCCCACGGGGAAGCCCAGGCGATCCGCAGCCATCTCCACCTTCAGGCGGTGCATGTTGCGCTGGATCTGCTTCGCCTTCTTCTGAAGGGAAGCCACATCACGCGGCTCGCTTTCTTCCATGAAAGGGAGCATTGGGGAGTTCTGGGGCGCGCGCTTGCGCATGCGTTTGTTTCCGGCCATGGGGAGTTTCAGGCTAGGAGTTTGAGAGCGATGAGGAAAATCGTGGCGGCAATCGCCAGAGGAAGCGTGAAGGCGAAGCCAATGCGGAACCACGTGCCGAAGTCCTGCGGCAGGGCACCGGGAGTGCCGATGTGCTGGGCCACACCAGGCATCACACTGGCGAGACGGTGATTGGCCTTGGCGAATTCCGCCTCGGCGTCCTCCACTGCACCTACGGCATGATCGAGGACATCCTCGTCATGGTTCTGCTTGATGGACTCGGGCGAGATATTGCGCAGCGTATCGAGGTGGTGTTGATACACCTCGCGAGCCACGGAGATTTCCTCCACGGCCTTCTGCGAGTTGTGCAACTCACGATCGAGCTTCGCCAGACCACGGCTCAGACGCTCGCACATATCGCGGCGGCCATCGTGGAAACGGTCTTCCTTCTGCTGGCGCAGTTCCAGTTCACGAGCTTCACGCTGGGTGCGATCAAGCTCCTGCTGAAGCTTCAGGGCCATGGCCTGCTTGTGCTTCAGCTCGACGGCTGAATCCGGAGAGATGCCCACGGCGGGCATGGTCGTGGCAGCAGCATAGCTGGCAGCGCGTTTAGGCAGCCTGTTATGTGCCACTTCCGGCTCTTCGAAGCGAAGTTCAGGAGCGTCCTGTTCGTCAAAGAAGCTGGTTACCTTCGGCATAAGAGGAGCAGTTGATTTGCTCCTCTAAGTATTACGGATTTCCTAAATTTGCCAATCGTTTTGTTCGGTGGAACGCGAAAAAGTACGGCACTCCACCGGAGAAAACTGTTAATATGAACACTGCCATAAGGCTCAATATTTCCGGACGTCCAAGTTCGGGAAACACGAGACCTTTTGCCAATGCGGCATGACGATGCACTGCGGGCACGATGAGCACGCCCACAGTGAGCACGATGTAGAAGAAACTGAGCACCAGACACAGCGTGCCTCCGAAGCCGGACACGATCTTTGCAGAGTTCGTCTCACGGAAATTTGGCAGCAGGGCGCCAAGGGAGAGAGCGAGCGCATTGAGCCCCACCGTTTGCATCATGATCGCCATGACAAAGAAGGCAGAACGCTCAACTGAGAGCTTTAGACTGAACGAGGAAATGATCACCAGCAGGGTGGTCACGGGCGTGACGACACAGACGTTCAGCCACAGTTTCTGACTCAGCACTTTGGTCAGGGGATAGGGAGCCAGTCCCAGGATCCAGAGCCGCTGCCCTTCGAGGCTGAACTGGGGAAATACAAAACGCGTGCTCAGCGTGGACATCGCGAGGCAGCACACCGTGAGATTCAGGTAGCTGGTGATCGAGCTCCAGAGTGGATCGCGATAGTTATAGCTCAGGTGGCGCAGGTTTGAAGTGTACACGAGCAGCAGGCCAAAGATGAGCGCGCACTGGCCCCACTGCATGGGCTCTCGCAGAAAGATGCGAACATCTTTCATCACCAGCGCCTGCGTCTGCCGGCCCATGACCGAGAACCATCTGCGCAGACCGCTGTGCCCACGTGCGCCGAAGACCTTCTGCCCTCTCGCGAGCTGCCGGCCTTCCATTCTCGCCATGGCCATGTTCCATGTATCATAGAAGATGCGGCCTGCGAGCCAGCGGGTGAGCAGCCACACCACGAGCGCGTAGCTGATGAGCGTGAGCAGGTAGAACCAGGAGCGACCGGGCAATCCCCTGCCACTGGAGATGACCACCTCCGCCACCCACGAACTGGGCAGCAAGGGATGCGTGCAGAGCTTGGTGTGCCGCAGCAGTTGGTTCACGTTCGCAGCGACGTCGCTCGAGATGAGACGCGTGGTCTGTTGCTCACGGATTTGCCATGAAATCGCCACGACGAGCAGAATGCCAAGCGCCATCGCCGCCTTCAGCCACCAGGGACGGTAGCAGCGCACGACGAAGAGCAGCAGCCAGGAGCTGATGTTTGACGCCACGGAAATGAGCGCGATGACGGCAAGCAGGCTCTGGACGTAGAACGAGGCATTCGCATCCAGTACATTTCCAAAGGCGACAAGGATGGGCGCGCTCAAGAGCAGCAAGCCCCAACTGGAAAGCAGCAGGCCCTCCACCGTACGCCACAGCACGATGCTGCTGTGCGGCATGGGCAGGCTGAGGTGCCAGCCCGTTTCCTGCCTGCGGAAGAGACTGATGCCGGTGATCGCGGAGTTCGAGATTACCAGCATGAGAAAAAAGAAGAAGAACAGCAGGTAAAGCATGCGTTCCGTGAGGAGCGGGCCCAGAAGCGGCAGGTTGTGAACGAAGTGCAGGCCGTGATTCACAAGGATGTATGCCGCCACCATGTACAGCGCCATGAAGGCCGCGATGGTGGTGGTCATCAACCTGCCCTCCAGCACGCCCTGCCTCACCCGGTGCCGCAAAGCCGCCCCGTGGACGCGTGCCTGCGCGAAAGTTGCTCGCAACGTTGATTCCATGAATGCCTCAATCGTGCCAGCAGCCATCGGGCAAATGCAACGGAAAATCCGCGGATTCCAAAGTATCCCCCGGGGACGCCTTGAGAGTTTCTTTCTGGAATTACTTGCACTAGAAAGGCCTTTTCGCCAAAAATGAGCGCTTGTCCCGTCTGCGGGTCAAAAGCCTCCTCATTTATCCATACCAAACCTATGCTGCAAAGTATCATCAACATCAAGCTGGCCGCGATGGTGGCTGCGCTCGGCCTTGACACCGCCGAGTGGAAAAGTCCAAGCACCGCCATGGTCCAGAATGTGCAGGCGCTGGCAGACGCGCAGGCACTGATTGCCGAGGGCAAACAGCCCGCGACCGGCAAGAGCCTCCAGGACACCATCAATGCCATCAAGGAATTGGCCGACAAGGGCAAGGACAAGGACGCCCAGTACGCCATGGGGCACTTCCTCCGCCAGAGCAACCAGCAGAACGGTGTGGTGCAGGCGATGGAGTACTTCAAGCTGGCCGCAGATCAGGGGCAGCTCCAGGCCATGAACACCTACGGCAGCATCCTCGCCACCTCGAGCCAGGATACTGAGCAGGTGAAGATCGGCGTGAAGTACATCAAGGACGCTGCCGGCAAGGGCCTCAACGAAGCCCGCCGCAACATGGCGACCATCTACCTCCGCGGTGTGGCTGGCGAAGCCAAGAACGTCGAAGAAGCCTACAAACTTCTGGATGCGGCTTCCAAGGGCGGCGACAGCCAGGCCGACTATGAACTGACCCAGTTCTACGCGGGCGGCGGCGGAACCGAGAAGCGTGACGACGAAAAGGCCTGGAGCTACCTGCAGAAGTCCTCGGAAGCGGGCAACGCGAACGCCCTCACCCTGCTGGGTGCGCTGCTTTTCGAAGGCGGCAAGATCGGTGACAAGCAGATCACGAAGGACCCCGCCCTTGCGGTTGAGAAGTTCAAGAAGCTCGCTGAACAGAAGAACCCCACCGGTCTCCGTACCATGGGTGAACTCTACCAGGGTGGCTTGGGCGGTGTGCCCAAGGACTTCAAGAAGGCCCTCGAATACTATCAGCTCGCCGTGCAGGGCAACGACGCCGCCGCACAGCTTCGCCTCGCCACCTTCTATGATACCGGCATTGATCTCGATGCCAACGACGACAAGATCGACGTGCCCCGCAATGACGCCGCTGCACTGCAGCTCTACCGCCTCGCCGCGCAGAACAACTCCGCTCCTGCCATCTACCAGGTGGGCGCCTTCTATGAAGCCGGCCGCGCTGTGGATCGTGACATGACCAAGGCCTTCACCCTCTTCCTGCAGTCCGGCATCATGGGCCTGCCCAACGGCATGCAGAAGGCTGGCCTGTACTACCTCAATGGCGCCGGCACCCAGCGTGACCCGGTGGCAGCCGCCGCCTGGTTCGCCCGCAGCGCCGCTGCTGGCCTGCCCGATGGCAGCCTGAACTACGGTGTGCTCGTCGAAAACGGCGCTGTGCCCCAGAAGGATCCAAACGTTTCCCAGTTCTTTGTTGCCGCGGGCTACTACAACGACGCCGTTGAGTCCACGACCGCAACCGATCAGGTGCGCTTCGAGGCCCTCCTCCGCCTCGGCAGCCTCCACCTCCGTGGCCTGCTGGTTCCCTCCGGCGAACAGCCGAAGCAGAACTTCGAACGCGCCTACGTCTACTTCAAGCAGGCTTCCAACATCGATTCGAAGAACCAGCTCGCCGCGCAGGCTCGTGATGAAGCCGGTGCCAAGCTGACGGTCGACCAGAAGACGAAGGCTGACGCGGACGTCAAGCGCCGTGAAGATGACCTCAAGCGCAAGAAGGACGCCGCGGCCACCGCCACTCCCGGCACTGCTCCTGCTGCTCCGGCCGCCGCCCCTGCCGCGGCTCCCGCAGCCGCTCCGGCCACCAAGCCCGCTCCGGCCCGCACCCGCTAAACGCGAGTACGCCAGCCATCCAATACTGAACCCAGAGGGCCGCGCTGCATGCAGCGCGGCCCTTTTCTTTTCACGCCTTGCGCCGTGGGCGGCGCCTCACCTTCCCCGTCCACTTTGGCCGGGATTCGCGATGTTCTTATCAGGAGGAGGAACATCAACATGAACGCGAAACCGAAGACCAGTCCGAGCCCCTCACGGGACCGCAGCAATGCCAACGACTCCCGGCAGATTCCCACGCCGCACACTCAAAATCACGTCACCAGCATGAGCAGCAGTGGCAGTGACGCACCCATGGATGAGAACTTCGTGAACGACGACATCATTGAGGAAAACAGCCACGTGATCCCACCGACGAAGAAGAGCGTCAGCAAGCGTCCTGGAAAAGGCAAGTCATCCCGCCCGTAATGCGGGCAGCGGCGTGACTTTTGCGGGGATGAACGCCCGATTGCACAAATCGCGGCGTATTGTCCTCCATGAGCATCAAGCCCCAGTTCGTCGAGGAGCAGTCCGATGATGGAGAATTCGAGCGTCAGGAAGACGCGTTCCGCGACTGGGTGAAGCCTGGAAGCGAATTCCCTCCGGCGAGCGGACGCTACCATCTCTATATTTCCCTCGCCTGCCCCTGGGCTAGCCGTGCCCTGGTGGCGCGAAACCTGAAGGGTCTGCAGGACGCCATTGGCGTCACGGTGGTGGATCCAGTGAGAGATGAGCGTGGTTGGGCCTTCCGTGACGGTCCCGGCTTCAGTGAGGATCCCCTCAACGGCTTCAAGTTCCTGAGCGAAGCCTACCTCGCCTCCGATCCTGCATTCCGCGGTCGCTACACCGTGCCGGTGCTCTGGGATAAGGAGCAGAAGCGCATCGTGAACAATTCGGAGGACGACATCTGCCGCATGTTCAATGACGGCTTTCCCGGCCTCGCTGATGACTCCGTGGACCTCTTTCCAAAGGACATCGCGGACGAGCAGGAGAAGCTCAGCGCGTTTATCTATGAGAAGGTGAACAACGGCGTGTATCAGGCGGGATTCGCCACCAGCCAGAGGGCATATGAGCAGGCGTGCCGCACCTTGTTTGAAGCACTGGACGAACTGGAGAAGCGGTTGGAGAAGAAGCGCTATCTCTTCGGCACACGTATCGTGGAGACCGACTGGCGTCTGTTCTGCACGCTCGTGCGCTTCGATGCAGTGTACCACGGCCACTTCAAGTGCAACGTGCGCCGCATCCTGGACTACCCGAACCTCCACGGATACCTGTTGGACCTCTATCAGCGCCCAGGCATCGCGGAGACAGTGAACATGGATCACATCAAGCGGCACTACTACGTGACGCACACGGAGATCAATCCCACAAGCATCGTGCCCATCGGCCCTGCACAGGATCTGCAGGCGAAGCACGGGCGTGAGAAGCTGGGGAATGGGTAGCGAAGCGTTCTTGAAAAGCCGTGGCATGCAGGACAACGTCACAAGAGTTCCTGAGTGTGGCCGGCTGCGTTGACACCCGGCACTCCAACTCGTCTCCTTCGGAGACAGCAGGGGCATCGGGGTGGTGAAATGTTTCAGGGGCCAAGCCCTGGCAGGTATCCAGTCACCTCGCGGCCCAGGCCTCGCAGCACTCCTCACCTCTCGGTGGCCATTCTCGCTTTTGAGTCATTGCTTAGCGCGGCCAAGGAAACTTTGTCGTTTTACGGCGGTTCTTTCCCGCGCTCGTGCCTCTCGCTGCCATGCTTTCTGAAAACTTCGTCATTTGCCAGAGCCATTCATGGCACGATAATTGCAATGAAACATATTGGCTCAGAATCCTTTATATCGGTTTACCACTCAATTAACTGAACCAAATAATCATCAAAAGTTTTGCAACGGCTGGCGCAACTTTTTAAAAATTTTCCTATGAAAAATTGCAGTGTTTTGAGAGAATTCCGGTGAATCTGGCATCCAACCTTCTCAGAACCAGCACATTTTTAAATTTGAGAATGCGAATTATTTGTGAGAGTTAATCGTTAAGTAATTCTAAGTATTACAGATTCTATAAAATTTTTGTTGAAGTTATGGATATCGGGGTATTAACTAGACCTAACACATCGCCCCGCGGTGCCGTCGCCCAGCAACCCTTATGAAGCTGCCTTCCGATACTCCTTGGTCCCCCGCCTCCACCCTCAGCGATGTCTCGGCCCAGTGTCACGGGCGCATCCGAGTCCGCTACTGCACAAAAAATTTTGGATTTGAAATCCGCGCCTGCAATCCCGTGAGCCACCCCTCACTGGTGTTTGCCTTGGTGGAAGATTCCCGCGCCTCGCAGCATCCCGTACAGTTTGCGGTCCGCGTGGACCTTGAGTCCGGTGAAATCTGGGACATCGCCAACAACACCGGAGTCATCGGATGGCTGGAACTGGACGACTGGAAGACCGCTGATGAGGAGCACCCCCTCGTGATGCGCTGGGAAGTCGAACGCGCTGGCGACGCCCTCATCCCCCGCCTGCAGATTGGCGATGAGGAGTGGCTGTATCCTTCCGTGCTTTTCTCCGGGGACGCCCCCTTTGCGGCGCTCTCCGGCCACGATGTGGAAGGTCTGGCCCACCGGGAGGTGTTCTCCCCCGGCTATGTCTGGTGCCAGGACAAGATTTCGCGGTCCTGAACGGACCTTGGATTGTAGTGAGTTTGGTTGCATGAAAGGCGGGTTGCGAAACCCGCCTTTCGCTTTTTGTATCTCCGGTCACGCCTTGTCAGGGCCGTCCGTCCCCCTGACTGACGCCTCCAGCTTTCGCAGCCTCCACGCACGGAAGAGTACGTAGGCCACCATGGTCCCGGCGAACCAACACGGCCACCATTTCAGAGCAGCGGCAAACACACGCGAATCCTCGCTGCCCACCCCCAGCCTTCCGGAGAGGAAAGCGGTCTGCCAGCCAAAGAGCAGGGTCACGGCCCCGTAGGCGAGATTCATGGTCATGCCGCGAAAGCTCAACACGGTGGCGCGGCGTTCGCTGCTGGTGACCTCATTGAGATAGTGGGACAGGAAGAACTGGAAGAACCGCATGGAGAGCAGGAGTGGCGCGATGGCCAGGATGCCCCACCACCCTGGCAGAGGATTCGCCAGCACCACCAGGCCCCAGGCCACCATGGCAATGACCAGCGCGAAATTGAACTTCGAGGATCGATGGCGCACCAGCCACTCCATCCAGTGGGTGGTGAAGAAGGCGGCCAGCGAGCTCAGGACGGAAATCACCCCGAAGGAGGCCTCCGGAAGGCCGATGAGACGGTAGTAGTTGGAAGACACCGTGTAGAAGAGACGCACGATGCTATCCAGAAGGAAGCCGAGTGTCATGAGCAGCAGCGGCGCAGGTGTGCGCCAGATCCATGCGCCCGCCTCGCGAATGCCCCGCATGCTGGCGCGCATGTTGTCACGGAAGGTGGCATGCACCGTCCCAACCCGCTCCTGCGGTTCACGCATGGCCAGGGTGACCAGGAGGCAAAGCAATGCCGTGAGAACGCAAAGATAGATGGGAAACTTCAGCGTGATCTGCTTGGCGAGATCCGCGTGCTCCCACCCGATGAAAGAGAGGGCGCGATTCACGCTTGAGGCGTCATACACAAAGGCGCCAATCAGCGAGCTCACGATAAAACCGAGCGCCATCCAGCGACTGAGGCGCGCCATCACACGAGGCCAGACGGTGGATTGCTCACTGGCGGGAATGCTGTCGTACGCAAGCGCTTCATCCGCCCCACTCGCCATCGCTTCTGCAGCGCCGCTGATGACCCGATTCACAATGAACACCCAGAAGACCCACGGCCCTCCGACCGGGAGCATGGCAAAGACGAGCATCTCCACCACCATGAGCACGGCAGCGAGCACGACCATGTTCCTTCTCCCCAGCACATCCGCGAGCGCACCGCTGGGCACTTCCAGCAACACGATGCTCACCGCCCATACCACATTAAGCAGGGCGAACTGCTCAAGGTTCAGCCCAAAGTCCAGGAACAACACCGTGTAGACGGGATAGTAGAACCGGCAGTTGAAGAGCAGCCTGAACCAGACGAACAGCCGGGTGTTGCGGGGCAGCGGGGATTCGGGAGCAGGCATGAGGGTGTGCGGTCATGGGATTACGTCTGCCAATGCCAGATGGCAAACACTGACGGAGTCACTCCTGGATCGGCATCCATAAGCGATCCCTCAGCGGATGTTTCGAATCCTTCACGAAGGAGCGCTGTTGCGCCATCACGGGAGGCTGCACAATCGCGGGCCTCGTCCTCACAACGTCGACCATGCACACCCTGGCTCCTCGTTTCATCCGTATCGCGCCCATCAAGAGTCTCCTCACTGGTGCGGCACTGCTTCTCCTGGCTCTTCATACCGCGCAAGGCCTGCAGGTGGCTGGATACACGGACGCGGTGAACAATCGCTTCACCAACTGGAACAGCGATCTGGTTCCCAATGCCAATCCGGCCTTTGCACTTGCGGGGCTGGATGTGACGGGACTTTTCTGGGACAGCACGGGGAGGACGTACGCCGCCCTGAGCAATCAAAGCTTCATCGGTGGTCATGTGGAGCTCGGCATGGGAAGCACGATTTCGTACTGGGACGGAACTTCCGTTGGCACGGCGACCATTGCCAGCAGCGTGCTGCTCACCGACCCCGCCAGTGCTGTAGCGGATGCGCCACTCTATGTGTACACGCTCACCAGCGCCCTTTCGGGAGTGACGGCGCTGCCAATTCTTACGGGAGGCAGCGTGAGTGACTATGAGGGAATGCAGATCGCGATGTTTGGCCAGGCTGGCCAGGTGGTGCTTGAGACGCTCGATCTCCTCGGCGAGGTCACGTACGACCCCACGCTCAGCTTGAATGGCCCCCACGACTCCATCCAGAATGCCCCTGGATCGGACGTGGTAGGCGCGGCGCAGGAGAACCCTGGCCTCTACCAAGGCGGCGACTCGAACAGCGCCGTTCTGGGCTTTTGGAACGGCCAGTGGGGCGTCCTCGGCACGGCATGGGCCATCACCGATCCGCCTTCACCACAGTTCAGCCTGTTCAACTTCATGCCCGCGTATGTCGATGAAATTCCCAACGGAGTGAACTACTCCGTGCTCGCGGTGCCGGAACCAGAACGGGCGATGCTGTTGGCGATGGGTGCGGTACTGGTGGTATGCAGACGCAGGCGGAAACGGCACACTGAGCAATAGCCGCAAAAAACACCAAGGTTGGCTGGCAGACAATCCTGCGCATCGCCGCCGCCTCCGCATCGAGACGTACCCCCTCACGCGGGCCACATTTTTCCAAATCCTCTGCGTCCTTTGCCTCCCTGCGTCTTTGCGGTTAGCCGAAATGGCTCCTGACATTTCTACCTCCCACCGCCGAGGGCTCGGCGGACTACTTCCTTGCGGCCGTTCCTCAGGATCGCGAACAGCACCTATCCGCTGGCAATCCATTGCAAAACACGGGCTCCCGCGCATCTTCCGCCCTCCCCTACCCCATGGCCAGCCAGACCCTGCAACTCCACGACACCCTGACCCGCACGACCCGCCCGGTGCAGCCCTCCGACGGCACCACCCTGCGCTTCTACTGCTGCGGACCCACGGTGTATGGACCGGCGCACATTGGGAACTTCCGCACGTTCATCGCGCAGGATGTCTTCCGTCGGGTGGTGGAGCTCAGCGAGCTGAAGACCAAGCACGTGCGCAACATCACGGACGTGGATGACAAGACTATCCGCGACTCGATTGCCGCGAAACAGACGCTGACGGAATTCACCACGTACTGGACGAAGCAGTTCCACGGCGATTGTGTTTCGCTGAATCTGCTGACGCCCCACGTGGAGCCGAAGGCCACGGAGCACATTCCGCATCAGATCCGGATGATCGAGCAGCTCATTGCGAAGGGCAATGCATATGCCTCGCCCGACGGCTCGGTGTATTTCCGCGTAGGCTCCTATGCGGAGTATGGACGCCTCTCGCATCTGGAGAATCGTGAGCTGCAACTCGGCACTGCCCAAACCACGACGGACAGTGATGAGTACAGCAAGGACTCACTCGCCGACTTCGTGCTGTGGAAGGCCTACAAGGAGTCCGATGGCGACAACGCATGGGACAGCCCCTGGGGCAAGGGACGTCCCGGCTGGCACCTGGAGTGCAGCGCGATGGCGCTGGAATACCTGGGTGAAGAATTCGACCTGCACGGTGGCGGCATGGATCTCATCTTCCCCCACCATGAGAATGAGATGGCGCAGAGCTGCTGCTCCACGGGTGGTCACTTCGCCCGTCTCTGGATGCACTCCGCCCACCTGATGGTGGATGGGGGAAAAATGAGCAAGAGCCTGGGCAATCTCTATACGTTGGGTGACCTGCGGCATCGCGGATTCACGCCTGCGGAAGTACGGCACACCCTCATCAGCGGACACTACCGCCAGCCGCTCAACTTCACCCTGCACTCGCTGGATGCCTCGCGTCAGGCGCTGCAGAAGCTGGCGAGATTCGAGAAGGGACTCAAGGAACGCGCCAGTGTGGCAAGCACTCCTGCCTACGCGGAGGTGCTGAAGCATGGCACCGCCGGCATTTTCCAATCGGCGTGGGAGGCCCTGCTGGATGACCTCAATGTTCCTGGCGCGCTTGGCGGTATCTTCACCGTGGTGAACAAGACGAAAGCGCCCGCGCTCTCCATTGAGGAGGCGAAGACCGCATTGCTGGATCTTCACTTCATTCTTTCCGCACTCGGCCTTGAGCTTCCTCCTGTGAAGGAAGACGAAATCGTGGATGCACCGGAAGAAGTGAAAGCCCTCGCCGAACAGCGCTGGACCGCGAAGAAAGCCAAGGATTTCATCGCCGCGGATGATCTGCGCCGCCAGATTGAAGCGCTCGGCTGGATCGTGAAGGACACGAAGGATGGGTACACGCTGATTCCGAAGTGAGCTGAACAACGCAACGCCGCATGAGCAAGCCTGTCATATCATGCGTACTTCCGTTTTCCTTCGGACTGGTACTGTTGCGTGACAGCGCAGCCGCCCCGGTGCTGAAGGAGGACTGGACAGATGAATCCCACGAGCTCGGAGTCGCTGCGAGCACCTCGTCCGCCGCTCTCACCGTCGCAGATTGTCATTTCGTCCATGTCCGGGTTTATCGTGGTCTCCATGGATGTGTGGAGTCTGCCAATGAAACCACTCGCGTGTTCCGCCTTCGGAGCCCTTCACGCAGGCTCGTCATCCATGAGCTCATGGATGACCGTCCCGCCGCTGACCTCGTCACCGTCCGGCTTGACGATGCCTTCGAGGATGGCTTCCGCATTGTCAAAACCTTGAGTCGCCCAAGCGAGGAAGAACTCGTCATGGACCTCCATCTGTTGACGCCCTCGGAGTACGAGAACGTCGCAGGAAATCTGCCGCCGCTCATGGAGCAGAACTACCCCGACAGGCCTTTCATCGTCCCTGCCACAAGGCTGCCGATCGGCCAGCGCATGTCCCCCTTTCAAAAGACCCTCCATCGGGTGCTGAAACGACTCGGCCTGTAGTGACCGGCACTTTCTCCTCGACGTCACTGCATTTTCCTCAATACTTGTCCCACGCGGCACACGCTGCGCTCATACGGCAGCCATGTTTGATGCCCTGATCAGCAAGTATGCGTCCCTGGCCTTTATGGTCGTTGGCAGTGGGCTGTCGATATTTGCCCTACGTGCCGTGAAGCGCTGGGTCTTCTGGCTGCTGCTGCTCATTGCCATCCCGTGTCTGTTGCTTGCAGGCACGATTTACTGGTATGTTTCCAACTACAGCGGCGGTCGCATGGACGAGAAGTTCCAGGCATCGCTGAAGGTGGGCATGACTGAGTCTGACGTGATGCTGGCGGTGGACAAGTACTACCCCAAGAGAGACGCCCACCGGCCCACTGTGCTGCAGAATGGCGCCGAGCGCCTCGGCATCTTCATTCCCGGCGGTGAGGATTCACGAGAGAAAATGATTCATCTGCGCTTCGAGAATGGCCGGGTGGCAGAAGTCACCGGAAGGTAATGGCCGCAGGCCGATGCGTAGCCGTGCCCCGCTGCGGGACCTAAAGCATTCTACCGGACTTTTTGCTTGCCTGAGGGGGTCAACCTTCGGCTTAGTAAGGGCATGCTCGGCTGGCTGAAGAATTTGGCGAAACCAGGTGGTGAGTGGCGGCGGACGGACCTGCCCGAGGCCGAGCTGGAACTCCTCTATCAGGATCTGCTGCCACTGGAAACACTGGAACCGGGCCTCGCCGGGGATGTGATGACCTACGTGGTCACTGGCCAAAATGCCGGCGTGCTCAATCGCGCGGCCGCGCAGCCTGAGGCAGCGCGCCTTCTGGGGCTGCGTTGTGAGAAGCATTCGTGGCATCATCGCACGCCAACCGAAAGGGATGCCTTCTTCGCCTCCACCACCATCACGGATCCGGGATTTCATCTGCGGCTGGCGCTTGCTTACGAAGCCCTGCTCAAACCTGCCGAGAAGCGTCCGGTTTCCCCCGGCATCCCTGCGGGCGCAGAATGGCTGGAGATCTATCTGTGGGAAGCCACCCGGACTCCGCCCAATCAATGGCCATTGGAGCCGCAGGAGACACGCCTGCCTTCCCAGTCTCTGGAGTCCATGCTGAAGCTCAGCGGGCATCCCACCACCTGGCTCGCGCGTGCCGCGCTGATGACGGACCCATCACGGGCAAAGGCAGCACAGAAGCAGACCTTCGCCGAGCTCTTCCTGAAAGTGCCCGAGGCAGCCTCCGCATTCACCGCGCATCCGGACACGGTGCGCGAGTGTCTCGCGAACGCGGATCACCGTGGCAAGGCACACATCATTGATGTCCTGTACCGCGGTGGCGTGAGTGCGTCACTGCTGCCAGTGGAGGCATCCGCGCTGGCAGTATCATCTTCGAAGCAGGTGCGTGAAGCCACTTCATCGTGGATCTTGCTCACGCCGGATTTGTTGTTGCCCGAACTGCAGAAGCTCGCCGTGCAAGGCACACCTGAGGAACGCGTGCGTGCCGTGAAGCTGCTGGCACAAGCAGGGCGCGACATGATGACGCCCTTCCTCATGGAACGCCTCAGCCGTGATCGCGCGAAGACCGTGGTGAAGATGATCGAGACAGTGCTGCACCGGCCGTGATCGCCTTGCTACGAGGCGCCGACCTCACCGGGGCAGGTTCTTCTCAATCTTTCCTGTCCTTCCATCGATGCACAAACCATACTTGTGAGCCTCCTTGGGTGAATCTCCAAGGAAGGTGTCATGCACATAGTAGTACCGCGAGTCTGCATAGAGGTGCCACTGGTGCTTGAGCGAGCGGCTTTTGCTTTCCCGGGTGATCTCGTACGCTTCATGGGGTGTGATGGCGAACCCCGTGGGAGCGGCCAGTGACTTCGCTGGCCAGGCACCGTCCTTGGGTGTCCACACGGGATGGAATCCGTGTGACGTCTTGTGAAGCATCATGCAAGCCGGCAGCCCGAGCATTACAGGCAGGCAAAACAAAAGCGCGCGACGTGTCCTCATACAATGGCGTGGCTTAGGGGTTCACGGCCTTCGGTACTGCAGCCTGAATGACTGCCGCGAGATCCGTCGCCTCTTCCTTGGTCAGATTGCCCGAGATGCGAAGCGTGCCACTGGTGATGGGACTCATGACACGCGCGACTACGAGGAGCTTTCCGTTCGAGAGCACACCGAACTGTTCGCCTTTGTGATCCGTAGTGGCTTTCGCGAAGGCCGCCTTGCCACGCTCATTGAATCGCACCTCCACTTCCCAACTCGGTTCCCTGGCGCCTATGGACAGCACGGTAGCCTCTGCGACGGCCTTGTGATCCAGCAGGGGCTCCTTCGCGCAATACACTGTTTCATCCTCCCCCCAGGGAGTCTTCACGGCTCCCGGTGTGCCCGGTGCGACCACGAGACGGATCTCCAGAGGTGAATCGGCGAAGACCTGACCCGAGGTCAAGAGGCAAAACGCGAGGCAGAGGAAAGCGAATCGTTTCATTGGCGAGAGCAGCAAGTCATCACTGTGGGTGAACCCTGATGCATTGTCCATCTGTAACCAGCCGGCAAAAGCTGGCGTCTGTGCTTCTCATGACCCAAAAGCTCATCGGTCTCACGATTGCCTTCACTCTTCTCACGCTCATCTTCTGGGCGGTGGAGTTTCTGTGGCCCAGCATCAAGGGGCAAAAGAAGGTGCGGAAGGGTTTCTGGACGGATGTGGTGTACTGGTTCTTCACCCCGCTCATCTCGAAGACGATTTCCCAGATTGCCGTGCTCATCGCCCTCGTGCCCGCTCTGCTGATGATGGGCCGCACATTGAACAAAGAGGCCATCGCCGCGGGCTACGGTCCTGCGCTGAGTCTTCCGCCGTGGCTGCAGGCCTTGCTCATCCTCGTGATTGGTGACTTCATCGGCTACTGGACGCATCGCTGGTTTCACTCACGCCGGCTGTGGGCGTTTCATGCGGTGCATCACAGCTCGAAGGAACTGGACTGGCTCTCCTCCGTGCGGCTGCATCCGGTGAATGACATTGTATCCCGCATCTTCCAGGCAGTGCCGTTTGTGATGCTCGGTTTTTCACCCGTGGTGATCGCAGCGTACGTGCCCTTCCTCACGTTCTACTCCATCTTCATCCATGCGAATGTGTCGTGGAGCTTCGGGCCCTTGCGCCATGTGATTGCGAGTCCCGCCTTTCATCGCTGGCACCACACGAAGGAGGATGAAGCCATCGATATGAACTTCGCCGGGCTGTTGCCGGTGTGGGACGTGATGTTCGGCACCTTCTACCTGCCGAATCACAAGCAGCCGACGGAGTTCGGCGTGCATGATGACTCCGTGCCGGAGAGCTTCTGGGGACAGATGATGTATCCCTTCAGGAAGCGGTCGCGGTCGAGTTAAGAAAGTAGTCCGCCGAGCCTTCGGCGGCTGCTCTAACGTAGCTCGCGAGTCCCTTCGCGAGTGGCCGAACGCAAAACTCGCGAAGGGACTCGCGAGCTACGTTGGTGGCCGCTTCGCTCTGAAATTTGCTGTTCGGCCACTTCATCTGTCGTGGAGTAGTGCCACGCGGGCTGGAATGCTTGCGTATCGCCTCTCATTCACCCGCCCCCACACCAGCGCCAGCAATCCTCCCCAAGTCCCCAAGGATCTCGGAGTATACAATTTCTGGGACTTCTCCAAAGGGCACAATCCGCGGGTCTGTTTTCATCTGCTCCTGAGACACCATGATGTAGCCAGTGCCGAGTGAGCCCTGCTTCACGAAGAAGAAGTCCCCCAAGGTGGCTGTCTGCTCGCGGTCCGCACGGATGAAGAGACCTTCAAGTTCGAGAAAGCAGTCCAGCCCGGCGGAGGGCATGTTCTTCTGGTAGTAGTTCACCATGCCGGCATCGACGATGGAGGCGCGACGCCAGCCGAGGCGCATGGCCCTGCCTTGGAAGGTGAGGGCGTTCATCTCTGCACCACGGACCTGGGCACCAGATTTTGCCGCACTTGATGCCGGGTCGAGCCGTACGATGGTGCGGTCCATCTGGGGAAAGAGTGGCTGCACCTCATAATCCACCACGTGCTGAAGCCAGGCGGCGCGGCGCACTTCATCAAGATCGAGAGGATGCACGATGCCGACGCGCTTTCCTTCGTCCAAGGTCACGGGTTCATCCTTCACGTCCGTCAGCGAGCCGTCCTCCAGCATGCGAAATGTTTTCCCCACACTTCCATCACCCCCATACTGACCCCAGATGAGACGTGCGCCAAGCGGGCGCAGCAGCGGGTGCACGGGGTAGAGTGCCTGCCAGTGCGGCACAGGCCAGCGCACTTGCTTGACCATGAGTGCCTCCAGGCGGTCGGTCTGGATTTTGCCGACATCCTTCAAGGTCTTCGCAAGTTCCTTGAACTCTGCCTTTCCCTCTGCGCTCAAGCCAGCGGGTGCACTCGCGGAGATCTTGCCCGTCTTCACGTCGCGGAAGGAAAGCTTGAGATCGCTCGTGATGCGCACTTCGTAGGATTGCTTTGCACCAGTCGCGATGCGGGGCCCCTCGGGAGAAAAGCCCAGCCATGGCACTACCACATCGCCGAGTTCCTCAGGCGTGATGCCACGTGCCACCGCAGCCTCCGTAAAGGCCTCACCCGCTGCCAGCGCGACTTGCGGCTTCTTGCTGCGGTAGCGAAAGCTGATGGCATCCAGCGCAAGCAGCGCGCGGTCGCTGCCCTGCAGTGCCAGGGCCAGCGTGGCGCAGGTCGCGTGATGATTGCGATGCAGTTCCACAAAGCGGTCAATCACCGGTAGCAACTCCGCCACGATGCGGTCATCTCCCGTGAGACCAGCAAAAGTGATGGTCCAGCGGTCCACGACCTTCTGCTTGGACTTGATGAAGCCGCGTATGGCCAGCAGTGCCGTCTCAGTGCCGGCACTGCGATCCACGTCTGCAAAGAGGGGCGCGGCCTCGTGGTCCGCACGCGACTCGGTCACACGTGACTGTCGGTGCAGCAGGTAATGAACTTCCTTTGTCGTGAAGGCACGCCCATCCTTGCGCATCACGCACAGCTTGGTGGCATCCAGCCAGGGAACCGGGCTGGTGGGATACTTCGCCAAAGCGCGATCCATGCGTGCCAGCAGTTGTTCCTCGGTGAGCGGAAGCGAGCCTTCGCGCTCCACGAGCGTTTCCAGAATGCGGTCACGCACATCGTCGTCGTCCTCCTCATGCAGGCGCCGACGGAGGAGATGCAGCGCCTCGGACGTCCCCAGCGTGCGCAGCAGCACCACGGCGGAGCTGCGCACCACTGGTCTCTCATGTGAGCAGAGTTGTTCCACGCGTGGCAGCGCCTGGTTTCCCAAGGCGGCGAGCACCCTGGCAGCCGCATGCGGAAAGAGGGGCGGCTCGCGATCGAGCATGCCCCACAGGTCCTCTTCACAATAGCGGAGCAGGGGCGCGGCATGCTTCGCTACCAACACCTCCACGAGGCCACGATTGTCACCCGTGGGCGATATCAACAGCGTCTCCAGGGCCAGCACCCCCTGCATGGATTTTCGAAAGAGCTGCGCGTCTTCCTCTCCGGTGATGCCCGATTGCACCCAGAGTTCAATACCCGCAGAGATGAGCTCTTGATTGACTGCGGCGGTGGCCGCTGCGCACAGTTCAGGTGTTGATTCTGGAAAAATGGTGCATGCCTTTTCCAGCAGTGAGCCCAGGCCTCCGGCAAAAAAGTATACTTGCGAAGCGCTTGGCAGGAATTTCAGCAGGGCTGGCACTGCCTCGGGCATACGTTCATTCACGAGCACCTCACAGGCTGCGAGTCGCTTCCAAGGTATGGTTGACTCGGTGCCCTCAAGAATGGTTCTGGCTTCTTCTGGGGTCATGATGGTTGCGCGGGATGGGAAATTGCCCGCGCAGCATGGCGGATGGCGCGCCTTGGTGTCGAATCTTTTGTCGAACCAGGCAAGTGGTCCGCCCACTCCGTGTGCGGGCAGCGCATGACCTAGTTCCTGATGTATCACACCCTGCCACATCTCCTCTCACCTGCGTGTGCGTCGAACAGCAGTGTCCTGAATGCTGAGAATGCCTGTGCACTGGATGACACGCACTGACCGCACACGAAGTGGGCGGACCACTGGTGATCTCGCGAAGGGACTCGCGAACTACGTTGGTGGCCGCTTCGCTTTGAAATTTGCCATTTGGCCACTCCACCTCATGTGGAGTGGCACCATGCGGGCTAGAAAGCCCACACTCCATTCGCGCTGCTTGCGCGATACATTTCCACTACATCACCATCCCACCATCCACGGCGATCACCTGACCGGTGATGTAGCGCGCTTCGTCGCTGGCGAGGAAGGCGGCGGTGTTGGCGATGTCCACGGCGTCGCCGAAAGTGCCTAGGGGGATCTGCTTGAGCACACCTTCCTTCTGCTGGTCGTTCAGCTCATTCGTCATGTCGGTGACGATGAAGCCGGGGGCGATGGCATTCACGGTCACGGCACGTCCGGCGAACTCGCGGGCGAGCGACTTGGAGAAGCCGATGAGACCGGCCTTGCTGGCGGCGTAGTTGCACTGGCCGGCATTGCCGATGAGGCCGATGACGCTGGCAACATTCAGGATGCGGCCGGTCTTGCTCTTCAGGATGCTGCGCTGGAAGGCCTTCACGAGGTTGAAGGCACCCTTGAGGTTGGTGTCGAGCACCACGTCCCAATCTTCATCGCTCATGCGGAGGGCGAGGCCGTCGCGGGTGACACCAGCGTTGTTCACCAGGATGTCCACGCTGCCGAAGTCGGCCAGCACCTGCTTGCCCAGCGCGGCGGTGGCGGCGCTGTCGGACACGTCCACGGCATAGCCTTTGGCGGCGCCGGGATGGGCGGTATTGATGGCCTCGGCGGTGGCGTTGGAATTGGCCTCGGTACGGGAGATGATGGCGACCTTCGCGCCCTCGGCGGCGAAGCGTTCGGCAATGGCCTTGCCAATGCCCCGGCCAGCGCCGGTGATGACTGCGGTGCGTCCTGTGAGTCTGCTCATGGGATGGGTTGCCTAGTGCAGTGCGGCGCAGGATGCAAGTGCAAGTGAATCAGGGTGAAAGTCCGCTCTGTGGGCGTGGACCGCGGGCCACTCTATTCCACTTGCCTCCGGGCCAATGTGACACAATCGTCACGTCTGGCCATTAGCTCTACAGGGTGTCGTGATGTTGGGTCCCCTTCAACCACCCCACCCTTCCTGATGCCTGACGAATCGGAAATGAACGAAAGACACATCCTCTCCAGCTTTGACAACGCGCTTGATCGGTTGCGCCAGAACTTGTTCCACATGGCCAGCCTCACGACCCAGAGTCTGAATGACGCCGTGCGCGGTCTGCTGGAGCGAGACGTCATGCTTTGCAACCAGGTCATCGCCGAAGATGAATCTGTGGACCAGTTTGAAAAACAAATTGATGCTCAAGGCGTTGCAATCCTGACGCGTTTCACTCCCCTCGCGCATGACCTTCGCCGTGTGGTGAGCACGATGAAGGCTTCCAGCAATCTGGAGCGCATCAGCGACCAGGCGGTAAACATTGCCCGCCGGGCCAAGCGCATCCTCCAGAGTGTGGAAATCCCCGAGACCCGCATGGTAGAGCCGATTCACGCGCAGGCCATGTCCCTGCTGGGTGACGCCATTGAGGCCTTCCGTGATGAAAACGTGGAGCTTGCCACAGGCCTGAAGGCCCGTGACAAAGAGCTGAACCGCATCCAGAACGAATTCATCGCCCGAATGACGTCCCGCATGGAGGAAGACACCTCCCGCATCAAGGACTACATCGACCTCGTCTTCGTCGCCCGCTTCCTGGAACGCGCCGGTGACCATGCGGTGAACATCGGCGAAGACGCTGTGTACGCCGGTGCCGCTCGTGACATCCGTCACGTGAAGTAAGGAGACGCAATAGACCTTTTCCAAGAACGGCGTTGGGGTATCCCAGCGCCGTTCTTGTGTCTGCTACTCCGCTTGGGCTTCTGAGGATTGGCCTCAAAAGAACGCAAAGGACGCAAAGGGTTTGGCTGCGGGAGGTGGTGTGTCGTGGGAGATTTCTGGTTAACCGCAAAGGGGCGAAGTAGCAGAGGACGCAGAGGATTTGGAAGGGTGGGCCTGCGTGGGGTGGTAAGTCTCGATGCGGAGAAGGCAGAGATGCGCAGGTCGACCTTCCAGCCAACCTTTGTGCTTTTTGCGTCTTTTTGCGGCTATCCCTTCAGTCGATGCTGAGGAAGTCGGGTCTCCTGACCGGACAGCGTCCGGTGGGTTTTCCTACCTGACCATCTCCGGATCATCAGCATCACCGAACTTTACCTTGCGAGGCAGGTCTCCACCTCCCTGCCACCAAACCTTTTGCGTCCTTTGCGTTCTTTTGCGGCCATTCCTCAGTTGCTGGCCGACACCCTTACACGCAAGAACCCACCCTAGCCCCGTGCCGCTCTGGGCACCCGGATGGTAAAGAGGGTTTCGATGCCGGGACGGCTGTGCACGGTGATGGTGCCGTGGTGGGCTTCGACGGCGCGCTTCACGATGGAGAGGCCAAGACCGGTGCCCTTGATGTCCTTCGAATGGTGGCGCGCCACCCGATAGAAGCGCTTGAAGACAAAGGGCAGGTCCGCATGAGGAATGCCCACGCCGTTGTCCCGCACCTGGATCTCTGAGATGTCCCCCTCCTGCTTCAGCAGGATCGTGACCTGCAGACCGCGGGCAAGATTTTCCTTCAGTGCATTGCTCACCAGATTGAAAAGGATCTGGTCCCAGTAGTACCGGTCGCCGTGGATGTAGGGGCTGCAATTGTCCACCAACACCACTTCGACTTTCGCCTCCTTCGTGGTGATGACGGGTGTGAGGCGGTGTATCACATCCTGGGCGCAGGCCTTGAAGTCAAACTCCTCCACACGCACCGCCTCCGGTTCACCGGACTCCATGCGGCTGATGACCAGCAAATCCTCCACGATCTGCGCGAGACGGTCACCGTGCTTGCGCATGATGCCAAAGGCGCGCTTCGTCTCATCCGGCTCGCTGATGTCTCCCTCGACGAGGTTCTCCAGGTAACCATTGATGATGGAGAGCGGGGTGCGCAGTTCATGGGAGGCATTTGCCACGAAGTCCTTGCGGATGCGTTCGAGCGTGTGCTTCTCCGTCTCATCACGAAGGATTACCAGCACACCGCCCTCCATGCCTCCGGGAGCATCGCCATTCAGCGGCACGGCCTCCACGGAAAAGATGCGGTCCTCCACTCCGCTCCCCTCGCCCCGGGAGGATACGAGAAACTCCTGCTTCTGGCGCTGACCACTCTGCACACTGCCATCCACCATCTCCACGATGCGATGGTCCCGCACACACTCCAGCAGCGTACGCCCCACGGGTGTGCTGATGGGTGGGAAGAACTTCATGGCTCCCCGATTCACAAACAGCACCGTGAGGCGGCTGCTGATGATGAAAAGCCCGTCCTCGATGCCCTCCACCAGCCGGTGCAGCATCTCGGCGCGTTGACGGGTGCGCTCATGGTAGGACAGCTCCTCCATGTCCTGGGCGGCATGCTCGCGTTTCATTTTCCAGTTCCCGAGCAGCGCCCTCCACCACAGCACTGCGAACACAACTGCAAAGAGCAGGGTTACAGTGATGAACAATTCCATGATTCGTCAGACGGCGGGCGCTCGCGGTATCAGACCGCTACGGCAGCAGGAGCACGGAATACATACCCGAAACCACGTGAGGTTTGCAACCAGTCGGCATGCTCGCCGAGCTTCTCACGAAGGCGCTTCACGTGGGTGTCCAGCGTGCGGGTCTGCACATTGCCGGTGTAGCCCCAGACTTCACGCAGGATGTGATCGCGCTCCACCACTTCGCCCTTCCTGCTGGCGAGCAGGTGGAGAAGCTTGAACTCAAGAAGAGTGAGCTCCATGTGAGAGCCGTTGATGGTCAACCGGACACTGGCCAGATCGAAGACAAAGGGACCTTCCTTCAGCTCGGTGCCTTCACCTACCACCGCAGCCCGGCGCAAGAGGGCCTGCACACGCAGCACCAGCTCTTTTGGGCTGAATGGCTTCGCAATATAATCATCCGCACCCTTTTCCAGACCAGCGATGCGATCCAGGGTCTGCCCTTTGGCGGTCAGCATGATGATGGGGATGCGCAGCGTACGCTCATCCTCACGAAGCTCCTGGCACACCTGAAGCCCATCCCGGCCGGGCATCATCACATCCAGCACGATGGCGTCTGGTCTGCGCCCCCTCGCTGCGGTCAGCGCCTGCAATCCGTCGGCAGCCTCCACAGTGTCAAATCCGGCGCGACGGAGATTCATCCCGACGAGTTCGCGAACGTCTTCTTCGTCGTCGGCAATTAGAATGAGAGGTTTGTCAGACATGGGGCTTTTTAGGAGTGCTCCAATTGTGACGGTTCTGTCGGACTCAACAAACCAGCCTGTGTGACAACATTGTCACGGAAAGTGTTCGGAATCAAGCGCCCCGAGGAGACACTTCCTCGATGAGATCCAACCACTTATGCAGATGGGCATCCCATGTGAGCGGCAGCATGGTCTCCCGTGCGGCCGTGCCGAGGCGCTCGCGGCCTTCCTCTCCGGCAGCCAAAGCCCGCTTTACGGTCTCGAGCACGGATTCAGGATCCGTGGGCTTTTTGAGCAGGAAACCATTCTCTCCATCGCGAATGAAATCAATGGCGCCGTCATTCACCGAGATGAGTCCCGGCAGGCCGCAGGCCATGCTCTGCAGCACGGTGTTTGCGCACGCGTCATACAGGGTCGGATGGATGAACCAGTCCGCCGCCTGATAGAGGATGGACATGTCTGACTGCGGGGAAATGGTGCGGACCTTGTCCTGCAGACGCTTCGCCGCGATCGTGAGACGGTGGAGGTAGCTCAGCGGCTGGCCCACGATCCAGAGATCTGCATCCACATCCGCCCACATGTCCAGCAGGACATCCAACCCCTTGCGACGGTGACTGAGCGAAACGAAGAGGAATACAGGCCGCTTCGTGTCCGTCTTGAGAAGTTCGCAGACTTTTTCGCGCAGCACTTCTTTGCGCAGAGAGGGCTGGTAGCGGTCCGTATCCACTGCGGTGTGGATGACACGAAAGAGCTTCTCCTCTGTGCCATAGATCTGGTGGAGCTGGGCGGCGACCTGGGAGGAGTTCACCACATAGCGCTTCGTGCGCCCGGCAGTGTAGAGTTCCTTTTCCAGATTGAGTTCCAGAAGGTTCTTCGGCGACCAGCGCTTCCACGGAGGGAGGAGCCTGGAGTACACGGCGTGGCAGCCTCCTCCGGCGCGGTGCAGATCATGCGTGGTGGTACGGCCGAAGCCGATGCTCACATCCACCTTCAAGTCGGACACCACACGGCGGGCAGACTGCTCAAACTGCCACAAGCGCAGCAGCGAGGATCCCTTCACGAGCGGAATGTGATGAATTTTGGCATCCAGTCCGCGCTCAAGCCCCTCCTTCATCTCCGAGCCCACCAGATGCAGATCATGCCCGGCAGTGTGCAACCGGGCGGCAAACTCCAGCAAATAGCCTTCCAGCCCGCCGCGCGGGACAAACTGGTGGTAAATGAGGGCTATCTGCATCAGATCATTCGTTCAACGGTGGCGGCACAAGAGTCAACGATCAGTGCCACGAAATGGACACATTCTGAGGAGAAGAAAGTAGTCCGCCGAGCCTCGGCGGTCACCGCTGCGCCACCCTTGAGTTGCCATTCTGCTGCCACTGAAGAAAACCGGACAATCCCGTTTCATTGGTGTTCCCTCGTCTGCTTTGCCCATCATCGATGTTTGAACGCCCAGACCGCCGATGCTCGGCGGACTACTTTCCTCCATACCACGCCGCGCCCGTGGCTCCCGCCCATTCGCCGAGCGAAGCCAGCACCACCTTCACCCGCTGCCCCCCGGGACGCCACTCCATCTGATCCAGCAAATCCTGTAGTGGATCCAGAAGCATCCCCGCCGCCCCGGCCGCGATGCCGCCTCCGAGGATGAAAGTTTCCGGGTCGAAGCAATTGATGAGTGACACCATGCCGGCCGCGAGTGCGTGCATGGAGGTAGCCCACACCCGGTCCGCATCAGCATCACCCGCCTGCACAGCCTCCAGCAACGCGCGCGTGCTGGTGAACCGGCCCTGCGAGCGTGCGGCCACGGTGGCATTCCCCACGGCATCCTCCAGATTGCCCGGCGTGCCGGTGATGCCTGGGGAGCCGTGGTGGTCCACGGTGATGTGACCGAGGTGCCCGGCGCGACCAAGGTGCCCGGTGAGAAGGCGACCATCCGAAATCACCGCCCCGCCCACTCCAGTGCCTAGTGTGAGCAGCACCGCATCTCTCGCGCCGGCAGCCGCTCCCTGCCAGACTTCACCGAGAAGGGCAGCATGGGCATCATTCAGCACGCGAACGGGACGGTGGAGGAAGCCCGCCCACTGAAACCCTTCCAGCCCGTGCATGCGACCGGGCATCCAAGAAATGCACGAGCCATCCCGCGCGGCGAGGCCGGGGGCGGAGATGCCGATGGGGAGATTAGCAGAGCCGGCCTGAGCTTCGAACTGCTCCACGAGTTTCCGCACGCCGCTGCTCCAGGCCGGAAGGTCGCCGTCCTTCTCACCATCGCGGGTCGGTGTAGTCGCACGTTCGAGGCATTCACCGGTCGTGGCATCAAAGAGCGCCCCCTTGATATTCGTGCCGCCGAGGTCGATGCCGATGAGATGAGAATGGGAAGTCAAGGGATGTGGACGGGTAAGAATATACGCAGTCAGCAATCAGTGATCAGAATTGACATACGGTGTGATACATCATGCAAAAATGAACTACTGACTACTGACTACTGACTACTGACTACTGACTACTGACTACTGACTACTGACTACTGACTACTGACTACTGACTACTGACTACCTCACTCCGCATACTGCCCCTCGGACACCGTCCATCCGCCATCCACGGCGAGCACCTGTCCCGTGATGAAATGCGCATGCCGCGAAAGCAGGAATAGCGCAGCGCCATCCAAATCCTCCGGCACGCCGACACGGCCACCATCAAGCGGTTGTTTCGTGGCGATGAAGCGCATGATTTCATCATTCCCCACGGCTCGCTTCGACATGGGGGTTTCCACCAGCGCGGGAGCGATGACGTTGATGCGGATGTTGTCATCCACATAGTAGCTTGCGGTGGCCTTGCTGAAGCCGAGGATGGCGGACTTCGTGGCGGCATACGCGTGACTGGCGAAGTGCACCGGTGAGGGTGACCAGCCCAGCACACTGCCCATGTTCAGAATGGTGCCTCCTCCGCCCTGCTTCAGGAACTGGCGCACGGCAGCGCGGTTCGAGTTGAAAAGGCTGGTGAGGTTCAGGTCGAGCGTGAACTGCCATCCTTCATCGGTGATTTCATGGAGCGGGCCATCTCCTTGCGAGCGACCGCTGCCGCCAGCCACATGGTACAGGGCATCAATGCGGCCAAATTCGCGTACCGCCAGCTCCACGGCCTTCTCCGCGGTGGAGGGCTCACAGGCGTCTCCGGCAAATCCCCGGGCGGAGGCACCCAACACGGTCAGCGCGCTGCGCACGCTCTCGTCGCTACGGCCGAACACCACCACCTTCGCCCCCTGCTCGACCAACCGCTGCGCCGCGGACAAGCCCAACCCCGTCGTCCCTCCGGCGATGACGACCACCAAGCCTGCCACATCGTATTGCACTGTCATAGATGGGCATGCTAAAGGTGCCCGTCCCCTGTGACAAGATCCCTCGCAACGTGATTGTTGCGTAAACGCGCATACGTTTATCTTATCTTGCTCTCCCGATTCGCCGCGATTCCCTGCATCAACCCAGCTCTCCCAAAATCATGCGCCTGCCACCTGCCCTCCTTCGCCTTTGCGGTGCTCTCGTCGTCTCATTCTCGCTTGCCAGTTGCTCCATCGGGTACAACAGGGACTGGAAAGCGGCTGCCGCCACGGATGCCACGCTGCTCCCGAAGGATCTGGAAGGAGCATGGACCGGCACGTGGAAAAGCAATCACGATGGCCACAAGGGCAACCTGCGGGCCATCGTGACGAAACTCCCCACAGCAGCGGGCCAGCCTGACAAGTACAACTTCCGTTACCACGCCACTTGGGCGAACATCCTCTCCGGCATCATCAATGCCGAACACGAGGCCATCCCCGCCGGGAAGAAGAGGGACGGTCTTGTGAATCTGAGCGGTGAGAAGGATCTCGGCAGACTGGGCGGCGTGTACAGCTTTATCGGCACGGCATCACCCACCGGATTCAAGGCCGACTATAAGGGAAAGCTGGACAAGGGCGTGTTCGAAATGAAGCGACCGACAGCACCCTGACCCATCCATAAACACGAGAGGTCACGATGCGAATGGCACAGGGTGCACCGCCCTTCCTGCCATGACTCCTGCCAAAAAGAACACGCTCTTCACCAGGTTCGCCAAGTGGACCTCGCGCATCACGGGGCAGCCCGGGGCCTTTGCGGTCGCGACAGCCACGCTGGTCGTCTGGGCCCTCTCCGGTCCCTTCTTTGGATTCAGCGACACCTGGCAACTGATTATCAATACCGGGACCACCATCGTGACCTTCCTCATGGTGTTCCTGATTCAAAACACGCAGAACCGCGATTCCGAAGCCATTCATGTGAAGCTGGATGAACTCATCCGCTCCACACGCGGCGCCAACAACCAACTCCTGGATCTGGAAGAACTGGAGGTGGAGGAACTCGACAAGCTCCGGGATGAGTACGAAGCGCTCGCAGAGAAGGCGCGCAGTTCGATCAAGAAGCGGAAGAGCGTGAAGGCGCGGTGAGGATTCTAACGTAGCTCGCGAGTCCCTTCGCGAGATCAGGAAGGTGGCAAACTCACTTGGTGACAAATACCTCGCGAAGGGACTCGCGAGCTACGTTGGGTTGCGTTCCCTTTTCCGAATCTTGTGGTATGGGTCACTCTCTCCCGAGATTCCCCAATGCCACGCACTCGATTCTTCCTTTCCCTTCTCTTCGCTACCGTGTGCGCCGCGATGCCCTGCGCATCCCCCACTTTCGCGCAAGCTCCTGCGGCCACAAATACCCATCCCATCGTCGTCCTGCTGAGCGTCGATGGCCTGGCGAATTTCTATCTCGACGATCCCAAGGCGGAGATCCCGCATCTGCGCGGGCTCATGAAGGAAGGCGTGCGTGCGCAAAGCATGAAGGCCTCCCTGCCCACAGTCACCTGGCCCAATCACACCACGCTGGTCACGGGCGTGCAACCAGGGAAACATGGCGTGCTGGGCAATCAGGTCCTTGATCGTGCGACCGGCGAGATCGTGCCCTTCATGATCGACCCGATCTACAACAAGGAGGAACTCGTGCAAAGCCCCACCATCTATGACGTGGCGAAGGAAGCGGGGATGAAGACCGCTGCGCTCATCTGGCCTGCCACGCGCGGCGCGAAGACACTCGACTGGACCGTGCCGGATGTGGGCAACATCAAGCTTGTAGAACAGCATGCCACTCCCTCGCTGCTGAAAGAATTTTCCGAAGCAGGCATCCCCTGGGAAAAACAGGAAGAATGGTGGGCCACCAAACGCATCCGCGAGCGTGACGGCATGTTTGTGCAGATGGCGAAGCACGTCTTGAGCAAGCACCAGCCGCACCTCCTGCTCATGCACCTCGTGGAGTTGGATCACACGCAGCATGGCAAAGGCCCGAACACCCCCGAAGCATATGAAGCACTCAAGGCGGCGGATGAGCGTGTCGGTGAAATGTGGGAGTTTCTGAAAACGACGCTACCGGGACGGGCGACCCTTATCGTTGTTTCGGATCACGGATTTTATCCCTGGCGCCAAGCCATCCTTCCAAACGTGCTTTTGCGTCAGGAGAAGCTGCTCCGCGCCATTGGCAGCAAGATCACCACGGACAGCAAAGTGCGCGCCGTGGACCAGGGAGGATCGAGCTTCATCTACATCCGGGACAAGGAAAACCGCGCCTCCATCGCGGAGTCGCTGATCGCGAAATTCAAGGAGGTGGAAGGCATCTCCGCCGTGCTCACTCCCGAGCAGTTCGCACCTTACGGTCTTGGGGATCCCGCGACCACAGACCGGGTCCCTGATCTCGTGCTCACCGCAAAGTCCGGATACGCCTTCTTTGATGTGGCCGGCGGAGATGTCGTGGTGATGCCGAAGGAAGAACGGCTGCGCGGCACCCATGGTTATAATCCAGATGAACCCGCCATGCAGGCGACCTTCGTGGCTGTGGGAGCAGGCATCCAGGCCGGTGCCAGGCTCGGGGACATCTCCAACACTTCCATAGCGCCTACCCTCGCCGCCTTGCTGGGTTTGAAAATGCCCAGTGCCGATGGGCCCGTGCTGCAGGAGGTTTTGGAGACGAAGGCAGCGGAGTAGAAAGCAGCTCACCGAGCCTCTCCTCCCTTTTGCGGTTAACCGCAATCGGCCCTGACACCACTATCTCACGCAATCCACATTTTTGAGCCTTTTGCGTCTTTTTGCGGCCAATTCATCAGGAGTCCTAGACCGTACCACTTGCACCGCGCCACATCCGTGGTTCGTGTGTAGCCGTCACCGTTCAGTACATGTCCCGCGATTACACGCTCCACACCGCCCCGACTGCCGCGCACCGGATCAACTACCGGGCGGAGCTCAATGATCAGCAGTTTGCCGCGGTCACTTCCCCCCCCGGACAGGCGCTGGTCATCGCAGGTGCGGGCAGCGGCAAGACGCGCACGCTGACCTACCGGGTTGCCTACCTGCTGGACAATGGCATTCCGCCCGAAAACATCCTCCTGCTGACCTTCACGAACAAGGCAGCGCGCGAGATGCTGGAGCGCGTCCAAGGTCTGGTGCCCGTGGAGACGAACCGCCTTTGGGGCGGCACGTTCCACTCCATCGGCAACCGCCTGCTCCGCAAACATGCCGACCGCTTGGGATTGAAGCAGGGATTCTCCATCATGGATCGCGAGGACCAGAAGGACCTCATGGACACCGTGGTGAGCAATGGGAACATCGACACCACCACCTACCGGTTCCCCAAGCCGGAGGTGCTGGGCGAAATCTTCTCTTTGGCGGACAATACGGGCAAATCCGTGCGGGAGATTCTCAGTACGCGGTATCCCTACTTCGAGCCTGTGGTGGATGGCATTCTCAAAGTGCGTGAGCTCTACACCGAGAAGAAGCTCGAGACGAACAACGTGGACTTCGATGACCTCCTCACCATGGCCGTGCGCCTGATGAAGGAGAATCCCGATCTGCTGGAGCGCTACCGTCGCACGTTTCAATTCATCCTGGTGGATGAGTATCAGGACACGAATCTGCTGCAGTGCGAGCTCATCGATTTGCTTTCCGGTGAACAGGGCAACCTCATGGTGGTGGGAGACGATGCGCAGAGCATCTACTCCTGGCGCGGGGCGAATGTGAAGAACATCCTCGAATTTCCCAAGCGCTATCCAAAAGCGCGCGTGCACAAGATTGAGGTGAACTATCGCAGCGTGCCTGAGGTGCTCACGCTGGCGAATCGCACCATCGAGGGAAACAAGGATCAGTTCCGCAAGGCGTTGCAACCTTCCCGCGAAGGCAAGGGCACGCTGCCGGCGCTGGTACCGCTGGACAATGGCAGCGCCCAGGCAGCGTTCGTCGCTCAGCGCATTTTGGAACTGCGTGATGAAGGCATCGAGCTGGATGAGATCGCCATCATCTATCGCGCACACTTCCATTCCCTGGAAATCCAGATGGAGCTGACGAATCGCGGTATCCCGTTCCAAATCACCAGCGGGCTTCGCTTCTTCGAGCAGGCGCATGTGAAGGACGTGGCGGCGTTCATGAAGTTCGCGGCCAACCGTCTCGATGAGGTCTCCTTCATGCGCATGGTGCGGCTTGTGCCGGGCATCGGCAGCTCCAGCGCGGGAAAGATGTGGGAGCACTGGGTGAAAAACGGCTCGGCACTGGGCACGCTCACGCATGAGGAATTCTCCAAGGCACTGCTCGGCATCAAGGTTCCCAAGAAAGCCACGAAGACGTGGGAACAGACTGCCTACACACTCAGCGAACTGGTCGACGCGGAAGGCAAACTTGTGCCACCACCCGCGATGATCCGCAGCATTATGGAAGGCGTGTACGAGGACTACATGCGCGCGAAGTTCAAGAACAGTGACCAGCGCAAGCAGGACCTCGAACAGCTCAGCAACTACAGTGTGCGCTTCACGGATGTGCAGGAATTTCTCAGCCAGCTCGCACTCGTGTCTGGTGTGGATACGGACGAGCGCCCAGCCGCGTCGCCCGACACCGAGGCGGTGACTCTCACGACCGCACACCAGGCGAAAGGCCTGGAGTGGCATACGGTCTTCGCCGTGTGGCTGGCAGAGGGCATGTTCCCCAACAATCGCGTCATCGAAGAGGGTGGTGAGGAGGGCCTTGAGGAAGAGCGACGTCTTTTCTACGTCACAGTCACACGCGCCAAGGATGAGCTGTACCTCACCTACCCGGTGATCAACTACCAGGCGCGCGATGGTGAGGTGCTCCAGCGGCCCTCAAGATTTTTGCAGGAGCTTCCACAGAACTTGATGGAGAAGTGGAACGTGCGTAGCATGTTCGCGTGAGAGAGGTGGCGCCCAAGCGGAGGAGATCGTTTGCCTGGCTTCTGAAGCCATTGGTCTTGTTGTTGCTGGCCACCGCGCTGGTGGTGCTGGTGCTGGATCATGTGTTCAACCTCCAGAGCAATGCCACGTTCCTGGCCTTCCGCGCCTCCACGAAGCCGCTGGAGGTGAAGACGCATGCCGGTGACTGGAAGCCGGTGACGGAGCTTTCCATCGCGGAGCTGGATCGCGCACTCACCAAGCGCGTCGAGACCCCCGGTGCCGTGTGGAAGTCACTCACCGTGCGCAGACAAGCGGAGACTTCCACGCAGAATCTGGCACAGGCCTTTCTCAGCGCGAAGGTCTCCGTCATCGAGCTTTCACCGCAGCACTACACCTTCGCCACCAGCTTCAAAGACAAGTTCGCGCTCACCACAGCAAAGGAACAGCTTGAGACCGAGGACGCCACCTTCGCGATCACGGCAAATTTCCGGGAGCCGAACGGCAAGCCACTCGGTCTCGTAGTCCATGAGGGTCGCGAGGTGAACCGCACCTTTCCCGCGTGGACCGGCTACTTCTTTGTGAAGTCAGGCAAGCCCTACTTTGGTCCGAAGTCCCTCTTCGAAGAAACGCCCGGCACGCTGGAGGAGGCCTCACAGGGTTATCCCTCCGTCATGAAGAATCACACCGTCTTCAGCTACGTGGACCTCGCGCCGACCAAGCACTTTGACGGAAACAAGATCACCTACCGCTCCCTCGCGGGCATGCGGAGGGATGGCACCCTCGTCTTCATCGTCTCCGGCGACGGCGGTGCCATGAACGTGACCGAAGTGGCCTCGCTGGCGCAAAAGCTCAACGTCCAGCATGCCACGATGCTTGACGGCGGGCGCGCGCTGCAATATTCCCTGCGTCTGGCGGGCCAGACCCACCACTTCACGGCATTCAACACCACCATGGACTTCGACTCGCCCACATTCGACGCTGAGCGTTCGCCGATCTTTCTCGTGGCCAAGCCCCGCACCGCACCATGAAGCTCGAAGTGCAAAGTGCAGCAGAAGGTCCCGTGAAGGTGGATGTGGTGGTGAAGAAATCCCGCCCGCTGCCTACGCGCCCGGGCAAAAAGCCCACACTTGCCTACGAACGCTCCTGGATGGAGCGAGGTCATGCACTGGTGGCTGGAGTGGATGAGGCCGGCCGTGGACCGCTCGCCGGACCTGTAAGTGTGGCTGCGGTGATTCTGCCGGAGGGTTTCAAGCACAAGAAGCTCAACGACTCCAAGCAACTCAATCACGAAACGCGCGAGTCCATTTTCGCGGACCTGATGAAATGCCAGGGTCTCGTATGGTGCCACGTGCTGATCGAAGTGGAGGAGATTGACCGCATCAATATCCTGCAGGCCACGCATCTGGGCATGCGCCGTGCGACCCAAGGTCTCTCCACGCGGCCACACGCGGTGCTCATCGATGGCTCACCTGTGCCGAATTTCCCCTACCCCGGCCAGTCAATCGTAGAGGGAGATGCCATCAGCCTGTCCATCGCGGCAGCGAGCATCATCGCGAAGGTCCTGCGTGATCGGCACATGATGGAGGTCGCCCAAGTGTATCCGCAGTATGGCTTCGAACGGCACAAGGGGTACGGCACACCGGAGCATCTGAGGGCGTTGCGCAATCACGGTCCGTGCCCGCTTCACCGGAAGTCCTTCGCACCCGTGGCGCAGATGTCCCTGCCATTGACATTTGAGGACGTGACCGGGGAGTAGCAGCAGTCATGAAGGCGATGCAGTCTTTTGCGAAATGGCGGACTGGCCTTCGAGACTATTTCTCCCGTCCAGGCCTGAGCACGCGCATGCGCCTCACCAAGGCGGATGGCACGCGACTCGACAACGCCACGCTCGGCAACTGGGGCGAACATCTCGCGGCGCAATGGCTGCGGAGACACGGCCGCAAGGTGCTCTACCGGAACTTCCGTGCGGGCGGCGGCGGTGAGGTCGATATCGTCGCACGCCACGGGAGCATGCTCACCTTTGTGGAAGTGAAGACACGCACCTCCACTGCACGTGGCCGCCCTGCTGAGGCCGTGAACAAGGCGAAGGAAGCACTCATCCTGCGCGGCATGCAGGGCTGGCTGCGCATGCTTCAGGGCTCCCAGAACATCCCAAGACGCTGCGACATTGTGGAGGTGGTTTTGCGCGAAGGCGAACGACCGGAAATTTCTATCTTGGAAGGGGCGCTGAAGGGGTAGTACGGTACTGAGGAGTGGCCGCAAAAGAACGCAGAGAACGCAAAAGGTTTGGAGGTGGGAGGTGGTGAGTGGAAGGAACAATTCGAGGTGGTGTGCGGGGATTGAGTGAGTCTTAGAGGCGGGTACGAAAACCCGCCGGACGCTGTCCGGTCAGGAGACCCGACTTCCTCAGCATCGACTGAAGGGATAGCCGCAAAAAAACGCAAAAAACACAAAGGTTGGCTAGGAGGTCAACCTACGCCTCTCTGCCTCCTTCGCGTCGAGACGTGCCACTCCACGTAGGCCCATATCTTTACCAATCCTCTGCGTCCTTGGCTGCTTTGCCCCTTTGCGGTTAACCGGAAGCCATCGGCGATCCACCACCACCCCTGACCAAACTCTTTGCGTCTTTTTGCGGCTACTCATTCAGTTCGCTGCCGGCCCAAAATTCCATGTCTCGCGAAGGGACTTGCGAGCTACGCTGGCTTCCAGTTGCGGTTCTGGCTTGCAGTTGCGCACAGTCTTCATCATGCTTCGCGCCATGCCCATCCTCACCGAGCGCAAAACCCAGCCCCAGTATGATGCCATTGTCGTAGGTTCCGGAGCCGGAGGAGGCATGGCAGCGCTGATCCTGGCGCTCAATGGCATGAAAGTGCTGATGATCGAGGCCGGACGGAACTACGATCCCACGACGGAGACGCCCATGTTCAACACGCCGGAGATGGCACCATTGCGGGGTGACAGGACTCCGGACCGATTCTTCGGCTACTACGATGCCACCGTGAATGGTGGATGGACGGTGCCCGGCGAGCCCTACACGAACAAGCCCGGCACGGAGGGCGACTTCTGGTGGTGGCGCGCCCGCATGCTCGGTGGCCGCACCAATCACTGGGGCCGTATCAGCCTGCGCTTCGGACCCCGTGACTTCAAGTGTGCTTCCACAGATGGTCTCGGAGTGGACTGGCCCATGACGTATGATGACATGCACCCATGGTACGATCGGGTGGAAAAGCTCATCGGCGTGTACGGCGAGAACGATGGCATCGAGAACGCGCCAAATTCCTCCCCGGGCGTGCTGCTGCCACCGCCAAAGCCGCGTGTGGGTGAGCTGCTCGCGAAGAAGGCCGGAAAGAAAGTCGGTGTGCCCATTGTGGCTGCCCATCGCGCCGTGCTCTCCCAGGCGCTTGATGGTCCACGCCTCGCGAAGGAACTCTTCCCGAACAATTCGAAAGCGCAGCAGATCATGGCGACGGACATGAGCCTCCGTGCTCCGTGCTTCTGGGCCACGAATTGCATCCGCGGCTGCTCCATCCGCGCGAACTTCCAGAGCACCACCGTGCTCATCCCGCCGGCCCTCACGACAGGCAATCTCGATGTCATCACGGATGCGATGGTGCGCGAGGTGATGGTAGGCAAGGACGGCAAGGCCACCGGCGTGCACTACATCGACAAGCCAACTCGCAGTGATCGGGTGGCAAAGGCGCGGGTGGTCATCATCGCCGGCGGCACGTGCGAGACCGCTCGCATCCTGATGAACTCCCAAGGCAAGGACAAGGGTGGTCTCGGCAATCAATCCGGCCAGCTTGGCAAGAATCTCATGGACAGCGTGGGCGCAAACCTCAGTGCGCACATTCCCGCCATGGAGGACCTGCCGCCCTACAATGAAGACGGTGCAGGTGGTCTGCATACGTACTCCCCATGGTGGTTGGTGCGCGAGCATGGCAAGCTCGGTTTTCCACGCGGCTACCACATCGAGATGGGAGGTGGACGCTCCATGCCGGGCGTGGGCAGTTTTGGTATCCTCGACAAAACATCGCCCGGCACCTACGGCAGCAAGCTCAAGGAAGAGGCGCGGCGCTACTACGGCGCGAGCTTCGGCTTCTCCGGCCGCGGCGAGATGGTGCCCAACAAGGACTGCTATTGCGAGCTCGATCCGAAGGTGGTGGATCAATGGGGGATCCCGGTGCTGCGCTTCCACTGGAAGTGGGCTGACTACGAGATCAAGCAGGCCGAGCACATGCAGAACACCTTTGCGGAACTGCTGGAGCAGATGGGCGGCAAGCCGAAACCTCAGAGTGGCAAGGATGCCATCAAGAAACCCGGTGAAATCATCCACGAAGTGGGCGCGGCCCGCATGGGAGACAAGGCGACGAACAGCATCACCAATCAATACTGCCAGACTTGGGAGGTGAAGAACCTCTTCCTCATGGATGGCGCGGTGCTTCCCAGCAACCCTGACAAGAATCCAACGCTCACCATCCTCGCGCTCGCGTGGCGCAGTTGCGAGTGGATGATGGAAGAGATGAAGCAAGGCAACATCTAACAAGCTTACCACACACGCAGACCAAGCACTTCCCGGTCATGAAGCCCACTGAACCCACGAATCTCTCCCGTCGCGCTGCACTCAAATGGCTTGCAGGCACCGCCGCTGCGGGTGCTGCGGCGCCTGCCATCGCGGCACCCAATGAAACCGAGCCCACGCCTGGAGCCTCGGCGGTGCGCAGTCCTTTGTATGATCCGGACTATGCAAAGCCGGTGTTCCCGTGGGACAAACAGCTCTCACCAGATGAGTTGAAGATCATCGGTGTGCTCGCGGACATCATTCTGCCCAAAGATGACAATGGTCCCGCGGCCAGCGAGGTCGGCGTGCCGGAATTCATCAATGAATGGTGCAGCGCACCGTACGGCGACAACCGCGATGACTGCGAAGTGGTGCGCGGCGGCCTGGGCTGGCTGAACACGGAATCCTTCCGCCGGCATGAGAAGCGCTTCGATGAACTCGGGAATGCCGAGCGCATCGCGATTGTGGATGACATCTGCGATCCCGCGAAGGCCAAGCCAGAACACAAGGTCGGCGCGGCGTTCTTTGCACGCTTCCGCCAGCTCTGTCTGGGGGGATACTACACGCACAGCTCCACGTGGAAGCATCTGGGCTACGTCGGCAATGTGACCATCGGCGGACCCTATCCCGGCGTGCCACAGGCGATCATTGAGAAGCTGGGGCTTCAGGATGTGGTGTGATGGTTGGTGATATGGTCCATTGACCATACAACGGTGCATCAAGTCCGCGCAAACGTCAGGTTAGCGATATGGAACAGGTGCCGAAGGCCTTGGACTGCGCGCAGCCTGCTGCCGCTTTCCTAAAGTGCAGCCTGCTGCACGCTCCACCGCGACGAAGTCGCCAAGCTTTTCCGGATGCGCCACCCCACGAGCGAGTGTCACCATCGCCACAGCAGGCTGTGGACTCTTCAAAGCGGCAGCAGGCTGCGCGCAGTCCAAGGACGCTCCGCGTCACAGCATCCGAATCAGTCGCGAAACATGCCGCTCTCCTCTGGCATCACCTTTAAAAAATCGCATCCAATCCCCAGCACACGAACAGACCGGAGACACCGATCAGCGTCTCCGTCACCGTCCAGGTGCGGAAGGTTTGAGCGACGGTGAGGCCGAGGAGATCCTTCACGATCCAGAAGCCGGCGTCATTGAGGTGGGAGAGGAAAAGGGAGCCGCAGCCCACGCACACCACGAGGAGTTCGAGGTTCACTCCGGGAGTGCTCAGCGCCATGGGAGCCACCAGACCACACGCAGCGGTGATAGCGACCGTCGCAGAGCCCGTGGCCACACGCACGAGCGCCGCGCAGAGCCATCCAAAGACCATGGGAGGCAGGTGCGCTGATCTGGCCATTTCGGCAATCGCGTTCGCCGAGCCGCTGTCCTGGAGCATCTGATTGAGTCCCCCACCCCCGCCCACGACGAGCAGGGTCATGCCGATGGGTCCGAGGGATTTCTCACCAATCTTCAGCGCGTCCGCCCGGGTGAACTTGAAGGCCCAACCTGCAAAGAGCACCGCGAGACCCAGCGCCAGCGTGGGATTGCCAATCATGGCGGTGATGTTGTAGATGAAGGCTTGAGTCTCCGAGCGAAGCTCCGGCTTGGCCGGGATGAACAGCTCGGAAATGGTGTGCGCCAGAATCAGCACCACGGGCAATGCCAGGGCGGCCACCGTGCGACCAAGAGTGGGCGTGGGATGCTCCAGCGCACTGCTGGTGACCGGCGGCTCAGGCGCATCGACCTTCACACGATTCACCGCCCAGCTCGCAAACATCGGGCCCGCGAGGGCTGCCATGGGAATGGCTGCCACCATGCCCCACACGATGACCATGCCGAGATTCGCCTTCAGCTGGGCGATGGCCACCAGCGGTCCAGGGTGCGGCGGCATCACGCCATGCATGATGGAGAGCACGGCCAGCAGCGGCAGCGCGAGCTTGAGGAAGGGCATGCCCGTTTCCTTCGTAAGATTCAGGAGAATCGGCACCAGCATCACAAGGCCCACAGCGAACCACGTGGTGAATCCAACCGCGAGCGCCAGCAGCATGAGGCACCACTGCACGCGCTTCGGACCCATGAGATCGATCAGACCACGCGCCAGTACCGCCGCACCTCCAGAGGCTGCGAGCAGCCCACCCAACATGGTGCCCAATCCGAGAATGCCTGCGACACCACCGAGCGTCTTGCCCATCCCCGTTTGAAAGGCTGCGGCCACCTTGCCGGCTTCCATGCCTGAGCCGAGACCCACCAGGAGAGCGGCAAAGAACAGCGCGAGGAACGCATTGATGCGCAGCTTCGCGATGAGAACGACAATCAAGACAATCGCTCCCCCCGTGAGCATCAGCAGCGTGGAGGTACTGGCAGTAGATGCAGGAGTCGAGGCGGCAGCAGGTGCAGCAGCAGCGGCGGAGATGATGAGGGAGGAAATCGGGGCAAAAGTCACGCGCAGATGAAGGGCAGAAACAAACGCATTCGTCAACGCCGATAACGCGGGATTTCGGAGTCGCGCGGGCGAAGCCCAACGTAGCTCGCGAGTCCCTTCGCGAGTTTTCCTTCAGGGGTAGATACACTCGCGAGCTACGTTGGAGGCCGTCTTTCTGTTATTGCCCCCATACACCAAGGCAAAACGTATTCCCTTCCAGCAGCCCTCCTATCGACGCATCAGCCACGCGCTTACCACCACTCCACCACCTCCCTACTCAGCTACCATGACCAACATCGAAACCATCCAGTCCCTCTACCGTTCCTACCGCTCACAGGACTATGATACCTTCCGCGCACTGTGCACTCCGGATATTGCATGGATTCAAAGTGAGGGCTTCCCAGGAGGCCGCACCTGGATTGGAGCAGATGCCATCATCAAAGGGGTCTTTGAAGGCAATGCCAGCCGCTGGGAGGGCTTTGGGTTTGATATCGAGCAATACCTCGATGCAGGCACCAGCGTGATCGTCGTTGGCACCTATCGGGGCGCGCACCGGGTGTCAGGCAAGTCGTTCCGGGCCGCGACCGTGCACATCTTTGACCTGCAGGATGGGAAGGCCGCTCGGTTCCGGCAGTTCACCGATACAAAGGTTATCTGTGATGCCCTGCCTGCCTGACCGGCCCGGCAAGGACCCGTTCACAGTGGTATTTAGCACAGCCCGTTCACCACAAACGGCCTTGAGCGGCAAGGGATTTTCACACCCCGGGAAAAAATTTTCTATAAAAAGACCTGAGCCCCTTCGCGGCGCGATTGTCAATATGAACGGGTGAGGTCCCATGTGCATGCACACGGGCGCCTCACGAAAACCACAGGCTGTGCCCAACCCCCAACCTTACCACTGCCATGAATACCTCCCTACCTCATCTCAGTGAGGCCAAACCCTCGCTTCGTAACCTGCATCCGCAAATCATCGGGGATGCTCTGTACTGTTTCTCCAAGTTCGATCCGGCCTGTGTGCGCCATCTTCGGGACAACGTGCAGCGTCTCGTGCGCGGAAGCTACTCGGACGGCCGCGGACGCGGCTGCATCTTCGGAATCCTCAGTGAACTGCTGCCCGCCACCCAGCGGATTCATGACCGCGAATCCCTGACCACCTATTTCACCGGTGGCCACGGACCGCTCTTCCGCGAACGCGAATGCTACCAGCCCGCCCGTTATCTGGTGCGTGTGTGGGACGGCGATCGCGATCCCGGCACGGTGCTCCGCTACGAGAACTGGAATGGAACCTTCACCGCCGAACAGGTGCGTGAACTGGCCCAGCTCCACATCGAGTTGCTGGAAGCTCACGAGCAGGAAGAAGCCGCTCCGGCACCCGCTGCCAAGCGCGCCTCCACCATGACCATGGCGGCCATGCTCGTGGATTGATCACCACGCTGGATTTATTCCAGACTGAGCAAAATTCGTACAGCCGCCGCAGGTAGTCACCTGCGGCGGCTTTTTTGTGACTTGGCGCAAGGATTTTCTTCCCACGCTGTTTACCTTTCCCTTCAATTCCCCGGCATCACCCTCCCGACTCCCGCTCCCCCACACACTCCCGCATGTCATCACACCGCTCCCGCAACATGGCTCTTCTGGCCGCCTTCCTCGGCTGGATGTTCGACGGATTTGAAATGGGCCTGTTCCCGCTGATTGGGCCTGACGCGCTCAAAGATCTGCTGGTGAACACAGTGGCTCCCGAGGACATGGCAAAGACGGTGAGCAGCTGGTTTACAGTAATCATCGCCACCTTCCTGGTGGGTGCGGCCACGGGTGGTGTCTTCTTCGGCTGGCTCGGCGACCGCATCGGTCGCGTGCGCGCCATGACGTTCAGCATTTTCACGTACGCCATCTTCACGGGCCTCTGCGGTTTCGCCACGGAAGCGTGGCAGATCGCGCTGCTGCGTTTCGTGGCCTCCCTCGGCATGGGCGGTGAGTGGGCCCTCGGCGTGGCGCTGGTGAATGAACTATGGACGAAGGGCAGCCGCGCGTGGGTCGCGGGGGCCATCGGTGCGGCAGCGAACATCGGCTACCTGCTCGTCGCCCTGCTCAGCCTTGGCATGAGCGCCTTCATCGGCACCATCACGGGCTGGTCCACCGCATTGGGCGCTTCGGACGACCTCAACAAGTACCTCTTCGACCATGGTGCCTGGCGCTTCCTCATGATCTCCGGCGCCTTTCCCGCCATCCTCATCTTCCTCATCCGAATCTTCGTCCCCGAGTCGGACAAGTGGGAGGAGGAGAAGAAGGCCGGCTCCACCTCCTTCTGGAGCACTCCTGATCTCCTCGGTGTGCTGTTCGGCGCCACGGTGGCTCTCTTTATGATCTATGCGTGGTCTCCCATGGGCTTCGATGCCACTTGGGCCACGATTGTGACGATCACTGGATTCGGCATGGTCATCTGGGGCTTCCTGCTACCCGTCCGCCGCTATCTCCACCGCGCCGCCTCGGCGGGTACCATGACTCACGACACCCGCATTACCATCCGGAAGAATCTGCTCATTGGCGCGACCTTGGCGGGAATCGCCCTGCTGGGCACTTGGGGTGCAGCTCAACATGCCCCGAAGTGGTCCGGTTCCTTGAACCTGCATGGCACGAGTCCCGTAGAAGTGAAGGCCTACACCCAGCTCGCCACGGCCTTCGGCGCGTGCGTCATCACCCTGCTCACCCCGGTGCTGGCGGACATTCTGAACCGCCGCCTCACCTACCTGCTCTGCTGCATCCTCGCCATGGCCTCCTCCATCACGTTCTTCCAAACGAACACGGAGATTGGCACCTGGTTCTTCATCAGCGCGTTCCTCATGGGGGGACTTACGGCCTCCTTCTACGGCTTCTTCCCCCTCTATCTGCCGGAGCTCTTCCCCACCGCCGTGCGGGCCACCGGGCAGGGCTTCTGCTTCAATGTCGGCCGCATCATCGCCGCCGTCGGCGGATTGCAATTCGCCAATTTGGAGAAAGGGTTTGGCGGGGCGGTGAACGCCTACACCATTCTCTGCTCCGTCTATATTGTGGGCATGGTTCTGGTGTGGTTCGCTCCAGAGACCAAAGGGAAGAAACTGGTCTGAAGAAGGTTTCGGAAGGATGCAACCTTTTGCGTCCCGTTCTGCATCAGCGCCGTACACCTTTTTTACACGTCACGCCGGAGTGAAACATGATCGGGCAGATTGCCCCGGAGTATCCATTGTGTCTTGACATCCGGCTGACTCGTATGCCTTTGTGCTTTTTATGTCCAAAGCCCTCATCATCGCCGAAAAGCCCAGCGTAGCGGCCGATCTTGCCCGCGCGCTCGCCAAGGCTCCCGGCATGACCACGTTCCACAAGGAGAACGACTATTTCGAGAACGAGACCCATGTCATCACCTCCGCCGTGGGTCACCTGCTGGAGCAGGAAATGCCCATGAAGGATGGCAAGAAGATCGGCTGGGGCTTCACCACCCTGCCCATCCTTCCCGAAAAGTTCGAGCTCAAGCCCATCGACAAGACCGCCGACCGCTACCGGGTGGTCTCCCGCCTCATCAAGCGCAAGGATGTCGGTGAAATCATCAACGCCTGCGACGCCGGGCGTGAGGGCGAGCTGATTTTCCGCAACATCATCGAGGCCACCGGCACCCACAAGCCCATCCAGCGCATGTGGATGCAGTCCATGACCAACAACGCCATCCTGGAGGCCTTCCAGCAGATGCGGTCAGACGAGGACATGCAGCCCCTGGCCGCCGCCGCGAAGTGCCGCAGCGAGAGCGACTGGATCGTGGGTATTAATAGTACGCGCGCGCTCACGGCGCTGAATTCCCGCCACGGCGGCTTCCGCCTCACCCCCGTGGGCCGGGTGCAGACCCCTACTCTCACCATCATGGCGAAGCGTGAGCGGGAGATCGCGAACTTCGTTCCGCGCACCTACTGGGAAGTGCATGCTCTCTTCGGCGTGAAGGCCGGAGAATACGCCGGCCGCTGGCTGGATGAAGCCTGGAAGAAGGACGAGACGGACGAGCACAGCAAGGCCGAGCGCATCTGGGACAAGGAGGTGGCCGAGGCCATCGTGGCCCGCTGCACGGGCAAAGAGGCCATCGTGGAGGAAACCACGAAGCCCACGCGCCAGATTGCTCCCCTTCTCTACGACCTCACCAGCCTACAACGCGAGGCCAGCAACCGCTTTGGCTTCAGCGCCCGCCGCACCCTGCAGCTCGCGCAGTCCCTCTATGAGCGCCACAAGGCACTCACCTATCCCCGTACGGACTCCCGCTTCCTGCCGAATGACTACATCGGCACCGTGAAGGGCACCATCAAGAGCTTCTCCCAGCTTACGAGTGCGAAGTCCGGCGCCTTCCCCACAGAGCTGCGTCCCTTCTGCGACCGCATCCTGGACAACGACTGGGTGCGCCCGAACCGCCGTATCTTCGACAGCAGCAAGGTGAGCGACCACTTTGCCATCATCCCCACCGGGCAGATGCCGCCCAAGAGCCTGGATGAGGCCGAGCAGAAGCTCTATGATATGGTGCTGCGCCGCTTCCTCGCGGTGTTCTTCCCGGCCGCCGAGTTCGACGTGACGACGCGCATCTCCCGCATCGGGGATGATGCCTTCAAGACGGACGGCAAGATCATGCGCGTGCCCGGCTGGCTGGAAGTCTACGGCAAAAAGGCCGCGGACGAGCAGGACGGCGAAGGCGGTGGCAAGGTCCTCGTGCCGGTCGCTCCGAATGAGAAGGCCAAGGTGCAGGACATCGAGACCCGCCAGGAAGTCACCAAGCCCCCACCCCGCTACAACGAAGCGACCCTGCTCTCCACCATGGAAGGCGCAGGCAAGCTGGTGGAGGACGAAGAGCTCGCCGAAGCCATGAGCGAGCGCGGCCTCGGCACACCCGCCACGCGCGCGGCCATCATCGAAGGTCTCATCCACGACAAGTACATCGAGCGCCAGCAGCGCGACCTCATCGTCACCACGAAGGGGCTCGAACTGGTGGACCAGCTCAATGAGATTGGCGCGGAGACGCTCTCCTCTCCGGAACTCACCGGCCAGTGGGAGTACAAGCTGCGTGAGATGGAGCATCGCCGTCTCGATCGCGTGAGCTTCATGAAGGACATCCGCACGCTCGCGGCAGACATCGTGGACAAGAGCAAGGCGTACGTGAAGACCATGAAGGAAAAGGCCTTCCCGGACTTCCACGCCACGTGCCCCTTCTGCGGCAGCAAGGCCTTCAAGCAAACGACGGACTACTACCTGTGCAAGGGTGACAACTGCAAGCTGCGCGTCTTCAAGAACGTGGCGGGCAAGGAGCTCACCGAGGACCAGGTGCGCACGCTTATCGAGAAACGTTTCCTCGAGCCGATGGATGGATTCCGCAGCCGCCTGGGCAAGGAATTCCGCGCCGGCATCGAGATCAAGGAGGACAAGAAGGTCAACTTCGTCTTCGAGAAAGGCCAGAGCGATGAACTGGATTGGGATGAAGCCCCCGTGCTCTGCCCCTGCCCGGTGTGCGCCAAAGCCGGACGCAAGTCAGACATCCACGTCCTGCCCAACGCCTACGCGTGCAAGATCGCGATGACTGACCAGAAGAAGTGCAACGCTCGCCTGCCGCGTGAGCTCTGCAAGAAGGCCATCACCGAAGAGAACGCGAGGAAGTTCTTCACCGAAGGCAAGACCGGGCTCATCGAAGGCATGATCTCCAAGAAGGGACGCCCCTTCAGTGCCATCCTCGTGTGCAACGTGGGCGGCAAGCGCCTGCTGAGCTGGGAGTTCCCCCCACGCGAACCCAAGCCGAAGGCCGCCAAGAAGACGGCGACCGCGAGGGAGAAGTTCGGGAAGAAGAAGGCTGCAGGTCCGGCTGCAGATGCGGAAGAGGGCTGAGTTGTCACCACTTCCCTCTGTCACTCAAAAAGTCACGATCCTCTCAGGCACCAGCACGACATCACCCGGAGAGAGGGTGATGTCTTCAGCAGGCACGCGAAGGTTCACCGTCGCTTTCGCAGACGGTGGCGTCTTCTTCATGCGCAGGTCAGGGGACTCCCCGGGCAGGTGACAGGTTTCCCACATCGAGTCCAGACTGTCATCGACCCAGTTCACAACAGTCACCAGCAATCCCTTGGTGCGACGTCCCAGTTTCACGTGCCAGGCAGGATTGACGTCGTACACCTGAACTTTCCAGAACCCGAATGGCGTCAGCCCACCAGCGTCGGTGACCAATTGCTTTGCGGTCAGGCCTTGCTGCCAGGGATACTCACCCTGTTTTGCCACCGCGCCGATCACCTTCACCATGCCACTTTTGGGCGCCGTGGAGGAAGGCGCGAAGGCGAGCCAGCAAAGGACTGCCAGAAGCGACGCTCCACACACCAGCCATACCGACCATCGATTCCTCAGACGCATGTCCGGTTGTAGCACTTCGGGACTTTCAGCGTCAAGGATGCACGCCCCTTGTTCCTTGACTTTGGGTGTCACCGAAAGTCCAATCGCACATTCCCTTCCCATTTCCGCCATGACCCTCTTCGAAAAGATCATCGCCCGCGAGATTCCCGCCGACATCATTTATGAAGATGACTTCTGCGTATCCTTCCGCGACATCAATCCGAAGGCACCGGTGCATGTCTTGATTGTGCCGAAGAAGGTCATCCCCCGTGTCGGTGATGCTGTGGCGGACGACCAGGCGACGCTCGGCGCGCTGCTGCTGGCAGCGGGGAAAATTGCCACCCAACTTGGCGTGAACTCCACGGACAAGGGATTCCGTCTCGCCATCAATCATGGCAAGGACGCTGGCGAGACCGTGCCGCATATGCACGTGCACCTGCTGGCCGGGCGTGAACTTGGCTGGCCGCCGGGCTGAGCCAAGGCAGCTCAACGTAGCTCGCGAGCCCCTTCGCGAGATCTCAGTGCAGGGCAAAAGACCCTCCAAGGAAGTTTCGGTTCATCATGTTCCGAACATCAAGGCCGATTGCCCGGCATCGCCCTTTGGTGCGGCTTTGGCGTGGCCAGCCCACCGACCGACTCTCCTCGCGAAGGGACTCGCGAGCTACGTTGAGCTACAGCAGCCACCATCCCCTCCATTTCCTGAAGGAAAAACTTGCCATTTTCGCATTTTCTGGGAAATCTTAAGGAACCCCTTATTTTCAAGAAACCTTAAGCTGGTAGGCCATGATACGTTTCCTCCTTCCTGTGGCAGCGCTTGCTTGCAGCGTCGCATCCGGCGTCGCGCAGAACTACCAAGCCCAGTACCCCTACGATCCGTACAACGCGGCGCCTGCCCCGCAGCAGTATCAGGAATACCAGTCTTCCCCCAGTCAGCCGAACTACAGCTATGGCGGCGGCGGTGGTGGTGACTACACCAAGCAGAGCTATGGCTCCGGCGCAATCAGCTCCGGGGGTGGCGGACGCTATGCTGAACTCCTGAGCTGGGGCCACCTTGAAGGCCACTATGCCTACAATGACTTCCGCGGCGATGACAAGCTGGACGGCGACAGCGGCTTCGGCGTGAACCTGCGGGTGGCGTTGATGAAGATCGGCTTCCTCCACTTTGGCCTCGACCGCATCCTCGCAGAGGGACCGAATGCGCAGGACCTCTCCCTCACCACCGCAACCGTGGGTGGTGGCGTCTTCCTCCCCGTGACAGAACGTTTCCACATCTATGGCGAAGTCGGCTTCCGCTACGACTGGACCGGTGGCGATCTGGACTACATCTACGAAGATGACATTTCGCTCTTCCTACGTCCCGGGGTCCGCTTTGCCGTGACCGAGAACTTCGAACTGACAGCGAGCGTCCTCTTCTCTGATACGGAGAATTTCAACGAGTACGTGATTGAGGTGAGCGGCTATTATGCCCTGCTCGACTGGCTGGATGTCGGCGGCGGTGTGGACTTCGGCGACGACTACAACACCTACCGTCTGGGTGGGCGCTGGAGGTGGTAGTAGAAAGTAGTCCGCCGAGCCTCGGCGGTCACCGTGATACTAGCCAGCGCATTCCTCTCTCTCCGCAGCCGAAAAAAAACGGCTGCACACGAAGCTCAATAGGCACCACGCACCAGCTTGGGATATGCCTAACCACGCATCGCCTGAGCCGCCGAGGCTCGGCGGACTACTTTCCTTGTCCAATCCATCGTGATTGGCACTTGCAGGGTGTACGCCTTTCCCACCCTGATGAAGCCCGCCTTCCTGTTTCTCCTCGTCCTTGGCTGCCTGATGATGAGCGCCATCTCACACGCTGCTCCGGAGAAGACCTATGACCTCGTTGTCTACGGCGGCACACCGGGAGGCATTGCCTGTTCCATTGCCGCAGCACGCGAAGGCAAATCCGTACTCCTGCTTGAGACGACGAAACACCTCGGCGGCCTGACCACCGGCGGCCTCTCCCACACCGATGTGGGACCACGCCCGGAGATCATCGGCGGCATCGCCAAGGAATTCTTCGTCAAAGTGGACGCACTCTACGCTGACCCAAATCGCACGGCTTCGAAAGACTTCTGGTACCAGGAGCCGCACATCGCGGAGCAGGCCTTCACCGCCATGCTGCAGGAGGCCAAGGTGGATGTGGTCTTTGGCTCCCGAGTGAAAAACGTAGAGAAGAAGGGAGCACGCCTTTCTTCGCTGACCACACTGGATGGAAGGACCTATGAGGGCCGGCTGTTCGTCGATGCCAGCTACGAAGGCGATGTCATGGCGCTCGCCAAGGTGGACTACTACGTGGGCCGCGAAGGACGCGCGGCATTCGATGAACCCCTCGCCGGCTTCCGTCCTGCACCGTTCCGATTCCGCGAGAAGGAATACATGGTCAGCCCTGACAAGAAGTACACTCACGGCACGCCGGCAAAGATCTCTGCCTATGGAAAGGACGGCAAGCTGCTGCCGGGCATCAATACCAAGTGGACCGAGCCAGGCACCGCAGACAACAAATCCCAGGCCTACAACTTCCGCGTCATCCTCACGAACAACGCCGCCAACCGCGTGCCCATCCCCAAGCCGGTGAACTATGACCCGCTGCGGTACGAAATTCTCGCTCGCATCATCGATGCCTTCCCCGGTGTGAGGTATGAGAAGCTCGTCTTCCTCGGCGCGCTGCCAAATCAGAAGTTCGATGCGAACGCCAGCGGTCTCGTGCAGGGCACCGACCACGTGGGCGGAAACGTGGACTATCCAGACGCGGACTACGCCACACGCGATCGCATCTGGCAGGACCATCGCGAATATGTGCAGGGCTTCCTGTGGTTCCTCGCCAATGACCCACGCGTGCCCGCGGAACTCCGTGCCCAGGCCAGCGAGTACGGGCTGGCAAAGGATGAATTCACCGACAACGAGAACTGGCCCTACCAGCTCTACGTGCGTGAAGCCCGCCGCATGCGTGGCCAGTACATGATGAGCCAGCGCGATTGCCAGAAGGCCATCACCAAGCCGGACAGTATTGGCATGGGGGCCTTCATCCTGGACTCCCACGCGGTGCAACGACTTGTGGACAAAGAGGGGTATGTCATCGATGAGGGGAACTTCGACATTCCGGTACGCCCCTACCAGATTCCCTACCGCAGCGTAACGCCGAAGAAGGAGCAGTGTGAGAACCTGCTGGTGCCCGTCGCACTCTCCGCCACGCATGTGACCTATGGTTCCATCCGCATGGAGCCCCAGTTCATGATCCTCGGCCACTCCACCGGTGTGGCCGCCGCCATGGCCTTGGAGAAGAACCTCCCTGTGCAAGACATCGATATCGCTGCTCTCCGCACCAAGCTGGTAGCCCAGGGACAAGTGCTTGAACTCGCCTCCCTCGCGAACCTGACCTTGGCAGAGAACCTTCCTGGCATCGTGGTCGATGACGAGGCGGCCACCTACGCAGGAAGCTGGACCTCCAGCGGCTACGGCGACCCCATCGATGGCACCAGCCACAATGACGGCGATGGCAGCAAGGGCAAACTGAGCGCCCGGTTCGAGACCTCCCTCCCCGAGAGCGCCACCTATGAGGTCCGCCTCGCCTACTCGTCCGCCCCGAATCGAGCGAAGAACGTTCCCGTGAAAGTGGAGCACGCCAAAGGCAGCGACACCGTGTCCGTGAACCAACAGCAGAAGCCCACGGTGGAGAAGTATTTCGTCTCCCTCGGGAAGTTTGAATTCACCAAGGAGAAGCCGGCTGTGGTGACCGTGAGCAACGAAGGGACGAAGGGGTATGTGGCGGTGGATGCGGTGCAGTGGGTGCGGGTAAAGTAGCGAAGCTCGTAGCCCAACGTAGCTCGCGAGTCCCTTCGCGAGTCATTGTAGCTGAACCTTGGAACCCCACCAAAAATCCATTTGGCACCCCGTCTTCACACTGGCATTTTCTCTATAAATGCCGAGAATATTCCGCTTCTTCCAGCCCAACATTCCGGTATCGATTTCCTATCGCAATCTACCCCACTGGGAGCAGCCAGACGTCTGCTACTTTCTCACGTTCAGGACCGCCGATTCTCTTCCCTCCCACATTCTTACCGAATACCAAACACAGAGATTGCTGTGGCTTGAAGCCAGAGGCATCAACGTCTCTTCCCCACATTGGCATCAGCGTCTTGAAGCGCTCTCGGAAGGTCACCGTATCGAATTCCATCGCACCTTCACCCGCAAGATGCATGCACATCTCGATGCCGGACATGGCCAGTGTCCATTTAGAAATCCAGCTCCCCGCAAACTGGTTGAGGAGACGCTTCTCCACTTCGACTTGGTCAGATACGTCTTGGGTGGTTTTGTGATCATGCCAAACCACGCGCATGTGCTTGTTCAATGCCTCGGTGACACAAGGTTGAAAGCCATGAGCAACTCATGGAAACACTTCTCTTCGCGAGACCTCAACACTCAATCGGGAGGAAGGCTATTGGCAGATGTGCCGACTGACAAAGCGGGCAAATTGCGGAGAGCTTCCGTGTGGCAGGGTGAAACCTATGACCATATTGTCAGAAGCCGGGAGCAGTTTGAGCATTACCGACAGTATCTGGCCGCGAACCCAGAGAAGGCAAAATTGAGGGAGGACGAGTACACGTTGTTTTTGCCGGAGGTGGAGTTCTCGGACGACCAAGGAATGGCACCCTGCTGACTCGCGAGCTACGTTGGGCTGCGCCCACTTCAAGCCTTCTTCGTCTTCACCGCCCTCACCCGCTCGGGAAAGAGCTCGCGACAGATAGGGCACACGGTGCCATCACACCCCCGCGCCGTGCAGTACTCGCGGCCATAGTAGATGATCTGAAGGTGCAGTTTGTTCCAAGTTTCTTTCGGGAAAAGGCGCTTCAAGTCCCTCTCCGTCTGCGTCACGGACTTGCCATCGCTCAATTTCCAACGCTGGGCCAGACGGTGAATGTGGGTGTCCACCGGGAAGCTCGGCACGCCGAAGCTCTGCGCCATGACCACTTGGGCGGTCTTGTGGCCAACACCGGGGAGTTCCTCCAATTGCTCCAAGTCGGCAGGCACGTTCCCGCCATGCTTTTCAATTAAAATACGTGAAAGAGTGGAGATGGCCTTGGCCTTCTGCGGACTGAGACCGCATGGCCTGATGATGGCCTGAATCTCCTCCACTGGCACCTCCATCATCTTTTCGGGGGTGCGCGCCAGGGCGAAGAGCTTCGGTGTTGTCAGGTTCACCCGCACATCCGTGCACTGGGCGGAGAGAAGCACGGCGATGAGCAGGGTATAGGCGTCCGTATGGTCGAGCGGGATGGGTGGCTCCGGATAGAGCTTGGTGAGGCGGGCGAGGACGTGGGCGGCGCGTTCGGTCTTGGTCACCGCGCCATGCTAGGTGGGATGGCTTACCATGAAACTGGAAAGTCGAGCCAGACGGCCTCGCGTGCAGAATTCACCACCAGGTGTGCTACCCCCGCATCGGAATCTCACCACGAAGCTCAAGCTGATAGGCCAGCACAATAACGAGGGCCAGGCTCAGAAGGTAAAAGACACTCCAGCACACAACCCCAAACCAGTACATCACAGGAGCCTTCGCGCGCTCAAAAGTACCCCAATTGTCCTCGTGCCTTCCCTCCCGCAACGATTGGGTCACTATGGCACCGGGCCCAAATCCAAACACCAGCGGGATCAGATACAGCCAGGTGAACTTCTGGGTGATGATACAAGCCCCCAAGGTGGCCAATACGTGGGGAGCCAGCACCAATGCCATGGTGCGAGGGCGACGCAAAAGCTCCCGGAGGGCCCGCGTGGGATCAGAGATGGGAAGGGTCCATCTCACCCTACGAGCTCCGCTCAATCCGCTTCACCATCTGTTGAATGTGAGGATACTTCATGCGGGGCTTCATGATTTCCACGCTCTTGTTGAAGGAGCCCCACTTGAGCACGCTGATGTTCACCTTCTTGGCTCCCCACTGGTTCATGGCAGCCTTGTTGGGTTTGTACAGATCGATAGTATTCGTGCCAACGAGGGCTGAGCCGTAGTCGTCCACTTCATAGACGTAGGGTTCGCCTTCAATCTTGAAGACCGTGCCGACGGGGTACACCGACCAATCGGTGGCGGCGCTGCGGACGTTGCCATATTTCAAGGGGGCACCCGTTGCAGCCTTGGCTCCGTACTTCACATGGTCCGACTCTGAATGGGTGTACGCCGTCGTCTTGACGCCGTTGATGCGCTTGGCGTTCGCAAGTTTGGTGCTGCTGCAGGAAACGCATCCCACGCAGAGCGCGGCCAGCCCGAGAAGACGGAGAATGTTCAGCATAGATTAATTAACTTCTCTGAAGTGGTTCCTCATTTTGCCGGAAGCGTGGAAATAGGTCAACCTTTAAAATCTAAGGGTAGGTTTGGGGTTGACATGTGTGGAATAGAGAAAATAAAAAGCGGGAGAGACGAACCCACATCTGATTGATTCAGAGCAAGTTATACTCTCCCGCCGAGTACCCATCCGGAGAGGGATAGGCACGAGCGGTCAGGAATTAGCAGGCGTCGTGCCGCGCTCGATCTTTTCGACCATTTCTCGCACGTGAGAATTGCGCTTTCCGCGAGGCTTCATGATGGCCAGGCTCTTCGCGAAGGACCCCCATTTGATCACGTTGATGTTCACGCGCCGCACTCCCCACTTGTTCATGGTCGCCTTGTTGGGCTTGTAGAGGTCGATGGTCTGGGTGCCGACAAGGGCGGAGCCATAGTCGTCCACTTCATACGTATAGGGCTCACCCTCGATCTGGAAAACGGTGCCTACCGGATAGACGGACCAGTCGGCGGCGGCGCTGCGGACGGACCCGAATTTGAGTTTGCTGCCAGCGGCGGTCTTCACGCCGTGTACGAGATGGTCACTCTCGGTGTGGGTGTAGGCGGTGGTCTTGACATCCTGGAGGCGTTGGGGGCGCGGGGCGGATGGGTTGCCGGCTACGGGGCTGGAGCAGGAGGCGGTACAAGCGCTGATCACGATCAGAGCGGAGAGGCGACGTATGAGCATCAGTTCGGTTCGGGTTGTTCGGCACACTCTGCCGTCTGGCAGGGCGGACGGAGAGCTTCCCACCCCCCTCCCCCCTGTCAACTGCAAATGGCACGACGGAATCGCTTGACGAACAGCGAAAACGGGTTCGGGATGAGGGCGGAAAACGCCCTCATTTTTCTCCATCCATGCCTGCCCCCAATCCCCTGCTCCAAGAGTACCTCTCCCAGCTCGCCGCCCGGGGTGTGACGCACGTGGGGCTCACTGATGAGGCTCGGGCAGTCCTGGCGACGGTACAGGGCGCGCGCCAGCAGCAGGTGACCCCTCCCGCCACCGCAGGTCGCACTGCAACGCCGGGCATAGCTTCTTCAAGTCCACCTTCATCGTTTCGTACCCCCCAACCCGCGGACACGCCAAGCGCGCCGCGCCCTTCCCCAGCAGGCACGCCTCTCCACCCGACGCAGCCTGTCAGCCCCGGATCCTCGGCCAGTCCCGCCCGTTCCAAACGTGAGCTGCTGGATGAGCTGGCTCGGGAGGCGGAAGGCGGAAAGCAGGCCCGGGAGCTCGGTACCCTGCGGGACATCATGGTCTTCGCCGTGGGGAATCCAGACTCGGACATCATGTTCATCGGCGAGGCCCCGGGGGCGGAAGAGGAAAAGCAGCGCGAGCCCTTCGTGGGACCTGCCGGCCAGCTCCTGACCAAGATCATCCAGGCCATGGGCCTCCGCCGGAGCGAGGTGTACATCAGCAACGTCTGCAAGTTCCGCCCGAAGATCGATGACGGCCGCATGCAGGGAAGCAAGAACCGGGCGCCCACCACCGGGGAGATGCTTGCCTGCCAGCCCTACATCATGGCGGAGATCAATATCATCAAGCCGCGGGTCATCGTCTGCCTTGGCGCCACGGCCTCGACGGGCCTCGGCATCGAGGGCACGGTGGGCAGGCTGCGTGGCCGGGTCCAGGAATGGCGGGGGCACCCCCTCGTGGTCACCTATCACCCCAGCTACCTCCTCCGGCGCGAGGCCGAGGACGGCGGCGGTCTGGCGGAGAAGCGCCTGGTCTGGGAGGACATGATGCGGGTGATGGAAATCGTGGGGCTCCCCATTTCCGACAAGCAAAGGGCGTACTTCAGCCGGGCGAGGTGAGAAAGGGGTCCGACAGAAAGTAGTCCGCCGAGCCTCGGCGGTCACCATGGCACTATCTTTCAGTCGCCATCTCCCCGCAGCTTAAGAAACACCCGTTCCGATGCTCGACGGCGGTTACACGGCTCGGTTCGCCGCGTAGCCAACTCTCCTGACCGCCGAAGCTCGGCGGACTACTTTCCCGCCAGCGCCGACGGCGTCTGACACCCGACGATGGCCGGAGCCTCGTGGACAAGCTCGTCATTCTCCAAGGCAGCCACCATGAAAAGCGCGAAGTCCACTCTTCGGGTCATGTTGCTCTGCAGGATGGGATCCCCCACATGCCTGCTCCAGACGGGCAGGCCCTGACTTTCGCCCTCCTCCAGATCGCTCCCGCGTACCACGGTCCAGCGGGTGTCGCTGGCAAAGATGCGACGGCAAGCCTCCACTTGATCGTCGATCTCCACCAGGCGGAGCAATTTCGTGAGCCAGGTGACAACCCTCAGCAATGTCACAAAGGTCTTCGAGTACACGTCCTTCCCATCCTTGGTGATATGCCATCCGCAAGAGAAGATGAGGCGTGCTCCGGACTTGGCGTAGTCCATCACAGCCTGGGCAGTGCCGGAGGAGTACTGCTGCACACCCCACGGGGCGAGCACGACGAGCACGCCATCACAGCCATCAACGGCTTTCTTGATGAGCTCACGATCATTCGTCATGCCGGGGAGAACCGTGATGCGCTCCTTGTAGGGGTCGAGCTTGGCAACGCTCCGCTCACGGCAGACGCCCCCCACCTCATAGCCGCGTTCCAAACAATGCTGGACCATGTACCGCCCCAGTTTGCCGGAAGCTCCTACGATGCAGACTTTTTTCATGCTGAAGTTCGTACGACACGCGGTGGCGGCCAGGGAACAAGCAAACTGGATCAGGCGCGCAAAAGCAAACATCGACATGTTGCAATTCCCTCATGTGTCACACTTGTCACATTCCCTCTTTTCCACGTAACACTTCCCTGCGCAGACTGCGGCATGGCGAAGAAGAAAGCGACCCCCGCAAAGGCGAAGAAAGTTTCAGCAAAGAAGAACTCTGCCAAAGCACAACCCAAAGCCAAGAAGACGGCGGCGGCTGAGAACTACTCCGACCTCTACGCCCGCATTCACCAGGAAGTGATCGATGGCGTGGATGAAGAGCTGGAGATGGAACTGGAGGACCTGAGCGAGGAACGTCCAGGCCAAGATGATGATGAGCGGAAGGAATTCCGCCGGCACTACTTCAAGGAACTGCACCGGCTGCAGATTGAGCTGGTACGCCTGCAGGACTGGGTCTCCAAGACGAAGCACAAGCTGGTGGTGATCTTCGAAGGTCGTGATGCCGCTGGCAAGGGTGGCGCCATCAAGCGCATCACGCAGCGGCTGAATCCCCGTGTGTGTCGCGTGGCTGCTCTCCCCGCCCCCACCGAACGTGAGCGAACCCAATGGTACTTCCAGCGTTATGCCTCCCACCTGCCCGCCGCTGGTGAGATGGTGCTCTTTGACCGGAGCTGGTACAACCGCGCCGGTGTGGAGAAGGTCATGGGCTTCTGCACAGATGAGGAGCTGGAGGAGTTCTTCCGTTCCGTGCCTGAGTTCGAGAAGATGCTCGTGCGCTCCGGCATCCAGCTCATCAAGTACTGGTTCTCCGTGACAGATGATGAGCAGGAGTTCCGCTTCCACTGCCGCATCCACGATCCGCTGAAGCAGTGGAAGCTCAGCCCGATGGATCTGGAGTCCCGCCGTCGCTGGGAGGCCTACACAAAAGCGAAGGAAGTCATGCTCTCCCGCACCCACATCCCCGAGGCCCCCTGGTGGGTCGTGCCCTCTGAAGACAAAAAGAAAGGCCGGCTCAACTGCATCAGCCACCTCCTGAGCCAGGTGCCCTATGAGACGGTGGACCACACGCCTATCAAGCTGCCTCCACGCGTCCACACGGATGGGTACAAACGCCAGCCGGTGCCACCGAAGATGATTGTTCCGGAGAAGTACTAAGAAATTAGTCCGCCGAGCCAACGCAGCTCGCGAGTCCTTTCGCGAGATCCCAGTGTTTGTCATGCTCCCTGACTCGCGAGCTACGTTGGAAGGGCTCAGCCCTTCCCCTTATAGACCACACGGGGAAACGTTTGGCCCCGCTGTCTGATGGGCAAACCAGTCTTCCATCTGCGGGAGCATTCCTGCCACAGACGATGCCAATCCTGAATACAACGCCAGGTCAGAGCCGAAGGCCTGGAACGAAAACCAGTCCTCCTCCACACTGCTGTGGCCGTTCTTGCGAGCCTGCAGGCGCGCGCGCTCGGGGAACAGGACATGCTCCAGCATCAGCTTCTCCTCCGGAACCACCTCTCCCCATGAGGTGAGCTTCTCCCCACGAGGATGAATTCCAAACTCCAGGAAGAACGCAGTACCCGGCTTGTTCTGGTTGATCGACAGGAAGTAGATGTAATCTCCTGAGAACTTTTGGAGTCTGGGATACTTCCCAATAAATCCTGCGGCATTCAAGGCAGGCACCAGTTCCGCCTTGATGGCCTTGTTCATGAGTTTGGCGGGAGTAGTGGGCATCACGCAAGGAAATTGGAAACTCAACTCTTCCATGTCTCACCAAGGTCGGGTCCCGCGGTGTGGACCTGCATCGGGAATGTTGTCCGGCCCATCCTCTGAGTCTGCTTGGGGAGATTTTTTCGCATCGGGCTTCCAGTAGAAAATCGACACTACGATGAGGAGCAATCCAATAAAAACAAAACCCAACAGCTTGTCGAAGTCAGGGGGCTTTCGACCTGCTTCGAAAAGGAGGACCTTGCTGAGATCGACTTTCGGAAAATTGTGCTGCAGCAACATCCGCTCCTCGCCCCTCAGGGTATGCCAGTCATCCATGAACATCCCCTTGATCTCATCAACACGCACAACGCCACTAGGCCGATCACGCACCTTCATTGCAAAAGCCTCCTCTTTAACGAGGACGCGAAACACCTCAGGGACCGTTCCTTCCTGGGGAGGTTCAGAAACAACCGGATACCACATGTACTCGACATATTGCTCAGGATCTGGGCGTGCTTGTCCGTCAGGCGGGAGCCTTGTAGTTGAAAAGACCAGACGGTTCCGAATGGCATAGTGCGCCTCAAGAATCGCGTGGCGATTGGACACCTGCGCTCCGGCCTCCAGCTCCTTCAAAGAATAGCGGGTGGGCGTTGCCCTACACTCCCATCCCAGCCTGGCTTCCATGAACGCTGCGATGAGAAAAATCACGCCCAGAGCCATGCATAGAAAGCGTCCCACGTCTTCTCGGTTTGTGGACGACTATCACGGCCTCGCAACTTTCGCAACGAAGTTCACGACCAGCATATGGCCCTGCAAATGGCACCTCGGCATTCAACGCGCGCGTTTCGATGCCTTCCGCACATGCTGCCAATCTTCAAACACCAGGAAGAGCCACAGGGGATTTCTCCGGAAGCGGCGTCCCCAGCTCACACGGTCTCCTCTTGCCTGCTTCGCATTCGTGCTCATCCATGAGGCCACCTCGCCATCATCGGCGCCAGTGGCCACGAACTCACGCAGGGCTCCAGCCTCCAGTCCCACAGCGCGGAAGAATCTTTGATCCATGGGACAATTGTAGTGGTACTCGCCCTGAAGATTCAGCAAATCAGCCCGGCACTTGTCCACGAGCCGGGCAGCCACCGCGGGGAAATCCGGACTCAAAGTGTCGTACGGACTTCGGGGAGCGAGTTGATTCAGGTCGCGGGCGAGAGCACGGAGTCTTTCGGTATTCATGCCGCTGTCGTAGACAGTCGAGGGTCGCCGTTTGTTCGTGAATCTATTCGGTGCCCCTCCCTACCATTCACTTAAAGTGAAAGAGCAATCGCGAATCCCTAAAAGTCTCCGGTTGAAAGATGCCGGAGGTTCCATCGAGACTTATGGCGAGGAAGGACTCGTCTTCCGACTTGAACGCTTCACGCAAGGTTACCATGGGCACACCAAAATCCTTTGGTGGTTTGTATCGGAGCGCGGGCAAATCCAGGATCTGAGCAGGCAAACTCTTGACACTGCGGCTGGCATCAAAGCAGTACTCAAGTTCGTGGTAGATTGCCTCAAGAAACTTGCCCCTCGACTTGGGTCTCGCAATGAAATCCAAGTAGCGATCCTTGCGACGGCAAAGCGCACGCTCAAGAAACTGCTGCAAAGCGGATACTTCCACCATGGGTTGCAAATAAGGCTTTTTGCAGCGGGATCTGGACTTTCAGGGAATCACTTCCCCGCATTCTTCGCAATGAAGTTCACAATCGGCGTGCTGTCCTGCAGACCATGCGGATGATGCCCCACCCCGGCCTTGGCAATCAACTCAATGGTGCCACCTAGCTTCCGATAGTTCTCCGCGAGCACCAGCGTGTTTTCATCGGGCGGCACGACATCATCCGCATCACCGTACACGTGCAGCAGCGGCACCTTGTTCTTCGCGAGAGGCGCGAGAGAGTCCACGGGATTGCCTTTGTAGGCCACAGCTTCCGCTTCATCCTTGAAACCCCAGAGCTCCAGCACACGAGCCCAGTTTTTCGGATCGCCCTTGCCTTTTCCTTTGCCGCCGGGCCAGCTCTTGAAGTCACACACAGGTGCGTCTCCATAGATGCAGGCGACCTTGGTGGGATTGGCAATCGCCCAGTCGTAGCAATACAATCCCCCACGGCTCAAGCCGACGAGGGCCACCTTCTTGGCAAAGCCGTACTCCTTGGTGAGGTGGGCGTAGAGGGCATTCCAATGCTGCACCGCGGGTGGTGAACCAAGCATGTCCGGCACCTTCAGGTACACGATGTGGAAACCTTTGCCGAGCAGGGCGATGTCCGGATCCGGCTTGTGCCCGAAGAACTCTCCATGCCACACCCAGGGTTTTCCGGGTGCAGCTTGCTTCGGCGCGACGACCGTGGCCATCTTGCCATCGACCTCGAACTCATACTTGTCGTAGCCGTTCCAGGTGCTGCGCTTGCCGGGATACAGCGCGGGTGTACCCGCAGGCACCGTCGGAGCGGTTGCCGGAGCCGCAGGTGTGCCCGCAGCGGGCTTCTCTGTCTTCCCTGCGGCGGTAGCACCGGTAGTGCGCTGGTTCAGTTGCTCTTCAATCTTCTTGCTGATCTCCGCCGCCTTGGCCTCTGCCTGATCGATCGGAAGACCGGCAGCCACACCAGGACGCTTGTGACCACACTCGCTGAGCCACGCGGCTTTCAGCACGCGTTGGCGTTCGCTCACGAGTTTGTAGAGCGCATTGAGATTGCCCTCCGGCTTGATCAGATCATCCAGCGTCACTTTCGACTCCACGCCCCAAGCTTTCAGAATCTGCTGTGTCATCACCCAGTGGCCTTCCGCATTGGGATGCACACCATCCTTTGCGAAGAAGAATGCCGGATCCACCACACGGCGCTCGCGCAGCGCGTCATTCATCGGGCCATGGATATCGATGACCTTCCAGCCATTTTTGCGCTCGCTGATGAGCCATTCGCTATAGCGATCCAAGACACGGTTGTAGCCTTCGAAGGGCTTCGGATACGCATTGAGCCCAGCGGGCAGCACCTTGTCCTTGATGGGTACGGGATCGAACGTGGGCGGAGTGACATGCACTATCTCGGCACCCGCGGCCTTCGCCTTTTCCCGCAGCTTCTTGATGCCTGCGACATACTTTTGGAAGCGTTCGTCCTTGAGCGGAAAGTAGATGCCGTCATTCATCCCGTAACAGGCGACCACGAGATTGGGCTTCGTTTTCGCCAGCACGCGATCCAGGCGCTCATGCAGATCCGGGCGCGGGAACTTTCCATCCGCGTGGCCTGCCTCGGAAAGTCCGGAAACCGTCTCGCTGCTCAGGCCCACCGCGATCACTTCCGGGCGATAGCTGGTCTCGGTCAGAAGGATGGTCTCAAGGAACTCAAGGTACTGGCCGTTGTGTGTGATGCTGTCACCGAGGAAGACGATGCGTTTCGCGGTGGGCAGCTCTGCCTTGGCAGCAGCGGCCTTCGGAGATTGCGCAGCCACTTGCAGTGCTGCTGCGAGGACAAGAGCGGAAATGCGGAGGAGTTTCATCAAGGAAAACGGAAAGCGTGGCACAATGGAGCACGCCCTCCGGCTCATCACAAGGCGTCATGCCCGGCAGCGTGTACCATCCTCCTACGCAGCTCTACAGCCCGGACATGCAACCATTCCTCGTTTACTCCTGCCCTACGGCTCATTTTCCGGGCACAGCCACGCGAATGAGCTCGCCCTGATCTGTGGTGAGCAGGGCTGGAGAGTTTACATCACTCATCCAGATGACCGACCCACGGCAATGGTAGGGCAGCCAGTAGCCCGTCTGCAATTCCCCAGTCTTCTGGTCGAGACGCAGGAGAAGATTGCCCTCCTTCAGCAGGAAGCGTGGCTGCCACAGGTGACTGCTGGGCTCGGCACCCGGAGGTACTGTCTCAAACGAGGCGACGCCGGGCTCCTGCTTCTCCACCGTCAGCGCCTGGGGCGTCACTTTGAGATGAAACATGCGTCCGCCTTCGCTGACTCCCAGGGTCCCATCCTTGCCCCACCACGCGACGGTCACCTCGGAGGCGCCTTCGACCGCAGGACGCTCTGTCGTTGCCTCCAGCACCTTGCCGTCCGCAGAGAGCCACAGAGCACGGAACCGCGTGCGGAATGAACCCTCACTCGGCGCTGTAAGAATGGCACCGGACTCATCCACCGCCACCTCAGAGCGCAATGGATTCATGGGAAGCACGCGCCGTTCGTGGGCCTCGTACGCGAGTTCGGAATTCAAGGGCACGATACGCAGCGCCGCCTGGGGACGGCCTTCACAGGGCCACTCCAGACAAATCAACTCATCATCCCGGAACAGGAACACGCTCTCGTGTCCCAGCAGAGCCTTGCTGTCGAGATGCTTCACTAGCCGCCACGGTGTCACTGAGGTGTCATACACCTTGATACCGCCGGGCCCACCCACCGCAGCTCGTGGGCGGGAGTTGGACACAAACCAGGTGCGCGCCTCCAGCTCCGTCAAAGCTAGAAACTCCGCCTTCAACTCAGGCAATTTCTCTGCGGCAGCCGCAGCCTTGCTTTGTCGGAATATCTGCAGGCTCACGGGCCAGGGCTGCGCACCAGGATTTCTCGTGGTGATGACGAGATAGCGGGGCTTCACCATCCCGTCCCAATTCCCCGCATCGCGCACCTCGTACAGGTCCCCATCCCTGCTCCCCCATCGATCCGGCGAGATGAGAGCCATGTATTTGCCGGCCGATTTCATCAGGTCCGTTCCTGAGAGCCCAGTGAGCTTCCCAATCGGCTGCCTATCGGCATCCAATGCGACAAGACACATGGCGCCAGGAAAGGTGCTCGGACTGTAGTGGCGTTGGAAAGCCTCCGGCACCTCCACCCGGAGCAGGTACTCGGCGTCCGGTTCAATCGAGATGGGCTGGGTATTGGGCGTGCCGTACTCCTCCATTTGATTCGCGCCCCAGGCCAAGGCAGGCGGATTCACAAGATTCCGGCTGTCCAACACCGTGCGGCGGAGGCAATAGAGCTCGGGCTCCTCAAATATCGCCGCACCATTTCGCGGCTCACGCATCACCACTCTCACCCAACCTGCCTCCGGCAACCCCTTGACGACAAGATCTCCCTGCACCGGCACGGCTTGCGCCTCGCCCACCTTCCGCAGGGTTTCCTTCGTTTCACCCGCATACACTTCCAGCACATACCGACCGGAGAGGGCGTGAAGAGGCGGAGACTCATACTGCTCCCGGACCTCCACCGGGGCTCTCACTTCGTCGCTCAGGAGGAACTCGAGCCTGAGCCGCTCTACCTCCTGGGTCTGGACAGCCAGCTCCCAGGCGACGCGCAGGCCCTGCTCCCCGCCCGTGGGATTCACCAACTTCACCGTCGCACGGGGAACGATCGCTCCTTCCGGATTCATCACCTCGTGGTACCATTGAAGTCTTTCCAGAATGGGCTGGAAAACGAGGCTCCTGCCAAAGGTGATTTCCTTGCTCACCTGTTTCTCAAAGATGGCCAACTCCTCCGTGAGATTGGCGGATAGCAATGCGTCCTGCACCAGCATCGCGACGGCGCTGTCTGAGCTTCCTTCCTTCATGGAGCGTGGCCACAGGGAGCACCACATCTCAAAGGCAAGGCGGGCAAGCGGCTTCCCCTGCTCCTGCGGTACGCGACTCATGCCACTGACCAGCACACGCAGGGCGCGACGGCATTCATTCCACTCCTGCTCGATCGTTCCTGCGCGGCGACGCGCCTGAGTCACCTGCCACTCCTTCGCGCACGCTTCGTTCTCCTTGGGGTTGCCGTATCGTGCGGCCAGCACCAGCAGGGAGGGCCAGAGATCCCGATTGATGGCGCCATCTCCGATGGCACTCTCCCGCACCATGCGCTCACGAAACAGGGGAATCAACGTTGGAAAAGAGGCTGTGCGGCCATGCCTCTCCAGCCAGGGAAGGATTTGCATCGCCTGTCGGATGTTCGCACCTACGTCTCCCTTGCGATCCGGCCTCTGTACGAGTGCGGTCATCCCCTCCTCGCACCAGGAAGTCAGAAGGGTCGGCTCGGCTTCCACAGACAAGGACAGCACTGCCAGTCGCCACGCCACCTGGGGGCGCGAAGCTGGATCAAGGCCCTGCGCCAACTGTAGCGTCTCCGTGGTCACGGGAGCCCTGTAGGACTTTAGCAAGAGCACGGTGGAAATCAGATGGGCATCCCGTGGATGCGTGCGCACCAACTTCTCAGCTTCCGCAAAAAAGTTCTCATTAGGTTCGCGCAACGCATTGCCAGCAAGCGAGGAAATCAGTCCATTGTGATCCAGATAGTCAGGCGCTACGCCCCACAATTCACGCAGGGAAAGTTGCTCCGTCACTTCACCCCCGGCCTCCTGCGGAGAATTCTCACCTCTCTCGGAAGGCGTCAGGAGAAGGGCGCGTGCAAGCGTGGTGGCGGCATCTTGATGCCCTGCACGCTCCCACGTGAACACCAGCTTCTGAAACTGGGCCATGTGAGCCAGCAGGAGATGCTGCTGGTGCTCGCGCACGGACTTCAGCACCGACTCAAGCCTTTGTGGTTGCTTCGGCGTATCCTCCACATCCAGCACCGCCTGCAACATGGAGAACGCCATGGGCCCTGCGGTGCCCTGCCTGGTCCGCGTGAATGCCTCCCCGAGTGCCGCATTCAGTTCATCAGTGCGTTGCGCTTTGGCAATACGCGCCACCCAGCCGGTCGTGGGTGGAGCCAGGGTTGAGAAAAACTCCGGAGGCCGGGCAAAGTCGGTGCGCTTCAGTGCTTCCAGGAACATGTCAGCCGCCCACTTGTCCTCCTTCGCCTTTACGTAGCTGATGCCACGTCGCAGCCACGCGTCTGGACGATCAGGATTGAGCAAAAGATCCAGTTCCTCTGCCTTGGCCACATCCGCCGTACGTTGTCGCCCCACTCGCGCGATCGCCGCAAGCAGACGGGCCTTCAGTGCGTGCTCAGGTTGTTGTTTTACCTCCGGCTTCAGCACCCGGAAGGCGGCATCGAGCAGGTCGTATTTTTTCACTCCCGGGTGAGCATCCGGAAGGACTGCCACCACCTTGTCTGCCTCACCGTTGGCGATGCGGGCGCTTTGTTTGGGATCCAAGAGAAGGGATTCGATGGCCTTGGAAGCTGTGCTCGTGAGCTCGTCCGGACTCCCCCCCTCCTGCGCGGTCGCTCCAGCGACGATGCACCCCAGCAGGGCCACTACCTTGACAAATCCGGTGCATCTCATGCGGAGAGGTAATAGCAGGTTTGGCGCATGGACGTCAACGGCGGCATGCCACACCCCCACGCGTCCGGGTAAGACGTGGGGGTGCGAGAAATTATTCGATGCCCCCAACGTAGCTCGCGAGGCCCTTCGCGAGTCAGGAGTCATGGCATACACTGAGAACTCGCGAAGGGACTCGCAAGCTACGTTTCGCCTACCGGTCTACTCCCCCTTCAGATACGCCAGCAAATCCGCCATCTGCTCCTTGGTGATGCCGCCCTCCAGCCCTGCGGGCATGAGGCTGGCGTCGAGGCTCTTCATCTTGGCGATGTTCGAACGTGGAACCACCTCGGCAATGCCGCCGGCCATTTTCACGGTGACTTCGGTGGCGGTTTCCCCGGCAATCAGGCCCACTACCATGCGACCATCCTTGGTGTCGATCTGATAGGCCATCCAGCGGGCCTCCACCATGCGGTTGGGATCCAGGATGTCACTCAGCAGCGCCTCCTTTTCCTTGATGCGCACATCGGTGATATCCGGACCGACATCCACGCCCTGCCCCTTCACCTTGTGGCAGGTGATGCAGATGGTGGCAAAGACCTGCTGCCCCTTCGCAGAGTCTCCCTTCATGGAGACGGCATCGTGATAGGTCTTCATCACCGCGGCACGGTCACCGCTGGGGCTGCCGAAGATTTTGGTGGCCAGCTCAAACATAGGGTTGTTCGGACGCAGATAACGCCAACGCGTTTCAGCATCGACGAAGGCCTTGGGAAGTTCACCACGATCGATGCGCTCGAAGAAATCTTTCACCGTCTTGCCACTGCTCGTGAGCATCTTCACCGCTTCGAGGCGCTGCGTGGGTCCGAGCTTCGGCAGCAGTTCATAAAGCAGCGGCGCTGTCTTCTCTGCACCAAACTTCTTCAGCAGCGCAAACGCGGCCGTGGAGATTTCCAGCGGCTGGCTGTCATCCAACAACGTGCGCATGACGGGCTCCGCCTTGTCCCACGAGCGCTGAGCGAGCAGAGGGATGCAGGCGAGGCGTTGCTCCGCAGGGGCTTTGGTGTCAACCATCACTTTGTCCACGAGACCGAGCAGCGCGGTGATTTCCGCGGCAGCGGCCTTGTACTGCTCCGGAGGTGTGGTCGTGAATTGAGCGAGCGTCTTCACGCCGAGCTTGCCCCCAGACTTGGGGAATCCATCGGCGAGGCCTTGAAGAAGGGCGGGCTTCCACCACGTGAGCTTGCCCGCATCGCGTTTCAAGAGCTCCATGACAGCGGGCACATCCTCGCTCTCTCCGGAGGCCAGACTCGCCGATACCAGCGCACGAACATTCTCCACCCAGGCGAGCGTGTAGTTCTTTGGCACAGATCCTTCCTCAAATGCTCCGTGCAACACCCTGCCTGCGGTCTTGCTGCTTGCACTGAGGATGCCTTTCAACATCCAGCCGCTGGGATCCTCGAAGCCCAGAATCCTGGCCCGGACCCTCACTTGATCTTCAGGCGTCCCTCTGGGTGAAGGTCCACCATCAAAGAGAATGGTGCGATCCAGAAAGGCGTAGCGCAAATCGGAGATGGTGGGCTCAAGGATCTTGTATTTCCCGCTGGCGGAATACTCGATGGGGACTGCCTCGTGGCTGGAAGCATACCACCGCACGAAGGGAGACGCGTCTTCAATCTTCCGATCCTTCGTCCAGTGATCGTGGATGATGATTGCTTCGCCGCTGAGCCTCTTGCCTGTCAGGGCAGCCGCTTTCCCTCCATAAAACTCCCATTCAGAATCACACGTCCAGGCGTCAAAGACGCATCGGGCATGCAATTTGGTCAGTGGATCCTTGGAAAGATACGCAGGCTTCAGCACTTCAAACGGGACACTCCCCTTGAACTCCAGAGTAGAAATGAGCGTCCCGGGGCTCACCACCGTGTCGATGTTCAGGTTGTTCCGCATCTCCACGAGCAAACGCTGCGCCGTCTCACGCTGCCACGCATTGGGATGCCCGAGCCACTTCACCAGTTCCTCCGGCTTCTTCGGCGCAGCTTCGATCTTCCGGGCCGTCTTGCCCTTCGGCACCACGCGCCAGATGCGGCCTTCGTTTTCACCCTGGCGAATGTCGTGGGCTTTCACGAACTCTTCAGGGAAGAAACGGGCGTGATCGATGTAGCGGCGATACATATCGCACACATAGAGGGCACCATCGGGGCCGGTGGTGACGTTCACCGGGCGGCACCACTCATCACGGCTGCCGAAGAACTCCTTGTGCTCTCCCATACGTGTGGCTTTCAGGCTGGCGCCATTGGGCCCGACAATGTAGCGCGTGACGAGCTGGCCCGTGGGATCGGGCACGAAGATGTTCCCCTTCAACTCCGGCATCAGGTCGCCGCGATACACCCCCAGTCCGCACGCGGCAGTATTGGTGCCGGCGTGGGCATCGGCTGTAGTATGAGTTAATTGAAGTGGATACACCCGGGTCTCCGCTCCGGCAGGGGCGATGTCCTCCCACCCCTGCGTGATGCCTGCATTCGGATTGCGAATCACCGCGTCGTAGGGCATCACAGCGAACATGACCGGACTGCGGTTCGAGCAGAAGAAGTGACGCCCCCAATCATCGAAGCAACCGCCGAACTGACCGAAGCCCGTGGCCGGAGTCATCTTCCCCGTGGCCGGGTCATAGCGCAGATTGCTGCGGGTGAAGTTCTGTTTCTCGTCCGGTGTGCCTGCGGGATAGATCTCCTTCGTATCAAGACCGTTGTTGAAGTAGATGCAGTTGTCCAGCCCCCAGCGCGGCGAGGAGACCTGAAGCTGGGAGTGATTGGGATTGAAGCCTTCCACGAGCGGCTTCCTTTCATCTGCGACCCCATCTCCATTGGTGTCGCGGATGAAAAGAATCTGCGTGCGTGTGGTGGCCACCAGGCCATCACGGAAGGGCACAAGGCCCTGCACGTGATCCACCTGATCGGCAAAAGTGACGGCCCTGTCATAGCGGCCATCACCATTGTCATCAATGAGCTGCTGGATGCGGGACAAAGGCGGCTTCCCCGGGCCTGCGCCCAGGGGATAGTCGATCATGTCTGCCACATAGCAGCGGCCCTGTGCGTCCCAGGTCATTTCGACCGGGTCACGCACGAGGGGTTCCGCTGCAACGAGCTGGACTTCATAAGGTCCGTCCAGCTCAATGGACTTCTGCGTTTCTTCCGGGGTCCACGAGGTTTCGCGGCTCTTCTTCACTTCGATATCCGAACCACCCGAGGCCTGCACCGGATCCCACTTCTCCTTGAACTCGCCGAGCGGATACAGCTCGAAGCGCTTCACCACCATCTCCGCACCTTCGGTCTGCAGGCAGATCTTCCCGGAGCTCGGCTTGCAATCAAACGCCTCATTCACCAGCACGCCGTTCACGAAGTATTGGAGCGTGTCTCCCTTCGCAATGACTTCGAGACGGGTCCACTCTTTCACGCGAGATTCCACGTCATCCTTGCCACGGAAGCCGGCCACATCCTTCCAATCGACGTCGCGCTTTTCCCAGTTGATGCGGCCTTTGGTCACCGTCTGGCGGGGTTCACCCTTCTTCCAGATCTTCTCCTTGTCCCGATCCAGCGCGTACTCGGAGGAAAGGCTGGTGATCAGCTCAGTGCCATTGGCCATCTTTGGCGAGAGCACGAGAATGTCCCCCACCCCACCTTCGATGATCTGGGCCTCGATGCTGGCCATCCAGGTATCACCATAGGCGCCATCGGGTCCGTGGCTGTGCACGAGGAGTCCATTGTCGCGAGCCTTCCCCTCACGCGATCCCATCGTGGGTCCGGGGAAGGTGAAATCGATGACGAGATGATAATCCTGATAGTCCTCATTCGTGCGGACGTAGCCAAACCCATTGCCGCTCACCTTGAGCTGTCCTTTGGCATCAAGCGTAAAAATCTTCTCGGGCGGGTCATGGAGGGTCTGCTTCGGATTGATGTGATAGCTGACCTTCCCGGCCTTGATAGCCTGGAGGACATCGATTTTTTGCTTCACCACCTCACCGGCCGAAAGCGAGGCCGCCGTGGTGCATGAAGCAAGCAGAGTGATGAAGGTGCGGAGTACTGACATGCGAATCGTTACGAGCATGATCCACCAATTTTGCGTCTTGGGAAGGGCTCTGGCACAGAAGCGCGCAAACTACGCACTTTTCGCGCAGTTGAACTTGTGCCATGCTTTTTCATAATCCAGCCGACTTCCAACTGCCATGAAAGCCATCCTCGCCGCCGCCCTCGTACTGCTCTCCGCCGTCTCCACGCTTTCCGCGCAGAACAACCAACCGCAGACGCCTTCCAACAATCCCGATGAGGTGGACAGCAATCCCCGCTTCTGGCAGGCAACCTTTTCCAACGGAGGCCACTACCTCGTGAAGCTTGATCGGATCGCCTTTGCCTCGAAACATGAGTACGTGGGCAATGGCGCCGCGCGCGTGGTGGAGGTCACCATTGGCAGCGACACTTCTGTGGTGGCACGTTTCTACTGGCTGGAGGCTCTGGCAAAGGACACTCCCATCGCCGCCGGCAACATCATGATCACCCGCGCGGAGCAATTGCAGAAGGAAGTCGCCGGAAGAGTTTCACCTTCGCTGGGCAAGCTCCAGGTCATCAAGGACTATCCCACCACCACACACACGCATACGGTCGAGTATGCTTTGCAAACTCCAGAAGCGCTGAACTCGCTGTATGGCAGCCTGATGGCCGCCATCAATACGGGACGTGGCCGCACCTGGCGTGAAGCCACACCTGCGAAGTAGCAGGGACACCTCTTGCATCCTCCTACCTCCGCGCTTCTTCACCACGTCCTCATGGGAAACTTGCAGCACCGTGTCCTGAAGCAGGAAATGCTGGACACACTCCCGCATGATCATCCCGATGCGCTAGCCAGCAGGCAGGACATTGAGGTCATCAATCGCATCATGGGAACCTTCGGCTGGTTCCATCGACAACTTCAGGAGCATGCCCCGACGCACGGACGCATTGTGGAACTGGGCGCCGGGGATGGCTCCCTGATACACCATATTGCACAGAAGTCCCCGGCACTGGCAGCACGCTGGACCGGATTGGATCTCGCTCCACGTCCCGAGCATCTTCCCCTGGGCGTGCAGTGGGTGCAGGGTGACTTCCTCCACTCAGAGGCAGCGACGAAAGCACTGGCAGAGGCTGAGGTCGTGGTGACCAATCTCATCCTGCATCACTTCACGGATGAGCAGTTGCGGAAACTCGCACCACGGCTGCACAAGGCACGGATCATCCTGGCAAGCGAACCCGCCCGCCACCGACGCCACTACCTGGAAGGCCAGGTGCTCAATCTCATCGGCGAATTCAACCACGTGACCATGTACGACATGAAGCTCAGCATTGAGGCAGGCTTCCGCGTGGGAGAGCTACCTCGGGTGCTGATGCTCGATCGCGACCTGTGGAAGATGGAAGAGAGTCACTCGCTCTTCGGCGCGTGCCGGATGATCGCACTGAGAAAGTAGTCCGCCGAGCCTCGGCGGCTGCACGTCTCCTGACTCCAATCCACGCCCAGAGCCTCGAGCGTTGCAGAAAGGCTCCATCCCTTCTCTTGAAACAGGAACACACGGCATGTGACGCCACATACATCGCGAGTAGTCGGCCCAACCTGACCGCCGAAGCTCGGCGGACTACTTTCTCGCGAGCTGCGTTGTTCTCACATCCCACTCTGCTCCACCCTCGCCCAGCGCTGGCGGAAGGCGCGGTTCTCTTCCATGAGCTGGGAGGCCACGGGCGAGACGATGTGATACAGGCCCTGCATCTTCGCAAAGACAACAATCAACTCCTGGCGGCGGTAGTAGTCCGTGGAGTCAGTCACCCCTTCCAGGATATTCTGCGCCACGGTGATGAGCAGATCCGGAGTGAGCGTGTCTGTCTCGATGCTCACCTGACCGCGCTCGAGGGACACCACACTGGTGTCATACCCGAGATGCGTGAGACGCCCCTGCAATGGAATCCCCGTGCGGCGGGCCAGCGTACCGGAATAGCCGCGCGCAGTGACGTCTGCCATGAGCGTGGTCATGAATTCCCTCGCCTTGGACCAGAGATACAGGCGATCCGCGATGGCATTCTGCACTTCCGGAGTCTGGAAGTTCATGCTTTCCAAAAGCTCCACGCCCTGGCTGTAGTCATACCCACGCACCAGCGAGGGCAGCGACTCATTCAGGTCCTTGAGCTGGGCGAGCTCACGCTGGCGCAAGGCACTGATGCGGGCGCGCTCCGCCTCCTCTGCCACACGACGCAGACGATTGAGCTCCTGCTGGGCAAACTTCGAACGGTCCTCCAGCTTGTGCTTGAGGGCGCCCGGCAGCTTGATGTCCGCGAGCACGGCCTTCACCTGTACCAGCGCAAGGCGGGCATTCTCCGTGGTGCCGAAGGGAGTATTGCTCAGGTCACCCAGCTTGCCTGCGAGCTCGTACTCCGTGGAATAAGGCGAGATGAGCTTCTGATAAGAAGGAAGCCACTCCGTGCTGCGCGTGGGAGCGCAGGCCTGAAACTCACGCAGCCAGTTCATGGCCACATCCGGGTCCTTGCCAAAGTGCCACTGGGCCAGACCATGCGCGAGAAAGCCAAGCGCCGCCTCCGTGGTACCGTCATAGTTCACCTCCGTGCGAGGCAGCTCAAGTGCGAGATCTTTTGCCATGCGCTCAGCAATGGAGCTGAAGAACTCAGAGGACTCAGCGGTCGCAGGCATGGTGCCTTCATCGGAGTCCTTCTTGATCGCGCGGAAGTAGCGCTGGGCCGCATCCTTCCTGCCTTCGAAAATGGCGCACAGGGCTGCATTGAAACGCGTCTTGTTCAGCGTGGGCTGCTTCACACGATCCGCGCCGCCTTCGTTGTAGGCGATGATCTCGTCAAAGAGCTTGCGGGATTCGGCAAACTTCCCCTCAAAGAGAAGATTACGCGCCTTCGTAAAGACATCCGCAATCGTCGTGGTGCCAGACGAGAGCGTGCGGGCCACGGAAGACAGCTGGGCTTCGTCCGTGCCCTGGGTGATCTCCACGGACTTCATCTCCACCTGTGGGCGGGGACGGAGAAGCAGCGCCAGCAGAATGGTCACCACCACGGCACCGCCGATGGCGTAGACCAGCTTCTGCCGGCGTGAGCGGCGACCGATGACCGAGTAGCCCAGCAGACTCTCCGCATCGCGGAAGGCATCCACCAGGGCATCATAGGTCTGGTGACGATCCGCGGGCTTCAGCGCCAGCATGCGGTTCACGAGCTCGCAGGTGCGGGAGGAAAATTTGAAGCCGCTGTCCTCGAGCTTCACCGGCTTGCTCTTGATGATCTTGAGCTCCGCGATGGAGTTCGTATTCGCCTGGTGCGGCGGCTTGCCCACGAGCGCGTGGTAGAGCGTCGCGCCGAGGCTGTACATGTCACTGCGGAAGTCCTCCGTGTCGTCACGCACCTTTTCAGGCGCCACATAGAAGGGGGTGGCCCAGATTTCACCGGAGTCGTCCTTGTCCCGCTCGTGGAAGAGCGCGAGGCCGAAGTCCACAATCTTGGGCGTGCCTTCATCCGTGAAGAGGATGTTCGCCGGCTTCACGTCGCGGTGGATGAGACCCTCGCGATACGCGGCGCGCAGACCTTCGGCCACCATGCGGCCCACGTGCAGGGCATCCGCCTCGGAAAGGCGCCCCTGGTCCACGATGCGCCCTTCCAGGCTGCCACCGCCCACGAGTTCCATGGCGATGTAGAAGTTCCCCTGGTCGCGGCCCACGGAGTAGAGCTTCACCACGTTCGGATGGGTCACGGCGGCGGTGAGCTGAGCCTCACGCTCGAAGCTCGCCATGCGCACGCTGTCCTTGCTGTAGTGGCGATTCAGGATCTTGAGCGCCACATGCCGTCCGAGGGTGGCGTCTTCGGCGCCAAACACGCGGCTCATGCCGCCTTCGCCGAGTTGCTTGAGGATGGAAAAGTGGTCGAATTTGCGCCTTACGCGCACGGCCTGCCCGCAGTGGGGGCAGGTCACCTTGCTGTAGGGTTCGAAGGGCGTGACATCAAGCACGCCCTCGCACGCCGGGCAGGTGCTGAGGTAAGTTTGGGGAGTATCTGACTGGGGGGGTGTCACGGGACGCGGAGGGTAGCTTCGAACGCAGGTGCCTCAAAGGTGAAACTGCGAGGCAAGTTTGTTGCGGGCGGTGCATTGGAAGCATGTAAGAAAAAATAGTTCGAATTTCTTACATAATTCATTAAGCAGCGGGCGCGCCAGATTTTCATTCAGTGTGAAAATTAAACCGTGACGGCCAAATCGAGTCGCTAAAGAAATCATTATTCTGGCCGCTCCAGTGAGTGCGGTGTATCTTGTCGGCTTCCCTTCCCTTTCGACACATGGAGTTCACAGTGAACGATCCTCAATGGACCAAGCAGAGGCTGGATCACTTCCTCCAGAGCCAGTTGACGGACATGTCCCGCACCCGGTTACAGGGTCTCATCAAGGACGGGAATATTTTGCTGAATGGGAAGCCGGCAAAGCCGAACACCGCCCTCAAACAGGGGGATACTATCCTGATGGAAATTCCCGAACCGGAACCCACCGAAGTGGTGGCTCAGGACATCCCGCTGGACGTTCTCTTTGAAGATGAACACCTTATCGTGGTGAACAAAGCTGAGGGCATGGTGGTCCACCCCGCGGCTGGCAATCCGGACGGCACCCTGGTGAATGCCCTCCTCTTCCACTGCAAGAACCTCAGCGGCATCGGCGGCGAGCTCCGCCCCGGCATCGTCCACCGCCTGGACAAGGAGACCAGCGGCTGCCTCGTCGCAGCCAAACACGACCTCGCCCACACCAGGCTGAGCGAGGCGTTCAGCGGTCGCAGCCTGACGAAGCTCTACCTCGCCGCCGTGAACGGCGTGCCGAAGGAGGCGAAGGGGCGTATCGAGAACCGCATCGGCCGCCATCCCGTCGACCGCAAGCGCATGGCCGTCACCGACCGCGCAGACATCGGCAAGGAAGCCGTGACGGAATGGGAGAAGCTCTCCGTCCATCAGGGCTGCGCCCTCATCCTCTGCCGCCTCCTCACTGGCCGCACCCACCAGATCCGCGTCCACATGCGCGAGAGCCTCGGCACCGCCATCCTCGGCGACACCATCTACGCCCAACCCCAGCGCCAGCTCCTCAAGCTCCCCCGCCTCATGCTGCACGCCTGGAAGCTCGAGTTCACCCACCCCATCACGAAGCAGGACCTGAAGTTCGAGGCACCGGTGCCGAAGGAGTTTGGGCCGTGGCGGCAATAAGGTGGGAAAGCCATGGTGGCGCTCCGTGAGCAAACTACAGTTCCCTTTCCGCCATGACCCGGGACGAAGCCATCTCCATGATCGTGGATGCCGAACTGGCGACGCTTCGAGTGGAGGACAAGTCCAATATCCTGCAGAATTTTTGGACGCTTCATAAGGACGGCGAGGAATACCATCGTTTGCCTGAGGAACTGAGACGCGAGATGGAGACCTTCGAAGAAGGACCTTTTGACGCAGGCCCAATAGACGCAGCTTCTTCTCGATACGTCCCCCTTCTAAAAGCAGCGCTTCGCTCCAAATATCTGGGCGTCGTGAATTCATACCTACAGAAGCGACTTCGCGGTACGCATGGTAACGTAGAAATCACCGGCTCACCGAAACCGCTGATGGCGTGTCCGTGTTGTGGCTACAGAACAATCGAGTCGAGGGGCGGATATGATATCTGCGAAGTCTGCTTCTGGGAGGACGATGGGTCTGACGAACCGCACCACTACAGCAGCCCAAACAGGATGACACTGATCGATGCAAAACAAAACTTTCAGAGCATCGGCGCGATGAGCGAAGCCGCGTTGAAACATGTGCTTCCAGATGGTCCAGAGCGCTATGGCGGACCACCTTCCTCCACCAGTCGACCATACTCATCCCCCCCTTAAAGCAGTAAATGAAGCTCGAGCCACCGGTGCCAGCAGAGCCTGAGGTGCATGTAAGAAGAAGCCCTTGGCTCAAATCGGAGACGTTCCGCCCCCTCTGTGATAAATCATTATTTTGTTTCGAGGCTTTTGCTTAAAAAACTCGACTCCATACCGCATTTTTGATTTTCTCCGCACGGTAACCATCCGGAGAAAATTCATGGCGTCGCATTCCTCCCCCGCCCGTTTCCGCCACCGCACCCTGCCCTTTCTAGCCCGTTGCCGCCGCCCTTGGGCCGGCTGGGTTCAGGTAGTCGCTGCGGGTTTCATGATCCTCAGCCCGCTGCCCAACAGTTGGGCCACTTGGTCGGACTCGGACTCCAATGGCCAGAACGATACCTGGACTGACTCCTCCACCAGCCAGGTCACCACCCTCGTCGACCTCAACAATCAGAACGCTGACGCCGACAACGATGGTGCCAGCAATGACGAAGAGGCTGCTGAAGGCACCAACCCCTTCGTCTACGACACCGACTATGACGGCCTGAGTGATGGCGATGAACTGCACCTCGTAAAGCCCCACATGGGCTGCTCCCTTACCAACTGGGATAGCGACGGTGACTATATCAGCGACTACGACGAATGGAACAATTTCACCGGCGTCACCTACACCAACGGTCAACTCCCCAATTACCCCGGCGCCAGCTACTCCGACTACGATGGGGATGGGACTAAAAATCCGTTCGATCCCTACCCCTATGACCCTTACAACGGCAACGGGGACAGCGATGGCGACGGGATAACAGACCTCAACGATCCTTTCCCCGCGGACGGCACCAACTACAGCAGCATCAACAACATCGTCTGGGGCGGGATCGTCTTGCATGATGCTGATTCAGACGGAGTACCCAACTGGCAGGATACGGAACCCTATGGACCACCTCAACCGCCGCAGGACATTGATGGAGACGGCATTCCGGACGCTCAGGATCCCCTCCCGCTGGACTACAGCAACCCCAGTCCAACCAATGGAGGCACCTGGTATAGCTATGCGCTCCACGATGATGATTCTGATACCGTTCTAAACTTCTGGGATCCTTATACGATAGACTCGACCAACTTCAGCCACCTCAATAGTACCGCATGGTACGGAAATGTTCTCGCAGATGCAGATGCAGACACCGTGCTGAACTACCTGGACCCATTCCCAAACGATGCGACCAACTTCAGCAGCTGGAATGGCGTCGCTTGGCACGGCGATATGTTCGGTGACGCGGACAACGATTCCACCAAAAACTGGCAAGATAGCGAACCGTACGGCTACCAGCCCCCACCTCCGCCGCCACCGGATTATGATAGCGATGGATTTCCCGACGGTATAGACCCGTTTTCATCAGACGGCTCTAATTACAGCTACATCAACGGTATTACTTGGTACAGCGAAGTTCTTGGAGATGCCGATGGAGATGGCACGCCAAATTGGATGGACGGCACCCCGTATCCTATCAGTGACGCGGACAGCGATGGCATACCCGACGGCAACGATCCTGCTCCGAATGATGCCTCAAACACCAGCCCCGCCAACGGCACGGCTTGGTGGGGCGACGCGCTCTCGGATCCCGACAATGATGGATTTACAAACTTCTACGACCCCTTCCCCTACGACACCTGGAACTACTCCTCCCTCAACGGACAGACTTGGGGATACCAGGTCCTTCAGGACGATGATTCGGACGGACAAGCCAATTGGCAGGATCCATATCCTTACGATCCCTACAACGACGCTGACGCGGATGGAGACGGACTGAAGGCGATCCAGGAATACACCTACGGCACCAGCGACGACGACGTCGATTGCGATGACGATGGTCTCACAGATTACGAAGAGTTGATTGTCTACTCCACCAACCCCTCGAACGCGTTTGGCTTGAGTCAGGCAAGGGGATGGGCAGAGCTCTACAATGACTACCAACTGGTTGACATCACGGACGCGGATGCAGACGGCATCCCGGATCGCATTGAGCTCCTGTACGGTTTGCAGCCCAATGATCCCGCCGATGCCGCGGGCGACTTGGATGCCAATGGCCTGAGCAACCTTGCACAGTACAACGCCGGTCTTGCTCTGAACGTGGATCTCAGCTTCTACGACCAGGATGAGGACGGCATGACGGATGTCTTTGAGGACTACTATGGCTTTGGCAAGATGAACTTCATTGATGCCGTGGAGGATCCTGACAATGACGGCGTCCTGAACTTCGAGGAGGCCAAGCTGCAGCTGTCACCTCTCGATGCAGACACTTATGACAAGGGAGGCCTGGGCGATCTCGAAGTGTTGATGGCGGCTTTTCTATATCCAACGGAGGATCCGCCCACGGACGATCTCGATGAGGACGGCACCAAAGACTGGATAGAGGAAGCCTTGCTCCTGGAAAGTCCGCGCTTCACCCGCATTGCCCAGTGGGACTGGGACGGTGACGGCATGTCGGATGCATGGGAGCACCAGTACGGCCGCTGGAGATATCCCAATCTGGGCTTCTACATCCGTCATAACGACGCAGCAGAGGACGCCGACGAGGACAGTCTCGACAACCTCCAGGAATACCACTCGGGAACAAATCCCGTTATTGGTGATACTGATGGAGATGGCGCCTCGGACGGAGACGAACTGGCTGCGGGAAGCAATCCCTCCGACCCTAACTCACTCCCGCCTGATAACGGAGGTGATGGCGGCGACGGTGGAGACGGGGGTGATGGTGGAGACGGAGGCGAAGATCCTCCTGGCGGGGATCCTCCGTCCGGCCCGTATCCAGTGGCGGCCATCACTCAGGCGCGCACTTACTCGGCGGGCATGGGGAAAGTCGGATACCTACCTTTCCAATATGACTCATCCGGAAACACGCCGATCCCCCACTATCTGGTGAAGACCACGGAGGAATCCAAGTCCTACTCCTTGGAGAAGTCCTCAACCCGTCATGAGACCGTGGATGGAAATCAGAACATGTACGACTCCTACCTCAATCAAGTCGTCCACTTTGGCAATGGAGCAGTGTACTATGATCGCGAAGGGGAATCCACTTACGTGTTCAACCGCGACTACAATCTCGAGGAAGAGTACGATCTCGATGAAGGGGGAATCAACTTCAACCGCAGCGGTGGTGTAAGCATGGTGCAGACGTCCGTGACTCAAACCACCCGCTACGGTGAGCCTCCAGAAGAAGAATCTTCCAATAAGGAGTTTGTGGGCACTTATACCAATGATGGGAATGTGGTCGTTAAGGACACCCGTGGAGGAAGTACCTCAAGTTGGCCTTCCGTGGGCATGCAGCCAGACGAGTGGAACAATAGTGTCACACCCACTACAACAACGTACATAGGCACCGCGAGCCGGGATGAGCAGGATGAATATGAAACCACAGGCGCGGCCTCCAACACCGGCAAGCCCACACCCGCGAGAAACATCACCGGCACTTCATCGGATGTGATGTCCTACAGGGAGGAGATATCCGTCACCCTTTCCAAGCCCTACACGACGGCGGAACTGCTGAAACGTCTCGATCGGAAGCTCGACATTGCAGAATCTCAGATCATACCCTTTCAAAATCCTGCGACGTACACCATTACCCACAGTGCTCCAGCTGTAGCTGAGTGGAACATGAGCAAGTCCGAAGTGTACGCCTATTGCAAGAAGGCAAAGTTCCGATTTGTTGCGGATCGCACGTGGGAGACACTGGGCTTCCGTTGGAAGGAAGTCTTCTATCCAGCCAAGGAATCTCCGGACTCGCCGACCCCTCCTCCGGTTGTCACAGTGAGGGAATGGGCTGGAGAGAACACCAATTGCAGTCCCATCTTTACGCTGGAGACACGCCTCAATGGAAGGCTTGAAGTCAGGGAACTCCAAGCTTGGACCGGATTCTACAGAGCGGATATGGACGTAGCCTACGGGGACTCCGAAGTGTCAGAAGAAGACGAAGAGCGGCCGGGGGCAATAGTGACCAACTCGGAGGCCCCGCTGAATACCAAACTGATCCTTCGCCCAGTTACCGGAGATGTCGGCGGAGACTATTCCTTGTCATGGCCGGCCTCTGTCCGCCTGTGGCGAGATGCTGGAATGCAAACGGAGGCAATGCCGGGAGAAACCTTCTCTGCCACCCAGACCACCAATCTGTACGTATCGTGTTCTGACCCGCAGTCTGTGGGAGCCCTGATCAGTGCTCAGATTGCGCTCACTTGGTTGGCTCCTCCGTCGGAACCAGATGCCATTGGGTTTGGGGACATAGTCAACCTGGCATCAGGAGAACTCCTTACCGATTTGGACAATGACGGCGAGATCGATTCGGAGGACAAGGCTCTTGTTGGGAACCCCTACAAGGAGGGTGCGACCGACGAGGACAAAGAGAAAGGGATTGAGTACATATTCACCAATGAAAACCTCTCAAACGGAACATGGGACAAAGATGACACTGCTCCAGAAAAACCCACCAGCGCGAAGGACGATGACGACGCAGAGGAGTTACGTCTAAAACTGGCGATGACATCGGGCGAGGTTTGGCTGGAGCATCCCGCCATTGCCGCGATGAGCTTTTACAAGACCAGGGAATGCAAGGCGGCGGACAAGGTGGACATCAAGACTGGTGCCAGATTCCAGTTGTCATCTGGAAATCCACTTCCTGAAAAACTGTACATACGTGTAGATGGAACTCTGAGCGTGCCCACTGGAAATCCCCAAAGTGAAGGGGATTTGGTTCTGAAGTTCAAAGCACCAGGCAGCGGAGCGCAGGAAGTCGAGGCCGCCAAAATCAAGCTGACCATCGTCAAGGACATCGGGGCAGCCAAATACTTCCACGGCACACGAGATTACATGCTCGAACTGAACACCAGGCTCCATGTGCGCTACTTCAAGGCAGGGCAACATGAGATCCGAATCACCGCCATGCGCCACGAAAGCACGAACATGGGAGTCATCGAAACTTACCATCGCAATCCGAAAATCTATGGAATGCCTGGTGTGGTAGCTGCGAACCAGGACCACCACGACCTGATCGTCAACGGCAACTTCTGCTTCTTCAACGGTGGCCTGCCTGGACGAATAAAGGGAATAGCAACCCATGACATGACGTCAAGATGTCACGGAGGCTGCGTCGTTGGTGGAGCATCGAACGCCGCCACCTCGGTTGGCGGCACCCATCCCTTTGAAGGGCCGACCGCTGAATATCTCAGCGCCGACGGAAACGGTACCTTCGCTATCACGACTGGCATAGTGCCCTTGAGCCCACCAACGCACAACTCGGCCCTTGGTGGTTTTGCGAGCAATCTTGTCGGTGGAGGCTATAACATTCATCCTTGGTTTGGCATTGCCGAAATAGGTGCGCCAAGTGACAGGAAAAAACTGATATTCACCGTTACGCAGACTGCACCAACCACACAGTATCCGGTTGCGGATTTGGTCGCCCGGTTAACGGTGTCCGGACAGACTCTTTGCGTTGCAGGTGACGGCGGTTCATCCACAGCCATCGCACACAGGATCGAGGGCGACAGCACACGTGTGAAATATGCCGGATCCAAGCACTATCCAGGCCACTATTGGATCAACACCTACGTCGGCTTCAAGTCAGACAAACCCAGACCATGAATACCTTTACTCGACCACTGGTCATCGCAGCAGCATTGCTCGGTGGCTTCGCATCATCATGTGCTGGCTCGGATCAGCCCTCTGAGTTCGATGAAGCCGCGATTCGTTCCATGCAAGATGCCCGTGACATGCCACAGGCGTTTCCATCCGCGGTGGAGGCATTCGAGTCGTCGAGTGATCCAACAGTGAAGGCAACAAAATGGGAGGAATTGATTGTCATCACTTCCGAGAGCATTCTTTCAGCCAATTGGACGATCCCCGCAGGCGGATGGAAGCTCATTGAGTTTCCGACAGGGTCCAACATCACACTGCAGGGAGCGCAGGACCAACAACGGAACAAGGCGTATTACACAAAGCTTGTGGCGCAGAACGAAACCAATGCCATGCGACTGCGTGGCGCAGGAGCCTTGATGCTGGACGCAGCCTCCAGTGGCGAGCAATGGGCTGGCACGTTGTTGCTGGATATTGCGCAGCGTTCGGACAGCAACATCAAACTGCTGACTTACTGGTCCACGAGAGATTTTGGACAAGACGCAAATGCCATTGCCTGGACGGTCGACTGGAATGCTTGGCAGCAGGCTTACAATGCTGCCGACTCATTGGGGAAAGCGATCATTTTGAGAAACATCACCATGCTCGCCGTTCGGAAGAACGAGTTCCCCGTGGCCGCCGCAATCAATCTATCGGCCCTGTCGGGAACGGATCGTGCGTTGAAAGCGATTGCGTTGGCTTTTGGTGATCCCGCTTTCGGCGCAAGTGTTACTGCGAAGTGGACCGAGATCGCCAGCGATGCTTCTGATCCACAGTTGCAAGCTCTTGCCCAGGAAGTTCGCCGCAAGTTTGGGTTGGAATGAACCTACGTGGCTGTTTGTCCCTCTGTGCAAAAAAGAACAACTTCGCTCCCCTCAATCTCACGCTTGACGCATCCAAGCCTCCGTATCCAATGGGAATCACTTCTTTCTTGTGATTGCCTCGCATCCGCCCGAGGTGTGCAACAACCAAAAAACGGCTTTCCCAAAAACGATAGTTCGCTTGGCCGATTTTAGAGTTTTTCCCGCCCGAGATGCACGTCCTCACTCGCAGGACAGAGCCGGGCTCATGACCCTCCTTCGCGCTAGCTACTTGCCCAGCCTTTCCGCCATCTTGCGCAGACCACCCTGCTTGAAATTGGCAAGCCCTGCCTCCACCAGAATCCTCGCCACTTCTCCACGCGATACCTTCACGCCCTGCACCAGCGCAGCGCCATCCGCTTGATTGATCAAAGCAAGTGTTCGTATCCCAAGGAGCAACGGCAACGCAGTGGCAAATCTCAAACGCTTGTGCTGCAGCGCATCGAGATATTGCAGACCGCACTCCAGATGCTCGCGACAACGCGTGCGCCACGATGCAGTCACAGACACCAACTTCGCGGGGTCGGCTTGCACCATCTCGAGGGTAAGGCCGTGGGCGGCGAGTTCTTCAGAGGGAAAGTAGCAGCGGCCCATGCGGATGTCCTTGGCGATGTCGCGCAGGATGTTCACGAGCTGGAGGCCTTTGCCGTAGCGGATGCCCCAGACGAGCATGTCGTCGAAGGCTACCTTGGGATCGATGGCGCCTTCCAGTTCGGAGGCACAGAGCTTGGTCCAGAAGCCACCGACGCAGCCGGCCACGAGGTAGGTGTATTCGTCCAGTTCATCCTCGGTGGTCAGGGAGCGGAGCTGGCCATCCACGGGGAAGCGCTGGATGTCCATGAGCTGTCCCTTCACAATAGGATCTAATACACCACGCGTGGCATCGCGCAGACGTGGCGGAGATTTCCGGTATGCCTCGAAGGCCTCCGGCAATCGCTCCAGGAGGCGGGCTTCGCTGACGTCCTCTTGAAGGGGCACAAACTCGCGCCGAAGCCGTTCGCACAGGGTCGCTTCCCCGGCGTCATCTCGCACGTCCGCTTGGATCAAACGGTCAAACTCCGTGAGGCACTCCTGCTTGATGGATTCCGCGATGCTTGGCGTATCTGCCAGGGTATCCGCAGCACGTGCCAGCAGGTAGGCCAGGGAAATGGGCTCCCGCAGGCCCTGCGGCAGGGCCTTCAAAGTCAGGTAGAAGGAGCGTGAGACGCCTTCCAGCAGCTTTCCTCCGAGTTGTTCCTCGCCCGTCATGACTTCATTTCACCATTAATATTTCCTGTCTGGAGGCATGGTTGGACGTATCTTCCTCCCCTCGCAACTCAGAACTCAAAATCCGCTCCTTGTCGCCGCTCCACCATCTTTACCTGCACATCCCTTTCTGCCACCGCGTCTGCCCCTATTGCAGCTTCTACAAGCACACCCCGGGCGGCACGGACATGGGGGCCTTTGTGCAGGCGGTCCTGCGGGAGCTGGAGATGCACCAGCAGAGGCTGGAGATTCGGCCCAAGACCATTTACTTCGGCGGGGGCACGCCCACGGCGCTGAGTGAGACTCACCTCGCCACGCTACTGACCGGTCTGCGGGAGCGCCTGGACTGCTCGGGGCTGGAGGAGTTTGGCATGGAGGCGAATCCGAAGACGGTGGGCGCCAGCAAGGCGCGACTGCTGCGCGACCTTGGCGTCACCCGCATCAGCCTCGGCGTGCAGGCCTGGGATGAGCCGACGCTGAAACTTCTGGGCCGCGACCACGCCCCGGACGAGGCACAAGAGACCTACGCCATCCTGCGTCACGCGGAAATCCCGGCGGTGAATGTGGACCTCATGTTTTCCATCCCAGGGCAGAGCCTGGCGGTGTGGGAGGAAGGGTTGCGACAGACCATCGCGCTGCAATCCGACCATGTCTCGTGCTACAACCTGACGTATGAGGAGGACACCGAGTTCCTGAACAAGCTGAAGAGCGGCATGCTGGACACGGACGTGGATCGCGATGCGGATCACTTCCATTCTACCATGGACCTGCTGGGGGCGGCAGGGTTTGAGCACTACGAAATCTCGAATTATGCGAAGCCGGGCAAGCGCTCGATTCACAATCAGGCGTACTGGCGTGGCGCGGACTACCTTGGGCTTGGCCCCTCCGCCGCCAGCACGCATCAGCGAGTGCGGTGGACGAATGTAGCGGACACCACACGCTACATCAGCCTCGTGAAGGAAGGTCGCCTGCCGGCGGTGGAGTCTGAGGAGTTGGACGAGCGCGCGTGGTTGATTGAGCGCATCGCGCTGGAACTCCGGCTGGTGGAAGGCATGGCTGAGGAGCGCGTGGTGTCTTCGCAGAAGGGAGAACTCGAGGTGCTGCGTAACGAGGGATTGCTGGTGGTGGAAAATGGAAAGGTGCGGCTCACGCGGGAGGGCAAGGCGGTGTCGGACCGGATTGCGGAGATGCTGATACCGGATGCGTGAGGGAAGTGTTGGCGAGGTGCAGGGGTTGGTTCAGGACCCGATGGGAGGTGGCACGTGCATTGGATTCAACACAGAGACGCGGAGACGCAGAGGAACTTCGGAGACTGAGACTGAGGAATGCTCCCTTTTCGTAGGCTACAGGCCACCGCCATCCATCATTCCACCATTCCAATACTCCATTCTTCCAACATTCCCCTCATCCATCCTTGCCCACTCCCCTCCCCTGAGCATCCTGTAACTCCCACTCCCCCAAAGCCCCGTCCCCCATTCATGCTTTCCCTTTCCTCCTGCTGGAACAGTCACCGTCATGAAGACGGAAAGCACATCGCGCATGAAGCGAAGTCACTAGGCTTCAAGTACATCGAGCTGAGCCACGGGCTGAAGGTCTCGCATTTGCCGGGCATTATCCAGGTGGTGACGGAGAGCGGTATCAAGATCTCCAGCGTGCACAATTTCTGCCCGCCTCCGGTGGAGGTCATGATGGATGCGCCGGATGCGTTTGAGTTTACTTCGAACAAGGAAGAAGAACGCGTCCGCGCGCTGAACCTCACCGAGCAGACCATGGAGACGGCTGCGAGGCTCGGAGCGCAGCGCGTGGTGCTGCACCTCGGCAGCGTGCCCATCAGCCCGCTCACCGACAAGCTGGAGGCCCTCACCCTCGAGGGGAAAATCTACTCGCGTGAGTATACGAAGGTGAAGCTGGAACTCGTCGCGCGACGGGCAAAACACGCGCAGGTCTACTTCGACCGCGCCCGCCATGCCATCGACCAGCTCCTGCCCCTTTGTGAGCAGTACCGCGTGGCGCTGGGCATCGAGACACGCAGCCATTTCGAGCAGGTGCCCTCCGCCCAAGAGATGCTGCAACTGGTGGACCAGTACCGCGAGAGCCCGTGGATTGGCTTCTGGCACGACTTCGGGCATGTGCAGCGTCAGGCAAATCTGGGCCTGCTGGACCATGCAGAGTTCCTCTCGGAAATCGCCCCACGACTGCTCGGTTGCCATGTGCACGATGTCGACTGGCCTGCCAAGGACCACCGGGTACCGCTCAGCACGGGCGGCGTGGACTTTGACAAGCTCATCCCGCTCATCCCCAAGGGGATACCTCTTGTATGGGAACTGAGCCCCACCCAGCGCCGGTCCCATGTGCGGGAGCGTCTGGCGCAGTGGAAGGAGAAGTTTGGGGAGTAAGAAAGTAGTCCGCCTAGCGTTCGGCGGGCAGGAGCGGACGTGCGGCGACACCCCATGAGGGGAGGGTCGCTGGGGCAGACCAAGTCATGGAGGCTGGGGACCTTCCGGACCGCGGAGGCTCCGCGGACTACGTTCTTCCGGTGGCCACGTTTCAATGTGTCCTGTCTGCCCGTTGCTTTTTCGCCAAGTACTGCTCCCTTGCCCGCCCCATTCGAGCATTTCTCCCCCACATGATTTCATCTCTTGGCTCCGCCATCCGGGACTTCTTTGACTTTTTCTGGCTGAACAGTCCCAAAGAGATGTGGGCACGCATCCGGAAGCAGGATGTCCCCTGGTTGGTGCAGTTCTCCGTCTATGGGTTTTGCGGCGTGATGGCCACCGTGGTGTCCGTGGCCCAGGTGGTGCTCCTCTCCAAGTACGTCATCCCCGCCTACGAGGGTATGATCGTGAACGGCACCTTGATCACGGATGAACTGCGCGCGAAGCACCTGCTCTACAACAACACCATCGCTTTCTTCACGACCAACGTCTTCGTGTACTACATGAACGTGCTGCTGGTCTTCAAGCGGGGCCGGCACCATCCCTGGATCGAGTTTTTCTACTTCACGCTCGTCAATTTTGCCTGCTTCGTGATCAGCCAGATCGCGGGTCCCTGGTTGATCCACCGGTTTGGCATTCCCACGAATGTGGCCATCTTCACCAACGCCGTCGTCGCTGCATTCATCAATTTCGTGGCGCGGAAGTTTTTCGTATTCAAAGGCTGAGTCCGTGCCGGCAAACACATCTGCACAGAAATCTCCGTCGCGCCGCGCTGTGATCACCGGCATGGGACCGGTCACGGCGGTCGGCACCGGAAAAGCTGGCCTGTGGGCAGGCCTGCAGGCGGAGCAGAGCGGCATTGGCAGGCTCACGCGGTTCGAAGCGACCGGCACCAAGGCCCAATGTGCCGCCGAAGTGCCGGACTTCGACGTAGACCATTGGTTTCCCACGCATCTCACAAAGCGCTGGGATCGCTGCACACAATTCGCCATGGTGAGCACGCAGCTTGCCCTGGAGGATGCAGGTCTCTCACTGGAGCACGGCCATCTGCATCCGCGCATCGGCGTGAGCTTTGGCAGCGCCTTGGGAGGCATAGCCGATGCGGAGGCGCATCACGCCAAGTTTCTCGATGAGGGAGTAAAGACCGTGCCGCGTGCGCTGGCGCTGCAGATCTACGGCGGCTCCACGCACAGCAACATCGGCATCCACTATGGATTGCAAGGTCCCTCCACCACGCATTCGAACAGCTGTGCCAGTGGCAACGTGGCCCTGGGAGAAGCTCTGCGCCTCATTCGCGAGGGTCTGGCTGATGTGGTCATCTCCGGTGCCTCTGAGTCACCACTGAGCCCGCTGACGTACACCGCCTTTGACCTCGTGCACACCATGAGCCGCTGGCAGGGGGAACCCTCCAGCCATTCATGCCGGCCTTTTGATCGTTCACGCGATGGATTCGTGATGGGTGAAGGCGCAGCCACCTTCGTGGTGGAAAGTCTGGCGCATGCCCAGGCCCGCGGGGCTCGCATCTATGCCGAGCTTGCCGGCTACAGTCTGGTAAGTGAAGCCCATCACATGACCATCCCCCGCCCCGATGGCGAGCCTCTGCGCCGAGTCATGCGGATGGCACTGGACGATGCCGGTGTACAACCGCAGGACGTGCACTACGTAAATGCGCACGCCAGCAGCACGCCGCAAAATGATGTGAACGAAGCCGCGCAGATCGCGGCTGTCTTCGGCAAGGACGCACCACCAGTCTCCGGCACGAAAGCCTACACCGGTCATGCTCTCGGTGCCGCTGGCGCCATGGAGTTCGCCATCTGTCTCCTGGCCATGGAGCATGGGTGGCTGCCACCCACGCTCCATTTCGAAGAGACCAATTGCGCGCCGCTCGACTACGTGCCGAACCATGGACGTGCCGCGAAGATCGATACGGTGCTCACCAATTCATTTGGTTTCGGCGGAGTGGATGCCTGCCTTGTACTGCGACGCCTTTAGCGGGACGCACACTCAGTGCGATCCGAAAAGCCCTTGTTTCTCCATATTTTATTTGACAGAGAAACGCGACATCGAACCATGAGCGGGCACCTTCCCTCCTCCGCTCATGCTCCACTACCCAGGTCTTCGTGCAGTTCTGCTCGCCGTACTCACCTCGCTTCTGCTGTCCGGCTGCGCGGTGGTGGAACTGCTCGACGCCGTGGCGCTAAACCCTACAAAACATCGGGAGGCCACCGGCGTCCGCCCGTCCACGCTGAAACTCCACCGCACCCTCCTGGTCGCGGACTTGCATGCGGACACCCTGATGCTGGATCGCGGCGGAATGAAGGGCATCCAGCAACGGCACCGCTATGGCCACGCTGATGTCCCCCGCTGGCGTGAGGGAAACGTGGGGCTCCAGGTTCTCACCGTTGCCACGGTCACCCCCGTGCCCTACAGCGAGCCACTGAATGGCGGCTGGATTCTCCCAAATGCCCAGTGGGTCCTGGCCCCTCTTCAGGGATGGCCGCCACGCACTTGGTGGAACTCCCGTCAGCATGCCCTCCATCAGGCATACAAGTGGAGGGTCAATGCCGACGGTCAGGCCCTCACCGCCATCCGCACCCGGGAGGATCTGGCCGCGTTTCTGTCCGCGAACTACCGCAACACTCGTGCAGGCTGGATTCCCAAGTCACCCAGCACCCAACCCGTGGCTACCGTCCTTGGCCTGGAGGGGAGCCACGCTCTGCGACTCCACTACCTTGATTCTGATACCCAGATCGCGACCCGCGTGAAAGAGTTCAGGGATGCGGGATTCCGCATGCTGGCCCTCACCCATCGTTTCGACAACGAACTGGCGGGTGCCTCCGAAGGCTCACGACGCTGCGGCGTCACACCCTTGGGCCATCGTCTCCTGCGCGAGATGGAGCGGCAGCAAATGATCTGTGATCTGGCCCATGCATCCAGCAGGACCATCTCGGAAGTACTCGAGACGTATCCGGACCTTCCCGTCATGGTCAGCCACGGCGGCATCGCGTTTGATGCCTGCAAGGGGGATGAAGCGGCTTCACGGTTGCTCTCGGTAGACCAGGCGCGGGCCATCGCAAAACGGGGTGGCATCATCGGCATTGGCTTGTGGCCCGAGGTTCTGGGCGAGGCCGAACCCGAACTGGCGGCGCAGATGATCAAGCGCTGCCTCGCGGATCCGTGCATTGGGCCGCAGCACGTTGCCCTCGGGTCAGACATGGACGGTTCCGTACTGGCCGCCTTTGCGGCAAACAACTGGTGCATGCTCACGGAGGAACTGCGCGACCTGCCTGAAGGCACCCTGCGGGATGTCATGGGTGGCAATGTGATTCGTTTTTTCCAAAAGCACCTACCCTGAGAGGGCGCCGCCGGCCCGCATCTGCGCCTCCGTGCACAGCGAAGGCGGACCATGTCACCAATATGGCATGGTAAAACTTTTTCATTGCCGGCCCAACCTTTCCTCTATATCACCATAGCACACACCAACCCGGCACCAAGACCATGAACACACGACGCCAGTTCCTCCGCCTTGCTCCGCTGTCGCTTCTGTCCGGATGCTGCTCCCTGGATCGAACCTTTGTAGACTCAGACGTGCATCTCCCTGATGGCATGCTCATCATCGATCCTCATTGTCATGTATTCAATGGCCGTGATCTCAACATTGCCGCCTACATGGATTCGGAAAGGGGCAAGCCGGGTTCAGAATACTACCTTCCCTACAAGGTGGGTGGCCCCGTCCTCCACTTTCTGGCACAAACGATCCGGGAAAAAGCCTGGACCGGTGAGGCCGAGCTGGATGAACTGACGGAAATGAACCGCCGTGGTGCCATGCGCATGGAATCGCGGAGCCGCAGTGCAGCTCCCCTGCGGGCCCAAGCACAGCTCGCCGAAGATGCCATGCGCGAAGCTGAAAGCAATGTGGGCGCCGCTCTCGAGACAGCGACCAGGCGGGACATGCAGCGCACACTGGAGGCCGCGAGAATCTCACGTATGCCGGAATCCACCCTGGAGACGGAAGCCGTCCGCAAGGAAGCGCTCCGCGCCTACCAGAGTGCCGATCGGCACCATCCTCTGAAGGCCTACAGCTTCCGACGCTGGGTGAATGCCCACAACCTCATGCAGACTTATCCTGAGGTGGACCTCTTCACCCCAGCCATGCTGGACGTGGACTCCTGGCTCGCGGCCGACCGCTGGGGCATCCCTTCCACGCCCATGGATCTGCAAGTGCAGATCATGGAGGAAATCAGCGTTTACAGTGGCGGCAGGGTCCTTGGCTTTGTGGGGTACTGCCCCCGACACCAAGCCAGAGCGGTCGCCTCCGGAGTGGCCGCGAACCAAACCCCTCTCGGTATCGTAAAGAGGGCGATCTCGCGTGGTGGTCACCTCGGCGTGAAGCTCTATCCCGTGATGGGTTACCAGCCGTGGGACAATGCCTCTCTCAGCAGGTTCCCTCCCGGCCATGACTCGCCGCCTTCAGGCGCCGAGTTGGATGCAGCCATGGCACAGCTCTATACGGAATGCCTCGGACTCCACAGTGCGCCGATCATGGCACACACCAATTCAAGCCATGGCACATCCGAGCTTTTCGAAATGCGCGCCGCACCACTCCGGTGGAAGCCTGTCATGAACCAATTCGAGGGGCTCACGATCAACCTCGCGCATTTCGGCGGTCATGCGCTGGAAAGCTGGACCGACGAAAGTGTCGAGATGATGGGGGTGGCGGAGCATCGTGTATTCTCTGATTTTTCATGTTTTACCGAGGTGCGCTGCTCGCGGTTCGCCGCCTTGCTGGAGAGACGCATCGAGCAATGGCGCAGTGAATCCCCCTACATCGCCGCCCGGATGATGTACGGCAGTGACTGGTACATGCTCACCGGTGCGGACATCCTGAGCAGAAAGGGAAAAGGCATCGGCCCCACCTACCTCAAACGGTGGTACCACGCCCTGGAAAAGAACCAGATCCCTCAGGACATGGTCGCCAACATCTTTGGCCGGAATGCCGCTGACTACCTCGGCCTGCGCGACTCCAGAGTGCTCGACCGCATTGACACCTTCCTCGAAAATCGCGGCATCCCACAGCCTCGCTGGCGAAGCAGGGTGCCCCATGAAGTACCCCCGTCTTCCGCAGTTCCCATACGGACAGCATGAACGCGAGACGCAATTCCAAGCCATCCAGAACGCAGGCGCTTTTCGATATCATGGATAAATGCGCTACGCCAGCCTCCTCGCCGCCCCGCTTCTCGCCCTGACGCTCCCTTTCCTGCAATCGGGTTGTGTTCTCGTAAAAGAAGCGGACGAGGAATTGAACCCAGTGCGGCACAAGGAGGCCACCGGGGTGCGTGAATCCACGAAGGAACTGCATCGCACCCTGATGCTCGCGGACCTTCACGCGGATACCTTGATGCTGGATCGCGGGGGAAAGAAAGGAATCCAGAAACGCCATGACTACGGCCATGCCGATGTCCCCCGTTGGCGCGAGGGCAATGTGGGATTCCAGATGCTGACGGTCGCGACCATCACGCCAAAACCCTACAGCGAACACTTGAATGGTGGCTGGATCCTGCCGAATGCACAATGGGTACTGGCAAGCTTCCAAGGCTGGCCTCCGAGCACTTGGGCGAACTCACGAAAGCACGGTCTCTATCAGGCGAAGAAGTGGCGCATCAATGGGAATGGCAAAGCCCTGGTACCAATCCGCACGAAGGGAGACCTGCAACGATTCCTGGATCAGCACTACAGGAAGACTTCACTGGGATGGGTGCCAATCGATCCGCAGAATCAACCCGTCGCCAGCGTGCTCGGGTTGGAGGGATGCCACGCCCTGCAGTTGAAAGACACCGATACGGATGAGCAAATCGCCGCGCGCGTGAAGGAGTTTCGAGATGCCGGCTTCCGCGTGCTGGCACCGACACATAATTTTGACAACGAAATCGGCGGTGGGTCAGAGGGCTCCGAGCGTGACGGATTGACCCCGCTGGGACATCGCCTGTTCCGCGAAATGGAGCGGCAGCACTTCATCTGTGACTTGGCACATGCCTCCAATGCGACCGTTGCAGACGTGCTGAAACACTACCCAAACATGCCGCTGTTGGTTTCACATACAGGTATCGACTTCCGTCCGCTGGTGGGCGAGCAGCAAGAAACGCGGCTTCTTTCTCGCAAGCAGGCCCGCCAGATTGCACAACGCGGAGGCATCATCGGAGTGGGATTGTGGCCCGAGGCCGTGGGCGATGCTGAGCCAGAGAATGTCGCCCGGATGATCCACCGCTGCATCAAGGATCCCGGCATCGGCTCGAAGCATGTGGTGCTCGGCTCAGACATGGACGGCGCCGTGGAAGCCGCCTTTGCCGCGAACAACTGGTGCATGCTCACCGAGGAACTGCGTGGTCTTCCAGAAGGCACGCTGCGTGACGTGATGGGTGGGAATACAATCCGCTTTTTCCTGGAGCATCTGCCGGAGGAGTGACTGGCAGTGTGGAGTCATGAAGTTTCCAGGGAACTAAGATACAGGCCATGCCTGCTTCTACGCTGAAAGCGTTGCACATTCCCAGCCCAGGGTAAGGCCGCGAAGCGGACGCCACCCTGGGTCATTCCGAGTATTCATGAACGCCGAAGGTGTTCCACAAAGGTGGTATGCTGCTAGTCATGTCATCTCGCCTTACGACCGGTGTGTAGAACACCTTCGGGCGTTCAAATTCGTTCTCACTCCCCCAAGGTGGCGCTTGCTTCGCAAGCTGACCTTGGGCTGCACAATGTACAACGCCTTCGGCGTAAAGTGCAGTGGGTGCCGGCTGAAGAATACGGTGCATCACCATCGGTGAAGGCCTGAGATTCTGAAGAATGTGCGTGACACCATACTAACCACCCAAGCGCATCTCCAGCGCACAAAGCATCGCCACCAAATCTTCCCCGCCGAATCCCAGCTCTACCGTCTCTATCAAGAGCTCATGTGCAGCATCAAAGAGCGGCGTGGATGCATGCGCCTTCCTCGCAGCCTCCGTGATGAGGTGGGTATTTTCCAACACCACACTGGCGGCGGCCTGCACAGAGAAATCGCGTGACGCGAGCTTCGGAGCCTTGATGCGGGACAAGGGACTCGCCATGGGCCCCGCATCCAGAATGGCCATGAACTGCTTCAAGTCCACGCCATGACGCTCGGCGAAGTGCATGGATTCCACCAAGCCCGTCACCACGGCAATCATGTAGAGATTGATCGCCAGCTTCATGTGCAGAGCGCCCGGCACATCGCCACAGTGGAAGGTGGTGTGGCACATGGGTGACAGCAGCGGGCGGATGCGCTCCACTGCCTCAGGTTCCCCTGCCAGCATGCCCACCAACCTTCCTGCTTCCGCCGGAGCGCGAGATCCGGAAACCGGGGCCTCCACATAACAACCACCAGCCGCGCGGATGTCACCTTCAAGCGCCTGCGAATACTCCGGCGGGGGCGTTCCCAGAATGACGATGGCATGTCCTCGCACACGGGCGGCGAACTCTGAATGTCCACGTTTCACGATGGCATCGATGGCCTCCGGAGTTCCCACCATGAGTAAGATGGTGCAGCACCGGACAAACACCTCGTCACAGTCTGCGGCCACAGTGGCGCCCGCGCTGGCGAGTGTGTTCGTCTTCTCCCGGGAGCGGTTCCACACAATCATCGGTGTGCCCGCCTTCACAAGATTCATCGCCATCGGCTCGCCCATGGTCCCTGTGCCGATGAATCCAAGCGGAGTGCGTTGGGTGCTCGTTGTCTCGTGCGAAGAGATGCCCTCGAAGGCATCCATCGCCGTCAGCGTGCTTTCCGTTTCCATGGGAAATGCGTAAACGCATCCTCCCGCGGTTGTGAAATGCGTTTCTCTGATGTGTCCCATCAGAAAAGGTGATGGCTACTTTTTGCCACTCGTCAGGCACAGCACCGCTCCTACCGCCGCCGCGATGAGGGACAGCCAGAAGCCATACTCAAAGGTCATGGCCACCAGCGGAGGCGCTTGCTGCATGTCCTTCTGCATTTGATTCTGTGCATACAGGAGCAGCACCACGGCACCGGCACCGCCAGCAACACCCGCGAGCCGAAATACAAAGGCCGCCACCCCACCAAGTACCGCGCAAATGAGCGCTGCAGCCACAGTCTTGTTGGGCTCCGTGCGCTCCTTGTTCTGAATGGTCAGGTTGAAGCCACCTTCGCGGTCTCTGTCCCTACCCCGTCTTCCTTCCTGCTCCTCAAGCCATTTGCCGATGGGAAGTTCAGCCTTCACTTCGCGGCCAAAGGCGGTGTCATAACCGCTGAGGGTCATCACAGACTTGCCCTGGCAGGAGAACTCCACGAATGGGAGCACAAAGAGAACCAGCGTCGAAAGCAGGGTCAGGGGACCAAGGGAACCGCGCATGTCCTCTTGATAACGCCTCGCGACCGCAGTGTCCAGTTACGGACGGGAAATCGACAGCAGACCCTACGCCGGCCAGAGGCCAGCGCTCCCAGGGCTTGGGCAGGCAATCGCCCGGCTCAGAGAAACAGCACCTTAGTGCGCTGCCTTCTTCTCGCCGTGCGCGGCTTCAGCACCGTGGCTGTCCGCCTTCTTTTCCGAACCGTGGGCGTCACCGTGTTCCTTGCCGTGGTCGCCTTCAGCGTGGCCGTGGCCGTGCTCCTTGAAAAGTTCGCTGGTTTCCTTCCAGCTGTGCTGTTCGCAGGCAGGGGTAAGCAGGGCGGCTACGGCAAAAATTGCGGCGGCGATACGGGTCTTCATGTGGGAGTGGTGACCGTAGCGAGGAGTGAGGACCGTGCAAGGCGAAGGTTCAGGGTCCCAAAAGGGTCTCCTCAGGCCTTTTCCTCCAGCATCCGCACCAGCGCCAGGGCTGTGAGCATGGCCTTGGGGATGAACGAGGGCACATCCACATATTCCGGCACCTTCGTGCCATCGGTGGAGCGCTCGGAGCAGTGGGCATTTCCGCCGCTGGGGCCGAGGCCATCCAAGGTGGGACCTAGGTGGCAGAGATAGTTGGCATCGCTGAGACCGCCACGAGGTACCGACTTCATGGGCATGCCGAGAAGGTCCGCCGCCGCCTCCCACTTCGCAAACAGCCCCTGTGTGGCAGCGTCATTCGGCCAGGCAGGGGTGGTGCCCAGACATTGGATGGTGATCTTGGTGCCATTCTCCGTCTTCGAGGCCAGCGCCTCCACTGCTTCTCCGGCCCGGCGCAAAATGTCCGGTTCATAGGCACGCATTTCCAGCTCCGCCGCAGCCTCATGCGGCACACGATTGGTCACGGTGCCGCCAGAAATAGAACCCACGTTCACGGTGAGATCGGCGGCGTAGTTGGTCAGAGCGGCGGCTTTGCGCACGGCGTCGCAGATGCCCACAATGGCGTTGACGCCATTCGCGTGCGAGCTCCCGGCGTGCGCGGCATTTCCCTCGGCACAAATGCGGTACTCGGCACGACCCTTTCGAGAAGTGACGAGGTGCCACTCCGCACCATCCCGGGGGCCACCTTCGAACACGAGCACGGCATCCACGCCCTCCTGGCAGCGCTCCGCCGTACGTTGGGCGAAGTCGCTGCTCAGCACTTCCTCACTGGCATTCGCCGCGACGAGCCACTGGGTGTTTTCAAAAATCTCCGGAGCACACTCCCGCAGAGCCTGGAGCACCAGCCAGATGAGTACTGTGCCACCTTTGATATCCACTGTGCCCGGGCCATAGATGCGTTCCTCTCCGGGTGCCTCCTGCCAGTGGAAGTGATTGCGCTGCTCCTCCTCCGCCGGGAAGACGGTATCGAGATGCGTCACGAGAAGAATCTTGCGCTTGGCGGTCTCTCCGCGGCACAGGAACAGATGGGCCCCATAGGTAGCATCGGTGGAAGGCACGCTCTCCGCACGAAATCCAAGGTCGGCGAAACACACGGTGGTAAGCGCGCCCACCTGATTCACACCCGCCGGGTGTGAAGTGAAGCTGTTCACCTTCACCATACGCTCCAGCCAGTACATGGCGTCCGGCAGACGTCTGGACAGGGAGTCCTTGAGACGCGGAAGAAGGTCGTCGACCATGGGGCTTGTTGGTCTGTTAAAGACGGCGCACCTGCGCGGAAGGTCAACGCGAAAGTGCAGCCTGCGAAACGCCTCAGTAGAAACGACCTATAACGCTGATTGCTTGCCACAGCGTGACGCGAGGATTAAGTTTCGCACCGAGGTGCCTGCCGTTCTCCCCTTGGGCCGGTGCCTTGACGACATCCATCACGCATGAACGAAACCCCTCGCAAACGCATCCTCATCGCAGAGGATGTCCGTGCCATCTCGCTCCGCCTGGCCCACACGCTGCAAAGCCGTGGTTATGAAGTGGAGAGTGTCCAGGACGGTGAAGCCTGCCTCAACCGCGTGACCCGATTCCAGCCGGACCTGCTGGTGCTGGACCTGATGATGCCCAAGGTCAATGGCATGGAGGTGCTCCGTACCCTGCGCGCCATGCCGGACACGGCCGCGCTGCCCATCATCATCAGCACCGCAAAGGACTTCTCCACCGAGCTGAAACAGGTGCGTGCTCATGGAGTGCTGGATGTGATCATCAAACCCTTCGACCCGGAACTGCTGGGCCGGAAGGTGGACGCCTACTTCAGCGGAAAATGGGACGGACCCGAGGGTGAGGCCTTGGGCACCCCACCGCAAACAGGGCCGCACTACTCCCCTGTTCTGGATACCAGCCGTCCGCACATCCGCCTTTGGGGCACGCGCGGTTCCATTCCCGTCTCAGGTCCGCGCTACGCGCAGCATGGCGGCAACACCTCCTGCATGGAATATGCCTTCGGAAACGAGCGCCTGCTCTTTGACGCCGGCTCCGGTCTTCGCGAGGCCGGGCTCTCGCTGCTCCCGGGTGGCCCACGCCACATCCATCTTTTCATCACACACACGCACTGGGATCACATCCAGGGGTTCCCCTTCTTCCTGCCCATCTATGTGCCAGGATACGAAATCACGGTGTATGGCGAACGCGGCTTCGGGAAAAATATTGAGGCGCTTCTCTGCGGACAGCTCGACCGGGATTACTTCCCCGTGGAGCGCGAAGATCTGAAGGCAAAGATCAACTTCGTCTTCCTCGATGACAATCCCATCGAGATCAACGGAGCGAGGATCACGCGTGAATTCACGCACCACCCGGGTGCCACCGTGGCCTTCAAGATTGAGCACAACAAAAAGAAGATCGCTTATGTGCCGGACAACGAGTTCCTACAGGGCTATCTGGGCAATCCCGCGGACATCGCGCGCAGCAGCGCCATGGTCGCCCCGCACGAGCCGCTCCTGACCTTCCTGCACGAAGTGGATGTCCTCATGCACGAGGCGCAGTACCGGCCGGATGAATATCCCAAGCGCATCGGCTGGGGACACTCCAATCTGGCCAGCGCCTGCGCTCTGGCGCGCCTTACCGGGGTGGCCAAGTGGATCGTGCTGCATCACGATCCCAACCATGACGATGCCACGCTGCACACGAAGCTCAGCCTTACGTGGCAGATTCTTGCGGACCTGGGGCACTTCGTACCCGTGATGCACGGGTATGATGGGATGATGGATTTTGTGTAGGCGCCACTGAGGAGCATCCGCATCCAAAGTAGCCACGGCTTTAGCCGTACGTTCTCATGCGTGAATGAACCGGCTGAGGCTGTAGCTACCTTGTTGCGTGCAAGGCAGTTGGGGATTTGGCCGTGCATTCGCGCGCACTGTACGGCTGAAGCCGTAGCTACTTTGTTGGGGTATGATGGATTCTGGGTAGGGGGCGAAGCGTTGTTTACGCGCAGGGGTTGGTTCGGATCTGCATGGAGGAGCGGGCTGCATTGGATTCAACACAGCGCCGAGCGGAGCGAGACGACTGCGAAGCAGCCCGAAGGGTGAGGACGGCAGGACGAATCAAACACAGAGACGCAGAGGAACTTCGGAGACTGAGAATTCCTCTGACTCTCAACCCTTAGCTCTCAACTGCACTCCCTCAGGCTATCAACTATCAACCAAGGACCATCAACCTCTCCCTACTCCCCTGCCACCTTCTTCATCTCGGCGAGGTTGGCCTTCATCACGTCGAGCCAGTTGCCGGATTCGGGTTTGTTGCCGCACGGGTCGAAAACCACACTCTGCACGCCGATGGCCTTGAGCTTTTCCACGGATTCCTTGGCGGGTTCGCCTTCCCAGATCATCCACTTGGCGGGATGAGTGGTGAGGATCTTTTGCAGGTCGGCCATGGCAGCATCGTCCGGCACGGTCTCGGGTTCCCAATGCACGGCTTGCAGATTGAGTGCATAGCGGCGCGCCCAGTATTGGTACACCGGGTGCGAGGCGACCAGCGGCTGCGAGCCAATTTTCTTCGCGATGGTTTCCATCTCGGCATCGAGGGCTTCGATTTCTTTTTTCAAGAGATCGTAGTTCAGCGCGAAGAGTTCGATCTGCTCCGGACGGATGCGCTGGAGTTCTTCACGGATGGCATCGGCCTGTTTCAGCGCCTGTTTAAAATCGATCCAGGTGGTGAATGCAATGCCGGCATGCGAATGTTCACCGGTCTTCCCATGGCTGTGGGTGGTGGCTTCCTTCACCTCGATGTAGTTGCTCTTGAAGCCCGCGGAGGTGTCGAGTGTCTTGGATTCGGGAAGCGTCACTTTGTCCAGCCACTTGGAGTAGGTAGCGCCGTTGAGCACGATCAGGTCTGCTTTTTGCAGCGCCGCGATGTCTGCCTCGGTAGGTTGCCAGAAGGCGGGATCCTCATCTGCGGGAGCGAGGAAATGCACCTTCACCTCCGGACCACCGATGCGATCCGCGAAGTAGGCCAGCGGGTAGTTCGCCGCCTGGATTTGGATCAGACCTGAAACAGAGGTCTGCGTTTTTGGCTTGGACTCGTCATCCTTTCCCGGAGGCGTCGGTTTGCACCCAATCGTGAGCGCCACGGCTGTGATGGCAAGCGGAAGCAAGAGAAAGGAGGAAGGCTTCATGGTGCGGATGCTATCGTGATGATGGAGTACGCGCAAGTGAGGGTGGGATCTTGTAGGTGGTGGCAATACATTTAGGTGCAATTGGGGATCTATTCGAACATCTGCAATCAAGTGCAGGGGTTGGGAATGGGAGAGGTGGATGTGGTCATCTGCATGGGATTCAACACAGCGCCGAGCGGAGCGAGACGACTGCGAAGCAGCCCAAAGGGTGAGGACGGCAGGACGAATCAAACACGGAGACTCAGAAGAACTTCGGAGACTGAGGTTGAGTTCTTAGTTGATAGGACGCTGTGTGGTCAGAAGACCTGACTTCGCGTCCGCGGCATCAACTGAGGGGATAGCCACAAAGAGACGCAAAAAACTACAAAGATTGGGATGATAGGCGTCCTGCGCGTCTCTGCCTCCTCTGCAACGAAACGTACCACGCCTCACCACCCGGCATACCCAGTACTCCCCCCCTCTCCTCCTCTGCGTCCTCTGCCCCTTTTGCGTCTTTGCGGTTAACCGAAACGTCCCTGCAACGCTGCCCTCCCCCAGCACACATCTTTTTCCCCTTTGCTGCTTTCGCTGCTTTGCGACCATCTGAGCAAGCCTGCCCACCATTTCTCTACGCGTCTCCGCCTCCTCTGCAACGAAACGTCCCACCCCTCAGCACCCCGCATACCCAGCACCCAACCCCTCTCCTCCTCTGCGTCCTTTGCCTCTCCGCATCTTTGCGGTTAACTGAAACGTCCCCGAGATCCTGCCAAGGGACTGGCGAGCTACGTTTGGCAACTGCACACAAAAAAGCCGGGCCATTGCTGACCCGGCTTTGAATAGGATGGAGATGAACTCAGCGCGTTAGCTGCGAATCACAATATGCTTCGTCTGGCCGTCGCGAAGGATCTTCAGCACCACGGGGGCGCCGTCTTCGTCACCACGGTGGGAGCGGGCTTCGGCAGTCGACTTCACGTTCTGGCGGTTTACCTGAACAATGACGTCGCCCTGCTGGAGTCCCACCTTGGCGGCAGGACTGTCATCCTTCACCGAGGTGACCAGCACGCCTTCGACTTTCTCATCAAGACTGTATTCATCCCGCAGTTCGCTGGTGAGGTTTTCGATCTTCACTCCAGTGAGGAAGGAACCGCTCTTGTCAGCACTGCCTCCCTTGTCGCCGGGGCGCTGGCCCACGTTGGCAAACTTGTCGGCATCGAGCTTCTCAAGCGTCGCGGTGAGGGACAGGTTCTCCGGCTTCTTCGTCTTTTCGTTGAAGCGGATCACACCGAACTTCACAGCTTCACCAGGATGCTTGCCGCTGATCATGAGGCGCAGCTTGGAGGGCTGTTCGACCTTTTCTCCGTCGGCGCTCACAATGACGTCACCACCGAGCAGGCCGGCCTTTTCCGCGGGGGAATCAGGCACCACTTCGGACACGGTCACACCACGGGAATCATTCAGGCCGTAGAAATCGGCCATGCTGGGATCCACGTCAGACATCACGACGCCGAGGAAACCACGGTCCACCTTGCCGTCATCGAGCAGGTCGGTGACGATGGAGAGGGCCATGTTCGACGGAATCGCAAGACCGATGCCGGAGAACATACCGCTGCGGGTTTCAATGGCGGTGTTGATGCCGATGACGCGGCCGAGACCATCCACCAGCGGACCACCGGAGTTGCCGGGATTGATGGCGGCATCCGTCTGGATGAAGTCTTCATAACCGGACTGCTGCTTGTGGCGGATGATGCCCACGTCGCTGCGGCCAAGGGCGCTGATGATGCCCTGGGTCACCGACTGGTCGAGGCCCATCGGGGAACCGATGGCAAGCACCACGTCACCCACGCGCAGCTTGGCGCTGTCACCGAAGGTGGCCTTGGGAAGGTCCTTTCCATCGATCTTGATGAGAGCGATGTCTGTGGAAGGGTCAGAGCCAATCACCTTGGCGATGTACTCCTTGTTCTGGCCGCCGATGCGCACCTTCAACTGGTCAGCGTTTTCCACGACGTGATTGTTCGTCATGATGTAGCCGTCGCTGGTAAGGAGCACGCCGGAACCGAGACCGGTCTGACGGGGTCCTTGAGGAGCACGGGGAGCGCGGCGGTTGTTGCCACGCGGGGCCGGAGTGCCGCCTTCCTCACCATGGCGCTCGAGCCAGTCTTTGAAAAACTCGCGGAACATGGGCGGAAGCTGCTCGATGTCATCTTCGTCCATATTGGGGCCCATTCGGCCACCACCGGCGAGAGACTTGGTCGTATAGGTGCCGATGCTGACGACGGTGGGCAGCGTGCGCTCGACCACGTCCGCATAGCTGAGGGTCACCTGTCCGGCATTCCGGACTTCAGCGGAGTCACGGCCGATCTGGGAGAGGAACTCCGCAGGCTTCAGCTTGGGCACCACTTGGGGCGCCGGTTTTACTTCGGCAGGCTTTCCAGCCTCTTCTTGGGCGACTACAAGAGCCGCCGCACCGAGCATGGCCATACCGGCAATGGCAAGGGTTTTGGATTTCGACTTATTCATGGATGTATTGGCGATGTATTGATACTAATCCGTGCAATAGAGACGACGCAGGAATGCCAATTGTTGAACCTATTTGTGATTTTTTATTTGAACGTTCTTGACGGGGTATTTCACCACTTCGCCATGAGGCAGAAGCAGGTGCATCATCAGGTGATGCACCACAAAACCATGAGCGCAAACTAACTTTAGAGCATCAGCTCAGGAGGAAGATACGCGCCTCACAGTCATCTGGACGGGTCTGGAAGCGTCCCGCTACCGCATCCGCTCTATTCCACCTTAATACACCACGCCTTTTTCACGACACCAGGCCGAGGCCTCCGCATTGCCCAGAGCAGCGGATTTCTGATACCACTGCGTCGCCTGAGCGCGGTCGGCAGGAATGCCAGTGCCATACTCCAGCGCGTGCGCATACTGCTGCATGCTCTCTGCATGACCGCGACGTGCCCCCTCGGCAAAGAGCTGCACCGCGAGAGCCGCATCCTCCGCCACGCCCTGCCCCCGAAGGTACAGCGCCCCCAGATTCCCACAGGCGGAGACGATCCCGGCGCGATAGGCCTCACTGCACAACGCAAACGCCCGCGCATCATCCCGGGGAACCCCCTTCCCGAGGCGGTAGCACACGCCGAGGAGGTCCTTAGCCTGGCTGTCGCCTGCGGCAACAGCAATGCTCAGCAGCTCCACGGCCTTCACAGGATCCGAGGGCGTGCCCCAGCCCTGAAGATGGCATTCTGCCAGAGGCACATTTGCAGGAACGCTTCCGGCCTGTGCCGCCTTTTCAAACCAGATGTACGCAGCGCGCTCATCCACCGCGCCCACTTCACCGCGCAGGCTGGATCTGCCCATCGCGAGCATGGCCTCGGCATTTCCCCGTGAGGCTGCACGCTCCGTCTCGACCCGCAAGGCAGCGGGGAGCTTGCCGCCGGAGAGCCGCAATTCCGCCAGCCGGGCATCCAACTTGGCATCCATTCCCGCTGTCTCAGGAGACACCACTGGCGCGGGCAAAGAGGATGTCGATGCAACCGGGTTGGTCATCGCCGGAGGCGGAGGCACAGGAGCGATGGTGGGTGCCTGAGGAGGAGCAGCCGAAGCCGGGCGCGGAGCGGCGGGAGCCACGGAACCCGCAGCCGAGCCGGCCCGCGGAGGCGTGGCCTTTGGCTCCAAGTTCACATCCTTGAAGGAAGAACCTGTCGGTGCTGGCAAGGTGGGCGCACCAGATGATGGCTGCTTCTTGGGCGCAACCGGCAGGTCAATGATGGGCGCATCAGGCGCGAGAGGGTCGGTGGCCAGCACCGCTTTGGGAGCCGGGATATCCTGCCACAGAGCCCGGCCTGAAAGATGCGCGAGTATCGCCCCCAGCACCAGGGACCCAATGAGCAGCAAGGCCACCCGGATCCACAGGGAGGTTTCCTCGTGCATGGGACGCCAGGAGCTTTCGCTCTCGGGCAACTCATGCATTCTGCCACGAATGGGCCGCAAGCCCCCACCCTCGTAGTGGTCGTCTGGGTCGTGAGCCTGAGTCTGCCGGATGAGCGCCTCGGCAAAGCCGATGGTGGGCTTTGGAGGAGGATTATGTGCCGGAGCGCTTGTCAGTGGCGGGGTTGCCCCCTTTTTTTCCGGCAGGCGCGTCAATTGACGAAGTCCCTCTGCGGGCGCTGGCCCTGCGACCTTCGGCTGGTATACAGGAGCCTCCTGCGCCTCTGGGGCGCTCGCTGCAGCTTGGCCACCGCTGACCTCTGACCACACGGCACCCGTGCGGGCGGACTTCGCGACGTCAAACTGCTGCATCACACGGGCGTACTTCGCCAGGAATGCGGCACGCTTGATGGGCGCTCCCTCACGGGCATGGCGGACTTCCTCCTCCAGCAGGCGGCGGACGCTATCTGTCTCCGCAATCCCCGCCTCGTGCTTCGTGGCATCCGCATCCGGCATGCCCGCCAGGAAACAACCGAGCGCCGCCATCCACCCACCGTTCCAGATGGGCTCGGCATCATCGCTCTTGTTTGCATCGAGCGGCAGCAGCACGGCGGGATCTGTGCCTCTGCCTGCGATGGCATGCAGACAGGGATGCGCACGAATGACGACGGAAAAGCCAGACCACTCATTCAGCTTTCGAGAGAGAAGACCGCTGTCGCGAGGCGACTCCTGGCCCACTCCGGTGAAGAGGAAGACATCCTCCAAACGCAGACGCCGCGCAGGAAGGCCGGCTTTCTCAAGCTGGGCCAGAGCAGCATCCACTCCGGCGAGTACCAGGTAGATCTCCTGCACGCCGAGCGTATCACGCACCTCCAGCACTTCCTGAAGGGTCACGCCCTCCACCGCCGTCTCCGCCACCGTCTGGATACCGTCCTTTTCCTCCACGAAGAGCACGGGGACGAGATTGGGAAATTTGCCAGCCTTGGGGAGATTCTGCACCTGCTGGAAAAGCTCCGCAGGAATCGTGCCTGCCAGCCTGGAGGGTGGCACCTGCTCCACCACCACGGCCTGCCCCAGCTTCAGCATGGTACCCCGCAGCGAATAAGGATGATATGGGTCCAGCTTCTGACTCTGGATGCGTACCGTGGAAGCAATGCTGCGAGCCACCTCGGTGAAACCCGCCAGCAGAACTGCGAGGTAGGGACGCGGCTTGCACGCGGAGGGCAGCTCCACAGGTGGCGCTGGCGGCATGAGCGTGGAAAGCTCCTTCAGCAAGGCCGCGAGGGCCTCCTGCTTTTCCGGTCCGCAGGCACTGAGAAGATTCTGAAGCAACTCGATGAAATCCGCCGTCTGCAGGGTGGCCGATGCCGGTGACTCACCGCTCTCCAATCGCTCCTGAAAAAAAGCATTGAGGAACTGGCCCTGCTTTTCCAGAGGCGACCGTCCCTGCCTGGCCTTGGCTGCCTTGCCGACGGGCTCTTCCATGAGGCGGTAGTCTGCGACTTCCACCTCCACAGACTGGGGTCCAGTCTGGATGATGCGGAGTGCGTCCAGCGGCTGGGTCGGCACGAAATCCCCCACCTCAATCAACGCCTGCATGGCTTCCAGCGCAGAGTGGGTGACCTGCATGGCAAGCCACACTGGGAGGGACTCCGATCGCTCCAAATAACTGCGCAAGGTCTCCCCATCCACATTCGTGGTGATGTAAAAGGGACTGCCATCATCCTCGCCGTAGTCCAGCAGACGGGCGAGCCGGGTATGGCCACGAGCGCGCACCTGCTTCGCCCGCTCCTCGAATACGGTCTTGTCCTTCAGCGGCTCCAGCAGGACGTGGAAGTGGACGAAGACATGCCGCTCCAAATCGAAGGCGAGCACGCCCACCTGTTCTGCGGACCGTACCACCTCGATATTTTTCCCCCCAGCTTCTTGGGCGATGAGGTAATGTCGGAATTGCGTAGGACCCGGCATGCTTTCGATTACCCTGACATTCGGCATCCTTGAGGAATTTTGCAAGGGTTGAGTATGTGATCAGAGCCGATATGAACGCGCCTCATGGTGAAGCTTCGTTCAACTGAGAGCGCGGCCTGTCTGCTAACCTCCGCTTTCCCAGAAATGTGCGAAGGGAAGCAACCTCAGCACAGTCATTCTTTTACGATACCTTGGGCAGAGGCATCACCTTGCCGTGCTTTTCCTCGTAGGCAATCCGCTCCGCATTCCAGCTTTCGAAAGCTTCCCTCACTAGCCGCGCACCATCCACAGATGAGGACTCCTCTGGTACTGAGATTTCTGCGGAACCAGTACTTCTGAGACGCTTGATTCGCTGCACTTGGGCACGCACCTCTTCATCCGACGTTCCCTCAGCAGCTTCCACACCAGCCTTGGTCGCCGCACGGCATGCCTTCTGGAACTCGGTCATGAGGTGACATACGCCATCGATAGTCACGGGTAAACTCAAACCACATGCTCACTCCATTGCGACACTTCTCTGGTCTATCGCTCTGCGCGCCTATACACCGGTGGGGAGCCGCTGCGCCGGCTTCCTGACTAGAGAGGGCGGAGGTGGGGCGGAGCATCCGGGTGATAGGACCTTGCCGCATGCTAGTTCCACACCGCCTCCCCAAGGTTCCGCGACACGTCCGAGATCGTAGTACGACCAAGAAGCTGGCGTGACACCGCGCTCGTACACCTCAGGAATCACAAGACCGCTCACGAAGTAACTCAAGAACCTGTCACGCGGCATGAAAACGCCGACATGCAAATGCCATACACCTCCATCTTCATTGGCAAAACCAAAATGTCACTTCAGCACATCCGCCCGCCGATTTCCCCACTTGCGATTCTCAGGACAAAACGCCATCATGCGCTGGACGTTCACGCAACACACATGAGGAAGCCGCGGTCATGAATCTGTCCCCGCACCTGGGTTATGAAGAGGAGTCGCATGCCGGGGGAAAGGTCCTCAAGTTTGCGGGCGAGGCGGACTTCCTGGCGGTGCCGGCGGTCAGGCAGCTCTTGAAGGGACTGCTCGCGCAGAAGCTTCCGCTGCTCATCGTGGACCTGTCCGGCGTCACCTTTCTGAACACGCCCTTCTGGGCGGCCATGCAGCGCTACCAGCTTGATGGGCATCCCGATTCGCGGCTCGCCATCTCAGGCATGAATGAGGCGCTGCGGGCCGCTTTTGACATCAACGGTGTGGGCCTCGAATCCGCCGAGGGTGGCCACATCGCGGTGTATGACACGCTCGCGATGGCGAAGGCAGCGGGCAAGGCCAGTTGATCCCAGCACGGCAACATTCTTTCTCTTCTTCACGTGAAGCCAGGCAGTGAATACAGCTATCCAGGTCTCTCGACGGCGATGTTTCGCGGAGCGATGGAGCGTCCCTGGCTGCCCGCCAGCATGTGGAAGACCTTCTTCCAGCGAGCCCTGTCCGTCGGGGTGCGCGCCGCGCCCACGGTCTTCCTGATGTCACTCTGCGTGGGCCTCGTGATTGCGCTGGTGCTGCAGGAGCAGCTGGCGAAGTTGAGCATGCAGGACCGCGTGCCACGGCTCATCTGGGTAATTCTCAATCACCAGCTCGCGCCCCTGCTCACCGCGACGGTTTTCATCGGTCGCAGTGTGGCCGGCACGGCGGCGGAACTGGCGAACATGAAGATCGCGGAGGAGATCAAGGCCTTGGAGACAATGGGCGTGGACCTCTCGCGGTACATCCTGCTGCCGGTGCTCGCGGCCTTCGCGCTGATGCTGCCCGTAATGACCATCTACACCGTGGGCGTGGGATTGATTGGCGCCTTCCTCATCTGCTCGCAAACGCTGGGCATGTCTGTGGACCAATTCGTCGTGCGCGCGCTTGAAGGGGCGCAAATCAGTGACGTGCTTTTGAGCATCGGCAAGGCATGGGTATTCTCTCTCATGGCAGCCATGATTGCCTTCAACAAAGGACTCAATGCCACGGGCGGCTCCGATGCCGTGGGACGTGTGGCCACCGCCGCCGTGGTGACCGCGCTCGTCTCCGTGACCGCCATCAACGCGGTGATCACCGGCCTGCAACTGCTTCTGAAACGCTAACCATGTCACCCGCTGCCAAATCCACGCCAGCCACCGGGCCTCTGCTCGTGGTCAAGGACCTGGTAAAGGCCTACCCAAATGGCACGCGCGTGCTCAATGGCGTGAGCTTCGAAGTGCATGCGGGGGACGTCTTCACCATCCTCGGAGGCTCCGGCTGCGGGAAGAGCACCCTGCTGAACATCCTCATCGGTGTGGATGCCCCAAGCGAGGGCTCAGTGCATGTGCTCGGTGAGAACATCCACCAACTCCCCCGTCCCAAGCGCGCGACGTTGATGCGGGATGTGGGCGTGCTTTTCCAATCAGGGGCGCTGCTGCAGAGCCTGACCATTGCGGAGAATGTGGCGCTGCCATTCCAGCAGCACCACCCGGAGATCGCGAGTGACAGGGAACTGCTGGAGGACACCGTGATGATGAAGCTGCGCGCCGTGGGACTGTCGCGGCATGCGGACAAGTATCCACGTGAACTCAGCGGCGGCATGAAGAAGCGTGCCGCACTCGCACGCGCATTGGCGCTGGATCCGAAGCTGCTCATCAGCGACGAACCCACCTCCGGGCTCGACCCGGTGAGCACGAAGGAAATCGATGATCTCACCATCACCCTCAGCCGGAAGAGCGGAGCGACAGTAATCGTGGTGACACACGATCTCCTGAGCTTCCAGCGCATCGCCACACGCGGCATCATGCTCGGCGCGGAGCGGGATGGTGCGGTGCGCGGCACCGTGCTGCTCTCCGGCACGAAGCAGGAATTTCACGCGAGCACGCATCCGCTGGTCCGCGCCTTTCTCCAACCTGCCGAGGACCTCGCTGCAGCAGGCACTGTAGCCTGAGCTCTCGATGCCACTTCCCCTTTCCCCATGAAACTTCTGAAATCACTCAAGGGCTCCTACGATGCGGTGCTGGTGCTGCTCATCGTGGCAGTAGCCGGCATCCTGCTCTTTGCCATCTACCGGGCAATTGGCGGCGGGTCGGGCACGAAGCTTTCTTTCGCAGCGTCATTTGATGACGTCACCGGCATCAAGGAAAAGTCCAAGGTGCTCTTCAAAGGGATGCCGGTGGGTTCCGTGGGCGCTCTGCAGTATGAGCCGAAGACGGACAAGATACTCGTGCGCATCGACCTGCAGAGCGAGGTGGAGATTCCCGCCAATGTGCAACCCTATCTGGAGAGCTCGCTCTTTGGTGAGTCGCACATTTCCCTGAGGACACACCCCATGCACTCAGGCCTGGCTACGCTGGCCTCCATCACGGAAAATCACCAGGGCTCGATCGAAGAGCTGCATTGCATCGAAGGCGTGCGCCTGAGCCGCGCGGACTCCGTGCTACCCGGTCTGGATGAGAATGCCAAGAAGGCCGTGGATGCCGCCGCGCAAGCGATGGTGGAAGTGAAAGCCATGGCCACGGTCTCCAAGGACATGCTGAAGACAGTGAATGATGACATGGATCACCTGGTGATGACCCCCGTGAAGGAGACCATGGATGAACTGAAGAAAATCATCGCCGGTCCCGAGGGTCAGCAGGATGAAGGCCTCGCCTTTGAACTGAAGAACGCCGTCGCCGAACTGGAGCAGAGCACCACGGCGATGAACGTGCTCTTCAACGGAAGCAAGGATGGAAGCAAGAAAGGCCTCATCGATCTCACGCAGGATATCGACGGTGGCTGGCAGGACATCGTGAGCACGCTTCTGGAAGGAAAGGAGCAGACCGTATCTGAATTGCAGAAGGTCTCCTCCGCCTTGGACAAAGCAGGCAAGGCCATCAGCCGCAGCGAGACACAAATTCAAAAGCTGGGCAGTGCGTCTGACAAGGTCGGCGATGCCGCGAAGCGTGTGGATGTCTTCATGGAAATGCTCTCCCTCAAACCCAACGCCGTGGTGTGGGGCAAGAACAAGGAGCAGGACAAGATGATTCAACAGCGCGGTGGCACCGTGACTCCGAGGACAGGCACGAGTGGCCAGAGGACAGCACCGCCGTTGCCACGGAAGTAATTCGATGCAGTGAGACAGGAGAGCCGTTGCCGCTAATCCAAGATGAACTCCACGTCGCAATTGATGCTTCCTTCATTGCTCCCGGAGGGAGCAATGAATGGTAGCCGGTGGTGCAGGGAGCTTCAGCGACCGCAACCACCGGATCCTACGGAAACCTCATGGCGTCCCGGAGGGCACGCCGGAAGCGGACTGCCTGGCGATGACACATCATCCGATCCTGCCATCCCTCTTCCGCCGTCCCATCCGGGACGGAATGTTTTTCACCACGGTGATCCGGTGGTTGCGGTCGCCAAGGCTCCCTTCACCGACCGGCTAACGTTCCGCTGTCCCTCCGGGACAAATACATCTACTGCCTCGGTTAGCGTCTACAGGCAGGAGTGCCCCCGATCCTTGGGAGCAGCGCTTCCGCGCTTCGAACCATGAGCAAGCCTGCACAACCACGGGAGGCCGAAGACACATCGGTGACCGCCATCCCCTCCACGCACGGCGAAGGTCTGCTGGTGGAAACACTGCTTGGCGTGGCGGCTTCGCTGAATCGCTCCGGCGACTTCGAATCGCTGCTGGCGAATATCCTGCATGGCGCGCGCGCAGTGATGCGGTGTGCAGCATGTTCCATCTCACTGCCGGACGCAGCGAGTGGTGATTTGCTGATTCACAGCACGCAACGCGATTGGAAGAAGGAGGGCGCATGGCGCTTGCCCAAGGGACAAGGCATTGCCGGTCGTGTGTTCGAATCCCGCGAGGCCGTAAATACCTCGGATGCGGCGAAACATCCGGAGCACTACCGCCGCACCGGGCAAGATGCGGGTCTCGCAACGCAAGCCCTGCTCACCATTCCTCTGCTCGATGGAGAGCATTGCCGCGGCGTGATGCAGGCAATGAATCCAGAAGATCGCGAGCACTTCGGCACAGAGGACATGCGCATCTTCATGGCCTTCGGTGCGCTGGTGTCCGTCACCCTCGGCAGACGCGAGGCGGAAGAGCAGGCCAAAGCCCGCGCGGTGGAAGAGGCCGAGCGCAAAGTGGAGATGGAACTGGCGCGGCAGGTGCAGGAAACCTTCCTCCCAGAACCCCGTGCGACGCATGGTCCACTACGCATGCAGGCGTATCTGGAGCAAGCGACGGGCATTGGTGGTGACTGCTACTTCTTTCACTCACCAAATCCGCATCTGCTGCTTGCTGGAGTAGGCGATGTCACTGGCAAAGGCTCCAGCGCTGCGCTGGACATGGCACGACTCACCACGCAGATCGCGCTCACGGCTTCGCAGTGTGTGCCGGAAAAATTCAGCGCATGGCTCGCGACGCTGAACAACACACTGTATCAAGCCATGCACGCCGGTGACAATGCGGCGGCGCTGACGGTGCTGCTCTTTGATTTGAAGCATCGCCGTGTGCAGGCCTCCGCATTCGCCCAGGCGCCACCGCTCTTTCGCTCACGCGAGAATGGCACGTGGCAAGAGATTGCGTGCCCGAGGCAGCCGTTCTTCGGTCAGCGTCGTCTCACGGAGTGCAAGGTGGCCTCCATGGCACTCGGCTCAGGCACGCACTGGCTCGCGCAGTCAGACGGCATCCTCGAAGCCGTGATCAAAGATGGCTCCGAGCTTGGTCGTGAAGGTCTGCTCGGCATTCTCAATGACGCCGCGTGGCATGAGTCCACGGACATCGAAACCCTCGTCACGAAATGGCGCGCCCTCCTGAAGGATGGCGCGCGCGATGACGCCACCCTTCTTCTCCTTATGGACGCGACTCCCCCGCCCGCTTCCGTCTTTGAAGCCGCCTGCACCCCGGAGAGCATCCGGGATGCGCGCAAGTTCTGCGAAAGCTGGCTCGACTTCGCCGGCTTCGACAAGAATGCCAAGGTGCAAATCCTCGTGGGTTGCGACGAAGTGCTGACGAATATCCTGAAGCACGCCTACGGTATCGACCAGCCTCCGGGCCCCATCACCTGCACCGCAGCCATGGAACCCGCGAAGTTGCGCTTCACCATCAAGCATCGCGGACGCGGTATCTCCCAGGAAGAAGCCGCCGCCCAAGCCCACTCCGGCGCCCGTGAAGAAGGCGGCATGGGCCTGGCACTAGTGCGCCGCGTGTTCACGCATGTGCATTTCCACGCGGCGGCGAGCACGCGGGAAGAGTCGGAGATTACGCTCGAGAAGGAACTGGTGGGGTAATCGCTCGCAGCGACCTGCTACCATCCGAGGCCTCGCCGGGACAAAGCATCCAGGGAAGCTTAAGTTTGCGCCCATGCCTTCGATTCCCCGATCGCCCTACCCAGCTCTTCTCGCTGGTGCGGCGCATGCTTCATGCGGTGGCTAACGAGGAGAATGATTCGGATATTTTCTAGAGAAAGATTCGTTGAATTGAGAGGTAGTGAGATATCACAACGAGTGACATCGATTCCCATGAACGAAGGTTCAAAAACACGCAAAAAAAGCCGCTGGCTCGTCGTCGCGGCGATCGTGATTTCTATTGTGACCCTGCTGGGGATCTTCGGGTACCGGATATACCGCGTGGCAGCGCTGCAAGGGGCGCTTGCAAAACGATGGCAGGTGGCATTCGCAGGTGGAGAGCCTCCCTCCCCGGGACCGGCATGGGCGAATAAAGCGGTCGCTTCGCTGATACAGTATAGGGGCGGCACGAATGTCGAGAACATCGTGTGGCGTGAGCGTTTGCTGGCCCTGTCCCGTTCGGAAACGGACGCCATCTTCATCACCACTTCGGACAGCTTTCACAAGGATTTTTCCCGGCATTGCAACGCTTCCCCAAGCTCCGCACGTTTGTTATTCGCGACGTCATATCGGGGACCATGACCCAAGGCGATATCGACACCCTCTTCACCGTTTTGGGCAGCATGGAGCACCTTGAGAAAATTCAAATCGACACCCATTTCTGACGGACGAAGTCTTCGCGAAGCTCGCAGGACTTCCCAAGTTGAAGGAGATCCAAATCAGCAATGGGAAGTGCAGCGTGCGACTTCTGGAGACTCTCAAGACGCTGCCAAACCTGAAGCAACTGACCCTCGGCATCAGGTCAAAGGACTCCAAGTGGATTCTGGAAAACCCGGAACAGCTCTACCGCGACTCCCTCCCGGGAGCGACGGTGAGTTTCTCGAGGGATTTTTAATCATGTGAGCGTCCCTCAAAGAAATGGACGGTAGGGATGCGATCCTGCGCTTCCGTAGATAGCGGGCAGAGGCGGATGGAAATGCCACGTGGCGAGCCATTTCGTGCCGCAGCTCCGCACCGCCACCTCATGGCAACGGAAGCCTGAATACTGACTTTTTTGCGGAATCCCAGACTCCGATGTCCTGTGTGATCCGCTGCGTTCGTCACGCTTGGAAGGCGCGATCCCAAGGCAGGTGTCAAAAGGAGACCCGACCTCGCTTGCTTCATCCAAACCCATCTGCAAATCCCATGCCACTACCCACCCCCATCACCGGCGGCTGCGCCTGTGGAGCCATCCGCTACGAGTGCACTGAGGCCCCCATGGAAATGTTCTGCTGCCATTGTCGCGAGTGCCAGCGCGCCAGCGGCGGCCCCTATTCGCCCGCAACACTGTTCCCCATCACAGGCTTCAAGATCACCCAGGGCACACCGAAGTATCATGACCGCCCCAGTGATGGCGGCGGCCAACACACGCGCGGCTTCTGCCCGGATTGCGGTTCGCGGTTGTTTGGTGCGGTCAATCCGACATTCCCCTTCATCGGCGTCGTCGCTTCGAGCCTGGATGACCCCTCGATTTTCAAGCCAGCGTACCACATCTTCACGGCGGATGCCCAACCGTGGGACCTCATGGACCCGGCACTGCCGAAGCATGAAGGCTATGCGCCGATGTAGGACAAGGCTTGGAGCATGTTGATTGGAACTTTAGCCGATTTCAGGAGTACGCCGAAGGCGTTGCACATCGTCCAGCCCAAGGTAAGCTTCGCCGCGAAGCGGCAAGCGCCACCTTGGGTTACGGCATCTAGATGCTGAACGCTGGAAGCGTTCCACAGAAGTGCTGCAGGGCGGAGGCGGCCTTTTACTGTCGTTGATGCCTGTTTGTGGAATTCTTTCAGAGTTCAAGGTCTTCTCTCCTGCCACCCAAGGTGGCGCCTGCTTCGCAGGCTGACCTTGGGCTGGACGATGTACAACGCCTTCGGCGTAAAACACGGCCAAAGTTCAACTCAAAACGCGCTAGCCGGGAGCTCCGATCCGAGCGTCGCCCGCAAAAACATCCCTCCGCACTCCGGCCTCCGCATTCCGAACTCGCCTGTTGCCCTTCCGTCCCGCCTCTCCATCCTGCACCGATGCCGAACCGCCTCTTCCTCCTCGACAGCATGGCGCTGCTGTACCGTGCGCATTTTGCACTGATCAAGAAACCCATCTTCAACAGCAAGGGGGTCAATACGTCGGCGCTCTACGGCTTCGCCAATGTGCTGCTGGACATCCGGGAGAATCAGAAGCCCACGCACTTCGCGGCGGCCTTCGATACCAGCGCGCCCACCCCTCGGCACACCATGTTTGCCGATTACAAGGCGCAGCGCGAGGAGATGCCGGAGGACTTGTCCGTGGCCATCCCAGCAGCGAAGCGCCTGCTGAAGGCGATGCGCATCCCCATCCTGGAGCTGGATGGGTACGAGGCCGATGACCTCATCGGCACGCTCGCGCATCAGGCGGAGGAGCGCGGTGATTTCGAAACGTACATGGTCACGCCGGACAAGGACTTCGGCCAGCTCGTGACGGAGCGTACGAAAATCTACAAGCCAGGTCGCCAGGGCAGTGACACGGAGATTCTCGGCGTCGCAGAAATATGCGAGCGCTGGGGCGTCTCCAAACCGGAACAGGTCATCGACATCCTCGGTCTCATGGGGGATGCGAGCGATAACATCCCCGGCATCAAAGGCGTGGGCGAGAAGACAGCGGCGAAGCTCATCCAGCAGTTCGGCGGTGTGGACGCCATGCTGGAGCGCGTGGATGAGATCGAAGGCAAGCTGAAGGACAAGGTCAAGGAAGGCGCAGCCATGGCGCGTCTCTCGCGACAGCTCGCCGTGATCATGCGTGATGCACCCTCTCCGGTGGGACTTGATGAGATGGCGCTGCAAAGCTTCGATGACGATGCGCTGAAGGCCATCTTCGTGGAGTATGAGTTCAATGCGCTCGGTCGCCGCATCTTCGGCGACGACTTCAAGGCCGGACGCGGCGCGGTGGCGCCGCAGGCAGCGCCCGCAAAGAAAACCTCCAAGAAGGCCGCTGCTGGTGGCGATGCTCAAGGGGACCTCTTCGGTGGAGGCGGAGGTGGAACCACTGCGGAAGCGCCCACCACCATCCCCACGGAGCTGGAGGCGAATGAGCAGGAACTCTTCTCCGAGCCCACCAATCCCAATCTGCAAACCATCACCACCGTGCCTCACAAGTACGAGCTGGTGACCACTCGAGAAGACCGTGAGCGCTGGCTGAAGCGACTCTCACAGGTGAAGGCCTTCTGCTTCGACACAGAGACGGATGGACTCGACCCGCTCACCGCGCGCATGCTCGGCATGTCCTTTGCCATCGAGCCGTTTGAAGCGTGCTACATCCACATTCCCGAAGACCCCACAGAGCATCTCGCAGTGCTGGCAGAGCTGAAGCCACTGCTGACGAAGAGCACGGCGGAAAAGATTGGGCACAATCTCAAATTCGACCTGCGCGTGCTCATGGCGCACAAAATCGAAGTGGCAGGCCCGTTCTTTGACACGATGCTGGCCCACTCCCTCATCGAACCGGACCAGCGGCATGGGATGGACTACTTGAGCGAGCGTTATCTGGGATACACGCCCATCTCCATCACTTCACTCATCGGAGAGAAGAAGGGACCGACCCCGCAGAAGAGCATGGCGGAGGCGCCTCTGGAACCGCTCGCTGAGTACGCGGCGGAAGATGCGGATGTAACCCTGCAACTTGCGAACATCCTGCGCCCCGAGCTGGAGAAGCAGGGGCAGCACAAGGTCTTCTATGACATCGAGGCACCCTTGCTTCCCGTACTCGTGCGCATGGAGCACGTGGGGGTGAAGGTGGATGTGGCCACGCTGGAGGAAATCGGCCAGACTCTGGAGCATCGCGCTCGTGAGCTGGAAGCACGCATCCACAGCCACGCCGGATTCCCCTTCAATCTGAACTCGCCCAAGAAGCTGGGTGAAGTGCTCTTTGATCAATTGCGCCTCGTCGAGAAGCCGAAGAAGACCGCGACCGGCCAGTACCAGACGAATGAGCAGACACTGCAGTCACTGCTGGGCGTGCACCCCATCATCGAGGAGATTCTCTCCTACCGTGAATCGACCAAGCTCAAGAACACTTATGTGGACGCCCTGCCTGCCACGGTGAATCCCATCGATGGACGCGTGCACACCACCTTCCACCAGCTCATGGCGGCGACGGGCCGCATGGCTTCCACGGACCCGAACCTGCAGAACATCCCCATCCGCAGCGATGCCGGGCGCGAGATTCGCAAGGCTTTCGTCCCGGAGAAGGAAGACTGGGTGCTGCTGAGCGCGGACTATTCGCAGATCGAACTGCGCGTGATGGCCGCCCTCAGTGGTGACGATGCCATGGCGGAGGCCTTCCAGCGCAAGCTGGACATTCACACCGCCACCGCCGCGAAGGTCTATAACGTGCCTCTTGAAGAGACCACGTCTGATATGCGCCGCACGGCGAAGATGGTGAACTTCGGCATCATCTATGGCATCAGCGCCTTCGGCCTGAGCCAGCGTCTTGGCATTCCACGGGCGGAGGCGGGGCAGATCATCGACAGCTACTTCACGCAATATCCCGGCGTGCGCGAGTTCCTGGATCGCGAGGTGCAGGATGCGCGCCAGCGTGGCTTCGTGGCCACCCTGACCGGACGCCGGCGTTTCCTGCGGGACATCAATTCCTCCAACGCCACCGTGCGCAACGCCACGGAACGCGTGGCCATGAACACGCCGATTCAAGGCACCGCCGCAGACATGATCAAGCTCGCCATGATCCAGGTGGACAAGGCCCTGCACGACGGCGGCTACAAGACCCGCATGCTGCTGCAGGTGCACGATGAATTGCTCTTCGAAGTGCCCAACAGCGAAGTGGAAAAGGTCACACCCATCATCGTGGAGAGCATGCAGCATGCGTTACCGCTGCGCGTGCCAGTGCTGGTGGAGACCGGCACGGGGAAGAACTGGCTGGAGGCGCATTGACCAACGTAGTTCGCGAGTCCCTTCGCGAGTTTATTCCGTCAACAATCTCGCGAAGGGACTCGCGAGCTACGTTGGCCTGTGTCGATCTCTCCCAACGCTCTCCTCATTCTCGCTCCCCGCGTCACGGATGACTCCGTGGCCATGTGGCGCGTCGCTCGTGATGCAGGCTGGCTGACACAGCGGCTGGCGAACTGGCGAGTTCCGGATGAACTGAAGACGTTCTCCGGAGACATCGCCATCTATGCCGAACCGCTCTTTGCGGAGGCGGTGGTGGACCAGATTGGATTCGTACTGCTTGAGCCGCCGATTGACTGGTTGGTAAAGCTTCCGAAGTCGCTGCGGCATCGCGAGGTGTCCATCATGCGGCTTTCTGAAGCACGCTCGCGGGTGACGAACCAGTTCGTGAAACCCGCGGACGGCAAAATCTTTGAGCCAAAGGTGTATGCGAAGGGTGAAGACCTCCCCAAGGTGGAACAGGTGGAGGACATCCAGGTGCTCGTGAGTGAGCCGGTGACCTTCCTGAATGAGTTCCGCTGTTTCGTACTGGAGGGCGTGGTGCTGTCTGCCTGTCCCTACTGGAGGAATGATGCCCTCGCGCAGGCAGCGGATGGTTCATGGCCTTTCCACGGAAATGAAGAGGCGGAAGCGATGGCCTTCGCGCAAGAGGTTCTCACACATCCCGAAGTGACCTGCCCGCCGGCCTTTGTGCTGGATGTGGGTTGCACACGTGAGCACGGCTGGGCCGTGATTGAAGGAAATCCGTGCTGGGGTGCGGGCTTGTATGGATGCAACCCAAGTGCCGCGCTGGAGACGGGGCGAAGGGCGGTCAGGAGGGGGAATGGGCTGACGGCCGAGGATGAGCGGTGGGTGTCGAGAAAGTAGTCCGCCGAGCCTCGGCGGCGGGTGAACCCGCCCCGTGATACCCAACCTCCTCTAACAGCACTTTTTCACCCACGAGGCCCTTCTAGCAAAGTGCTCGTCACAAACACAGCAGGTGTATGGCGGGCGTGGGACAGGCTTTTATACGAACACGACTGCCACCCACCGCCGAGGCTCGGCGGACTACTTTCTCTCGCGAAGGGACTCGCAGGGAACGTTAAAGAACGCCATTGTCCAACGGCGCCGCTCACCTGAGTTTCAATCCCATGAAAAGCCTTCTCGCTTGGACTCTGATTCTTCTGGCTTTCGCTTCCTCGCGGGTCATCGCGCAGGCTCCTGATGTTGCCGAGACGCCGAAGGCAATCCAGGAGCTTGCGGCATCGACTCATGGCAAGAAGTGGGCGGAGGTGCGGTCCATGATGCTTGAGAAATTTGGGGAACCCTCTCGCGTCATCGGTTCAGGCTTCCGAATTGAGAAGTGGGATTTGCCCGAAGGCACGCTCACGTTTCATCCCATGTCAGGACCCAGCTTCCTGGATACGAAGTCCAGGAAGCTCTATCGGCTCTACCAAACGGAAACCCCGGCTGGAGAAAGTCTCCTTTCGAGCTATGAAATGACCACCCTTCCCGACCCCAAGTCGTATGGGAACAGTTTCTGGCTGGGAAACATCAAATTCGGGACGGGCTCGGAGTACCAGTTCACTCCTCAGAAGCAGCACCTGCGATACCTGCCGCAGGATAACTTTTTCCATCAGTTCCCCGAGGGTACCGTGCAGGTGCGATACGTGGAATCCGTGAAGGCCAGCACCCTGCTGGAGACCGTGGCAGAAGCAGCGACCATCGCGCATCTGGAATTCACTTCGGAGGATGGCCGGGCAAAGGCCTCCTATGCGATCCAATGTTCAGAGCGCTCCAGGACTTTGACCTGGGTCTCGGAGAAGAGGGACGATGGTGAGGTGAAGCCGATGCCATTCAAGATGGTTACCAGGTGGAGTTTCAGAAGGAAATAGGAGCGGTGGCCAGGAAAGTAGTCCGCCGAGCCTCGCGGCAGTGCAGAGGGAAATGCAAAATGAGAAATGAAAGGTGAAAAATGCAAAGTGACTGAGCTGCCTTCCATTTTGCACTTTTCATTTTTCACTTCTCATTTTGCATTGTTGGGCGCGGCTGCTCGCGCTTGCAGTTGGGGTGAGGGCTCATGGGCCAGCTACCGCCACCCGCCGCCGAGGCTCGGCGGACTACCTTCTTTTCTGAGTCACTCCTTAACCACCGCGTGTGTGCACATCACCATGGGCCCCAAGGTATAGAAGGGTCGATAGGAAACCCAGCAGGTGACTTTTGTGCCTATCTCAACGCCCTGGCTCTTTAGAGTCTCTCCGGAGATGCTGCTGTGGATTGAGTGGATTCTGCCTTCAGCGGTCTTGATGTCAATCCACCTGGGGTCGCCTCCCAATCCAACCACAGTTCCTGAGACCTCATCACTGCCGCGCCATGCAGACTCGAGCCTGCTGGCAGGTTCGAAAAGTGCTACCACATCGGAGCGAGTCTTGGCCGAGGCAGAGAATGAGAGGCCGAAAATCCGGAGCTTTGCATTGCTTAACTTGGAGGAAACAGCCTCCTCGCCCAGTGTCCGATAGCCGACAAGATAGAGGCATCCCAAAAGAAGCGCTGTCCCAAGGATGGGGAGCATGAGGCGCCTCGAGTTCATGAGTGATCCCATTGTTCCGTGGAAAGGGTGAATGGCAAGAGGAGAGGCCTTTACACAGCTGCCACACGCCGCTGAGGCTCGGCGGACTACTTTCCTGGCGGCATTCCGGATTTGTTGTGACGGGCGAGTGGATGGTATGATTTCGCGAAGGGACTCGCGAGCTACGTTGGGCTACCGCCTCGCGGTGGGTTCGCCGGTGGCGCCCCGGCGGCAGTGCAGAGGGAAATGCAAAATGAGAAATGAAAGGTGAAAAATGCAAAGTGACTGAGCTGCCTTCCATTTTGCACTTTTCATTTTTCACTTCTCATTTTGCATTGTTGGGCGCGGCTGCTCGCGCTTGCAGTTGGGGTGAGGGCTCATGGGCCAGCTACCGCCACCCGCCGCCGAGGCTCGGCGGACTACT